>CAMBTR010000151.1 GCA_945870885.1 Chryseobacterium gleum | reverse complement strand
GAGCAAAGCACCACAATCAATCAGTATATCCAAGAAGCCATTGAGATTGAGAAATCAGGTGTAAAAATCCCAAAACCAGACCCATCGCAACTCGACCTTTGTCAGGAGTTAGTGTTAAAATTCGAAGAATTGCCAGAATTGAAAATCGCGTTCGAAAAACTCACGCCCGGACGTCAACGAGGCTACAACCTTCATTTTTCTGATGCAAAACAATCTGCAACCCGAACTGCGAGGATTGAAAAGTACATCCCAAAGATTTTGAGCGGCAAGGGATTTCAAGATTAAGAGGAATTACTTCTGCGATTAATTCGTTTTCAATTTTTGTGCGTAATGAATGACACCCATCCCTACTATCATTACCAAGGCGTTGCCTATCAAACTCTCGTATCCTATCACGTAATCACCAAACCAAGGCTTTCCTGCTGGATTTACATTGTACCACAATTTCTCAACTGCGTTAAATCGATCCAAATCTCTTCCCGAAGACCACACCCCAGAAGCATCGCTCAATTTTAGTAAATACGTTATAATGGGAGAGATCAAACTCCAAATCACAACCCAAGCCCCACGAGGATTCCAGCGGGTAAATATTCCCACCACAAACAATCCCAACAGCGGACCATAAGTATATGTCGCTACCATCAAAACCGTATCGATCAAAGAACTTTCATTAAGCCAGTAAAACAGGAGAATACAAAAGAACAGCGCAACAGCAAAGCCCAAGTGCAACCGCTGCCTTATCTTACGCTTGTCATTATCCGAATGCGTATCATCAGCATCGCCCAACCCTAAAAAGTCGTGGTAAACGCTGGTTGTCAACGTGGTTAAAACACTATCCGCACTGCTAAACGTAGCCGCACTCAACCCCAACATAAAGGCAAATGGCACTAACCAAGGCTCACCAAACAAATTCAGATGTCCGTTCAACGCCAACATAGGAAAAATCCCATCGGTGGAAGGCTTTCCATTCAATGTCGGTATGGCGATTTGATACTTCTGCAAATAGGCGTGTAACATCACACCCAAACTCAAAAAGAACACATTCACAATCAGCACCACAAAACCTGTGGTCACCATGTTTTTCTGGGCATCCCCAAGTGATTTACAACTCAGATTCTTTTGCATCATATTCTGATCAAGGCCCGTCATTGCAATACACATCGCGGCCCCACCCAAAAACTGCTTCCAAAAATTCAGTTTGCTATTGCCATTCCAAACGAAGACATCACTCATCTCAGACGACATAATTCGATGCCAGGGTGCATCGCCACCTTTTTGCCAAAAATCGAACCACTCCAAGCCATCGGCCAGGGCAAACACACAAACCAAAACACCCCCAATCAGAAATACGCTCTGCAAAGCATCGGTCACAACGAGTGTTTTAATACCGCCTTTCATCGTATAGGCTAATATCAAAAGGATAATCACAATAACCGACACAAAAAAGGGCACGCCCATTGGTCCAAACAAATAGGTCTGTAATACGGCAACAGTAAGAAACAAACGAGCTGCGCTCCCCAATAATCGCGATAAGACAAAAAACGATGCGCCCACACGTTGGTGCTCTAAGCCAAGTCGAGTCCCTAAATACGTATAAATGGAAGTAAGATTTTGTTTATAGTAAAGCGGCAAAAGCACATAAGCGATGACAAAATACCCCGCCACATAACCAAACACCACCTGCATGTAACTCCAATGAGCTACATTGACTGCCCCAGGAACAGAAATAAAGGAAACCCCGCTCATACTATCACTGAGCATTCCCAGCGCCACCATCCACCAAATGCTCTGCTTATTCCCAACAAAATAGCCATTGTCGTTCGCCTTCTTGCCAGTGATATAGCCCACAACGAGCAGCATAAAAAAATACAACGCCAACGACAACAAGATCAAATTAAAACTCATGGAGTGGTTTTCTTTTTGGGTAAATTCAACAAATTCCGTAACGATTCATCGGTATACAATTGTTCCGCGGCCACTTGTAAAGGCAAGTAAATGAGTGTGTTATTTTTGATTTCAAGCTTTCTAAATGCATCGCCGGACAATGCGTAAAACCTGCCTTCCGTATCTTTTGCGGCAAAAAAGGCCACTCGAGCGGGATCAAATTGCAACGCAAATTCACGCGTCTGCATCACGGGAGCACTGGAACCTACAGGCACTGAAAACACCTGTACCGCATCGGGCTTTTTATAGCCTACAACAAACTGAGCAACATCTATAGGAGCTTGACCTTGATCTGAAACAACCACATTGAGCGCCAACACCGAATCAGGCGACATCGGCGATGCCCAGGCAAATCGACCCGTGCTGCGAATTTTGAATGAGTTACGAACCAATCCTTTGGGTAGGGCACCTGTTTCCAGAGCCAACACCGCCGTTTGCTGATACTGTTTTTGAAATTGCTGCGCTTGATATACTTGAAACGCATGGTCCTTTTGCAAATGCAAAGCCAATACTTGTCGGATCAACTTTTCAAATTTTACTTGTTCTCGACTCGCTTTCTTTGGGTTATCCGACCAACGTGTCTTTGGCTGCAACAATTCGATTTGATACAAGCCTTCTGAACTTCTCAGCAAAATATTGACCTGATTTCCGCTTTGATACAAAGAGAAATCCCAGAATTTATGAACCCTAAAAAACAAGTCCATCACTTCTTTTTTCTCCCAATTGGTCCGAAATGCAAGAGGATAATCTCTCAATGGCTTCAACTCTGGAAACAAGAGCTCCGTTTTATCGTACAAAACCATTTCAAACACCCCTTTTTCTGTAGCTTCTTTGCCTTGGAATTTCCTCACCCCAATTACACCCCTACCTCTACGCAAAACCATTTGATTTTCATTGGCAGCCTTCTCCCCCACCCTTGCCACTTGAAATTCCGAAAATTTAGCCAACGCTTGCTTGCTCTCGTCTGGATTCAACAAATAATTATACCCCTGGGTACCAATCCTCTCCTCTAATCCCGACACATTCACAGAAGTCTGAACCGTAGCAGTCTTTCTACCCGCATAAAACTGATAAAAATCAATCGCCGCCATATTGTCGTCCGAAAAATCATAATCGTAATCATAATGATTCTTCCAACGATTCCTTTTTCCATCCCATGCATAAAATCGAGCATTATAATCCGGAGCGCAAACAAATCTCACCTCAATAAAATAACCCTCTTTTACTTTTAATACCTGTTT
>CAMBTR010000150.1 GCA_945870885.1 Chryseobacterium gleum | reverse complement strand
GACCTACTTTATGTGTCGGTGAACAGTCTGCACAAAATAAGTAAATACACCGGAAAGGACGGTACACCCCCAAGCATGCACAAGTTGGGGAGTCCGCAATGGGATAAGCAGAAGAAGGCTACCAAAAAGAAAGTCAAGGACATAGCGCGTGAGTTAATTGCCTTGTATGCCAAGCGGAAAGCGCAGCAGGGGTTTGCATTTGGGCCCGACAATTATATGCAGATGGAGTTGGAGGCGAGTTTCTTTTACGAGGATACGCCGGACCAAGCCAAAGCAGTGGAGGATACGAAACGCGATATGGAATCTCCGCAACCTATGGACCGATTGGTTTGTGGCGATGTGGGTTTCGGAAAGACGGAGGTGGCGATGCGTGCCGCGTTCAAAGCCGTTTGCGATAGTAAGCAGGTCGCGGTTTTGGTGCCAACAACCATTTTGGCGCAGCAGCATTATCGTTCTTTTTCGAAGCGATTTGCGGGCTTCCCGATTACCGTGGATTATATCAATCGATTTAAATCGGCCAAGGAGCAGAAGGCCACGTTGGATAAGGTGAAAGCGGGGAAAGTGGATGTGTTGATTGGGACGCATCGCATCTTGGGGAAAGACATCGAGTTTAAAGATTTGGGTCTGATGATCATCGATGAAGAGCAAAAATTTGGGGTGGCTGCCAAAGAGAAATTGAAGGAATTTAAGGTGAATGTGGACGCATTGACACTCACGGCGACGCCCATTCCGCGGACTTTGCACTTCAGTTTGATGGGCGCTCGGGATTTGTCGATTATCAATACCCCGCCGCCCAACCGTCAGCCCGTGCATACCGAATTACACATGTTCAACAAGGACTTAATTGCCGAGGCTGTTCAGCAAGAAATGGAACGGGGCGGACAGATTTTCTTTGTTCACAGCCGCGTGAAGGACATACATGAGATGGCGAGGATTATTGCTGATCTGGTGCCTGGATGCAGGGTTTCTGTGGCTCACGGTCAGATGGAAGGTCATGAATTAGAGGATGTGATGGTGAAATTCATTGAGGGAGAGTTTGATGTTTTGGTGGCAACAACGATTATTGAGAGTGGCTTGGATATTCCCAATGCCAATACAATTATTATCAATAACGCCCATATGTTTGGTCTGAGCGATTTGCACCAAATGCGGGGCAGGGTGGGTAGAAGTAATACGAAGGCATTTTGTTATTTGCTCTCGCCTCCGGTTTCTGTTTTGAGTGAGGATGCGCGTAAACGGTTGCGCACGTTGGAGGAATATAGTGAATTGGGCAGTGGGTTTCAGGTTGCGATGCGGGATTTGGATATCCGAGGCGCTGGGAATCTGTTGGGCGGAGAACAATCCGGTTTTATCAGCGAAATGGGGTTTGATATGTATCATAAGATTTTGGATGAAGCGGTGCGGGAATTGAAAAACGAGGAGTTTGATGCGTTGTTTGATCAACCCGAAGATATCAGTAGCCGCGACTGTCAGATTGATACCCAATTTGAAATGCTAATTCCATCGGAATACGTCACCCAGACGGCGGAGCGTTTGGCTTTGTACAGTGAGTTATCGAACATCAATACTGAATTGGAATTGCAGCGATTTGCGAACAATCTAAAGGATAGATTTGGAAAAATTCCAAATACTGTGGCGGCCTTGTTGGACACGGTGCGATTGAAATGGTCCGGAAAGCAATTGGGAATGGAGAAGATTTCACTCGGAAATGGTGGTATGCGTTGCTATTTCCCTGGCGATGCCAATGCGGCGGTGTATCACAGCGATAGTTTTGTAGCGATTATGGGCTTTGTTGCCAGTAATCCGAATAAGTTTAGCGTCAAGCAAACGGATAAGGCTTTGATTGTTAGTGTGAAAGGTTTGGATACGGTTTTTGAAGCGCTCCACGTATTGGGCGAGTGGGACTTACATCGGACAACAGAAATATAAGAATCTAAGTATGAATCACGCCAGAATAACATTTGTTTTGTTACTTATTGGATTATCAAAATGGCTGCCATCGTACAGTCAAACACAGGTTATGATAAAAGGGGAATTTGCACACAATCCAGCATTGAAATATCATCCGCTAAAGGAGAGTTATCAAGGGACTCCCATTTCAAAAGGACGATACTACAATCCGGATTACCCGTTTTTGTTGACTTTCAAAGATGTGCAGAAATGGAAAAAGCAAACCAATCCGTATTTAGAATTCAAGAAGACCGATACATTTCAGCTGCCAATTTCTAAAGAGTTGGATTGGATTAAAGACGATTCGATAGATGGGGTTGCGTGGTTAGGTCATGCCACCTTTTTTATCCGAATTGGAGGTAAGACATTGATAACCGATCCCGTATTTGGCAATGCTTCGCGCGTGTTAAAACGGTTCTCTACGCTGCCCATATCGCCCACTGAACTACCAGGAATGGATTATGTCTTGTTGAGTCACGACCATCGCGACCATATGGACTATAGCAGCATGCGTTTGTTGTCTAAATTGAATCCGAAGGCGCAGTATCTCTGCGGGTTGTCAACGGCGCCACTGCTAAAACGATTCAATCGAAATGGGAGAATTCAAGAGGCGGGATGGTATCAGCAGTATGAGTTGGATGATCAAACCATCAAGATTACTTATTTACCGACTCGACATTGGTGCCGGCGATGGATTACAGATACCAATAGGCATTTGTGGGGGGCGTTTGTAATTGAAATAGGGGGCAAGGTGATTTATTTTGGTGGGGATTCAGGTTATGGAAAACACTACCTCGAAATGCGTGAACTGTTTCCGCATATCGATATTGCGATTTTAGGAATCGGTGCGTATCAACCGGAATGGTTTATGGAGTCCAATCACTCCTCACCAGCAAAGGCGTATCAATCTTTTTTGGATTTGGGGGCGACATATATGGTGCCGATGCACTACGGGACATTTGATTTGAGCGATGAACCCATCGGTGAGCCGGCTGAACGATTGCTTTCAATAGCCACTGAAAATAAAATGACCCAGCGGGTATTGTTACCGGCACTGGGTCAGAATATTTTGGGGATGATGTATTAAACTATAATTTTCTAATTCCTGTCTCTTCGATGATGATTGCCTTGGCTTTGTATAAAACGCCAACAGTTTGCTTAAACGCTTTTTTACTCATTCCCAATTTAGATTGAATGAGATTCGCGTCAGATTTGTCGTGCAGTGCTAAAAATCCCCCCGCGGC
>CAMBTR010000149.1 GCA_945870885.1 Chryseobacterium gleum | reverse complement strand
AATTGTAAACGATTTGGGATGGGGCTGCTGTGGAGCGACTGTAAATCGGTATTGCATATATAAAAGTCAACGCCTTCAATCCCATGGCGGAACATGTGGTTAACGGCATTGCTACCACCACCGCCCACACCAATGACCTTGATGAGGTTACCTCTTACTTTATTTACTGCGGGTTCAAATCCTGTCATAATCATACAATTAAATAGCTATGTCGTGATTATTCCTGGAAGTCCTCGCCATCTTGCATCCAATTCTTGATGTCTTTGATGATGCCTTTGTTGCTATTGAACCAGCCTCCACCGAAGATGCCAAAGCTGTTTTTGTCGTGGGCTTCCGGGGTGTTGCCAAAATCCAACTGTCCGGTTTGTGGTGCTTCAGCGACAACATCGTCTAAGAAACCATCATTGCTAGAAACAGGGGCTTCTTGTTTTACGATAAACTCGTTATTTAACTGGATGGCTTCGCTCTTTGCTGCCAATTCAAACCCTTTCAACACCAAACCAATACTGGTGGCATACATCGGATTGCGAACCTCGTCGATCATGGCCTTTCCCAAACGATGTCCAGGCGAACCAATATGCACTTCCAATCCAATGAAATAGTTGAACAATTGGGTGATGTCTTTCATCGATGATCCACCGCCAGTTAAAACGATGCCGCCAGCCAATTTGTGACGAATTCCAGAGACAACAATCTCGAAATCAACCTTTTGGATGATGTCTTCCACACGGGCGCGAATCACCTGAGAAATGGCATACAACGAAATTTCTTTGGGCGCTCTGCCGGGTAATCCTGGTACCACAACGACTTCGTTTTTCATCGCTTCGGTAGGGAAGCAACTGCCGTAATTTACTTTTACGAATTCTGCCTGGTCTTTCAGGATGCCAAAGGCTTCTTGCAAATCTTTGGTTATGCGATCACCTCCAATGGGGATGATGGCGGTATGACGGATTGCTCCATCGTCGAAAATACAAATGTCGGTTGTACCACCACCAATATCGATCAAAGCAACGCCGGCCTCCATTTCAGGCTCGCTCAATACAGCGGCAGCGGAGGCTACGGGTTCTACGATCAAATCGGCGATTTCAAGGCCTGCTCTACGAACGGCCATGAAGATGGTTTTTGCGGCAGAAGTTTCACCGGTGATGATGTGGTAGTTGCACTCTACGCGCACACCAACTCTACCTACGGGGTCTTTGATGCCTTCTTCGCCATCGATGCGATACTCTTGGGGAAGTACATGCAGAATTTCCAATCCTGGCGATAGCGCAAGATTTTCCATTTCAACTTCCAATTTGTAGAGTTCGTCTTCGGTGATTTCCACGTCCCACTGCTTACGGCTCAAGGTTCCGCGGTGCTGAAGGCTTTTGATGTGGTGTCCTGCGATACCTACAAATACGGTTTTCACCTGTACTTGACTTTGTTTGATGGCATCTTCTACGGCAGATTGTATTGCGGTCACTGCTTTTGCAACGTTGGCAACCATGCCTCGAGATACTCCACCTTGACTTGGGGCTTTTCCCATGCCGAGGATGTTTAATTTGCCGTTTTCGGCCATTTGGCCGACAATTGCACACACCTTGGTTGTGCCGATGTCGAGTCCTACGATGATATTGTTATTGATAGCCATATGTATTGATTAGGGGTGTTCTATTAATTGGACTTTTTTGGTTCTTTGTGTATGGTTTCTTGGCCGGTGCGCTGACCTACTACCTGATTGAGGTTCGAAATGTCTACACTTTTATAATGATCCCAGCCTGCACTCTTGAGGCCTTGACCGTAGAAAAGACGGAGGTTTTCGAACTTTTTGGGCAGGTTTGCGCCATTGCCTACAACAATGCTATGTCTTCCTACACGGGGAATCAAAATCACGTCGTTGTAATTATCTACATACAATTGTTGAAACTGCGCGTTCCACACACTGTCGGCCGATACAAACTTGGCCACTTGCATCACATTTCGTGTGATTTCGCCGCTCACGATCTTGCCACCTTCCATGATTACGGGGATATTTCCGTTGGCCACGAGCACATCGCAAAATTTGGTGGATGGGGTGTTGGGAATCACTACGCCGTTGGTGTCGACATAGAATTGTTGGCCTTTATTATTTTGGACAAATAGGATGGGTGTGCGTTCTTCAACTTTGAGTTTTAACAGACCGTCGAGTCCCAAATACACCTCCGCTTTTTTCACGGCGGGGATTTTGTTGAGCTGACCTTCCAGTTTTCTGATGTTAACCTCGTTGGCATTTTTCCCTATGGGGTTTCCGATAAAGGCTTGCACCGAATCGGCGATGATGGTTTTATTCAAGAAGATCGCCTTTCCTTCTGGAAGAATGTTGATTTCCATGGATTGAACGAGGCGGTTTTTGGCGGTATTTGCGATGGACGACCAGAAAATGGCCACTGCGACGAGCAGGACCATCAGTGCGGCGACCATCCATTGACGTTTATTGAGTGAGGGCATCTATCTTGAGGTATAAGTTGGCAATGGGTTGAACAATTCGATCGATATCACCTGCTCCCAAAATGAGCAAGATTTGCGGTTTTTCCGTTTGGATTTTCTCTAACACGGAAGTTGGATTCACCAGCGTTTTGTTGTCGTTTGGTATCATTTTTAATAGCCAATCGCTTGTTACACCGGGAATCGGTTTTTCACGGGCAGGGTATATGTCCATCAGCCACACAGAGTCCAGTTTGGATAGGCTGTCTGCAAATCCCTGCGCAAAATCCTGGGTGCGAGAAAATAAGTGGGGTTGGAAAATGCCTGTAACCATTTGGTCTGGATACAAGGTCCTCACCGAACCAATGATGGCGTTTAGCTCTTCGGGGTGATGGGCGTAATCGTCAATAACGACGTAGTTTTCCGTTTTGTGTACATATTCGAATCTACGTTTGGCCCCTTTGTAACTGGCGATGCCTTTTTGAAGTGATTCGATGGGCAGGTTCAGAAATCCTTGACAGATCCCAAGTGCGGCGACAGCGTTTTGGACGTTGTGATGGCCGGGAAGTCCGCATCGAAAAGGGGCAATTTCCCTTTGATCATTGATGAGGGTAAAGCAAAAATCCCCTTGATCGATATGTACGTTTTGAGCTTGGTAATTCGCTGATTTTTCCAAGCCGTAAGTTTGGGTTTTTACGTTTTTCGCAATTGCGATTTTTAATTTCTCTTGGATCATCAAACCGCCATTGGGTTGAATGAGGTGAGTGAAATCAACAAATGCTTGCTCAAATGCTTCGGGAGTTCCGTAAATGTCTAAATGGTCAGGGTCGATGGCCGTGATGACCGCCAAATCTGGGTT
>CAMBTR010000148.1 GCA_945870885.1 Chryseobacterium gleum | reverse complement strand
GGATTGTTCCAATCAAATCCCACTTGAGACGCCTTTTCTTGCATACGGTAGGCTTTTACTATACCGGTTAAACCCTTCGGAACGCCATCTAAAATGCCATTTTTTTTGGTACCCTTTTCCTTGATTTTGATCTGCTCCCAATTCTGTTTTACCTTGTCTGAATCGTTTGCTTCCACATCTCCATAAATGTGTGGATGTCGGCGGACTAGCTTTCCAATTAGTGATTCAATTACGTCGCCTACATTGAAATCGTTGGTCTCGGACGCAATCTTACTATAAAATACAATGTGTAAAAGGATATCACCGAGCTCCTTTTTGATCTCCTCCGAATCTTTCTGTATGATGGCGTCTGATAATTCAAACGTCTCCTCAATGGTTAGAGTGCGTATGGTTTCCATGGTTTGTTCTTTATCCCACGGACATTTCTCGCGCAATTCATCCATTACATCCAATAACTTGGAAAATTGGTCCAATATTTCAGCTCGGTTCATTTTGTTTAATCGTTATTCGATTTGCTCTCAAGTATTAAATCCATAATAGCCAAGGCACACATCGCTTCAACAATCGGGACAGCCCTTGGTAATACACAGGGGTCATGTCGTCCCGTAGCCGCTATGGTTACATTCTCAACCAATTTATTAACGGTATTCTGCTCTTTGCCGATGGTTGACGTAGGTTTAAAGGCCACCTGAATTTTAATATCTTCCCCGGTACTCATGCCACCAATGATTCCTCCACTGTGATTGGTTCTGGTGCCAACCCCGTTTGAATCGCTGACCCATTCATCGTTGTGTTGCGAACCTTTCATCGTAGCGGCAGAGAAGCCATCGCCAAATGAAATGCCCTTAACCGCGTTGATGTTCAATAAATACTGACCTAGAACGGATTGCAATTTTCCAAAAACAGGTTCTCCAATTCCTTTTTGCATTCCGCTTATATTGCATTGGATTACTCCTCCCAAACTGTCGTTTTCTGACTTCGCCAATTCAATGGCCGCGATCATAGCCTCAGTTGTTTCTAAATCCCAGCATCGAACTAGACTTCTTTCAATGTCTGATGCAATAGGCGTGGATTGGGTTTTTGGGGCGATGATTGTATAGATTTGATTCACCCATCCGGTGATTGTGATACCCTGTTTTTCTAAATATTGAATGGCCAATGCACCAGCGGCGACCCATCCTGCTGTAATTCTTGCACTGCTTCGTCCACCACCGCGATGATCTCGATGATCGTATTTGATATCGTACAATAAATCGGCATGGCCAGGTCGGTAAATGTCTTTTAACATATCGTAATCCTCCGACTTCGCATCAGTATTTGGAATGAGGATGGTTATCGGTGAACCCAGAGTTTTTCCTTCAAACAGCCCAGAGATGATTTCTACCCTATCGCTTTCATTGCGAGATGTGGTAATTGCACTTTGTCCCGGACGTCTGCGCTGCATGGAATGCTGCAATGCCGACATATCAATCTCAACATTTGATGGATATCCATCGATCACAACCCCAATGGCAGTCCCGTGGCTTTCACCAAAAGAGGTGATGGTTAAATTCTTGCCGATGCTATTTCTTGCCATTTCGTTTCGCTATTCTAATTCAACTACTACTATTTGATTTCGTGATTTACCAAGTATGGTCGATTTGGATTTTTGGTCCTTCGGGTGTCCCAATGAAAATCAAACTAAAACGTCCACTCAATGTATCATGGGTAGGCTTACGCTTTTGAATCACTTCCCATCTTCCGATGACTTGCGCGATGTAGGCGGATTCATTCACCCATCGGATTTCGTCGCGATGAAAGGTGAGTTGTCCCATAGCGTCTTTATCTGGGTAGCCTTTTTTATAGGAATCCGTAATTTCTTGCCAACTTGTTTTAACTTTTTTGTCGGTAATGAATCGCACGCTGGAATCTTTGATGTAGCCCGACATAAAAACATCGATGTTTGCATCGTTCCAACCCTTGAGTTGATAATCAAGCACCTTGTTTACATCGTCCAGGGTGTATGAAAATACGCTTTGACCCTTCGAAATATTAGTTACGGCGTCTGATCCACCACTTTGGTAGCGATAAATGAACGATATGATGGTGCAGACCATCGCAATTATTGCGAGAATCCAAGTTTTACGCGAGTTAGTTCCTTTCTTCTCGGTGCCGGTCTCTGTTGTATTGTTGATTGGGTTTTGGGAATTCATTGGGTTGGCGATTAACTTAGTCAAAGGTACACTTCTTCAATTGCTCCCAAAACTGCGGGAAGGATTTTTCTACACATGCGGTGTCGGTATAACTCAACGCGGCAATCCATGGTTTTAGTGCCGAGAATGCCATTGCAATGCGATGGTCTGATTGAGTGTCTATTTGGAGTTGGGTAGGAAAGCATCGACCAGAACAATTCATTATCCATCGGTCGTCCTCTTCCGGACTCAACATCGTTAATGTGCACCCCAATCCTTTGATATTTTCTTGCAACGCCAATATCCTGTCGCACTCTTTGTATCGCAGATTTCCAATGCCACTGATTATGACCGATTTGCCCATGATACACCATCCAACCACTAGGGCAGGAACCAGGTCGGGGTTGTTTTTTACATTGATATGCAAGGTTTGATCGTGCGCTATAATTTCATCGTCCTCTAAAAATTCAGGGGTCGGGTTAATGTGGCTATTCTGCCTTGAAATCAGAATCCCGTTCTCGGTTGCAATTGACTTGATGCCAAGATGATTGCCTAATTCGCACATCCCTGCATCACCTTGGGAACTGTAGGCTGTTAGTTCTGAAATTGTTAGAGTCTGAGTTGATGTGAAGCCGTCTGATTCATCTCCTTGTCTACCGTCTAATTGCAATCCCGAGAGTACTAGATTTGTATTCCGCTCAGAATTACTCAATTTTAAGCCAATTAGTTCAATGGTTGCATCCTTCGACATGCCCAATAAAAGCGGGTAGAAGAACGCGGCGGAGCTCCAATCGGATTCGAGTATATCTAAATCAATTGGGGTATTTGAATTCTGGTAATCTCCATTGATTGTAATGCAAAGCTCGGTGCCTTCTTTAACGCTTGAAGTCTCAATGCCCAACCGATTCAATAACTGAACGGTCATCTCTAAATAGGCCTCAGAATGGGTGTTGTCGGTGATGATAATTCTTTTGATACCGTCAAATAATGGAGCAATCAAAAGCAATGCAGTGGCAAACTGAGAACTTAGAGCCGCGCTGATTGTGACATCTTGCCACGCTGTTATCCCGCGATTTATTGAAATGGGGGTGAATCCAACCCTGTCAGAATAACTTATGTCGGCGCCCATCGCAATTAAAGCGGTTACCAACGGTTCGATGCTTCTGCTGTTTAA
>CAMBTR010000147.1 GCA_945870885.1 Chryseobacterium gleum | reverse complement strand
GGCATTTACGATGCGATGAACAAGGGTTTGGAGCGGTGTAAGGGCGTTTATGTTTGGTTTATGAATGCTGGGGATACGATTCATGCGGCTGATGTGGTGGAGAAATTGGTGGGGGAAATGCCGGCGGAGTTACCCGATGTAATTTTTGGTGATACGGAATTCATGGATGAAGCAGGAAGGCCGGTGGGTTTGATATCGAAGTTGAAACCGCAGCCGTTTCCAAAGTTTTTACATGGAGGGAGTTTTCGGTATGGTATGAATATTTGTCATCAGAGTTTTTTGGCAAAGCGGAGTTTGTCGCCCAAATTTGATGTGCAATACAGGCAGGCCGCGGATGTGGATTGGATCATTCAAATTTTAAAGCAGATGCAGGGCAAATCGTTCCGTAGTTCTTTGGTAATTAGCAATTTTGAGTTGGGTGGCAGCAGTGCTCAGCATACGCAGAAAGCTTGGAAGGAGCGATATTTGGTGTTGGAGAAGCATTATGGATGGCTTCCGAATTTGATTGCTCACGGATGGATATTATTGAGGAGATTGTTATTTAAATTACATTTGTTGGGAAAGTGAGCGCTGCGGCTGGCAAGTAGATTTCAAAGAAGGTATTGCATGGGAAACACGGATAGGGTAGATAAGGCATTGATTGAAGGTGGACATTATTTGGGCAAGCCAGCGGATGCGAACGATTTGTTGGTGAGACGCAGGATTGGACTTGTGAGACAAATGGTTGACTTTTTGGGCAAGGATAAAACGTTGGTAGAAATTGGTTGTGGAAACGGCAATACTTGTTTGCCTTTGGCGGCTGATTTTGCTTCGGTGAAGGGTTTGGAGTATGCGGATGTTCACCGGGCGTCGTTTGATGCGTTGCAGCGTGAATTGGGCGTGGACAATGCCGAATTTCAGGTTTGGGACATCATGGGAAAGGCCTTTGAGCCGGCGGCGGACCGACTTATTAGTTTTGAGGTGATTGAGCATTTGCCGGGCGAGGAGGGTGTTGCGAATTATGCAAAGAGTTTAAAAATGGGTGGATTGGCAGCGATATCGGTGCCCAATAAGTGGTGGATTTTTGAAACACATGGCGCAAAGTTGCCCTTGTTGCCTTGGAATCGTGTGCCCTTTTTTGGATGGTTGCCGAGGCCATTGCATGAACGTTGGTCTCATGCGAGAACCTACACCAAGCGGAGGATTTGCAAATTATTGGAGCTACATGGGTTTGAGATTCTTACCGTTGAATACATCACAGCACCGATGGATGTCATTAAATGGGCGCCTTTGCAGAATTTTTTACGTCGGTGGGTTTTTTCATCCGACACAACGAAAATTCCATTTAAGGCTGTCAGCATTTTGGTAACTTGCAAGCGAGTACGTTAAAATCAGAGTAAAAAAATTGAAAACAATTCTATGAAAAAGACAATATTATTGGGGCTTATCTTAGGGATGGGCACTGTGTTACAGGCACAAAAAGGAGAATCGAAGCCAGACAAACATTGGTATCATTCAAAGCCATCGAAGACAAACATGGGCATTTCTTTGGATGCGGCATATGCGAGTCCTGCGGCAAAATTGCCATCGAAGACCATAATTGTGGCGGTGATTGATGGTGGGGTTGACATCAACCATCCTGATTTGAAGGATGTGATTTGGCACAATCCGAATGAAATTCCGTTTAATAGCATCGATGATGACAGGAATGGATACGTGGACGATACCGTGGGTTGGAATTTTATTGGTGGCAAAGATGGTCGGATGGTAGAATACGATCATTTGGAAAAAATCCGTGTGTATTTGCGTTTGCGTGAGCAGTTCAAGAATGCTACAGCGGAGGATACTCAGCGTCCTGGGTATGCTCAGTATATGTCGATGAAAACGGAGATTGAGGGAACCATCGAAAAGCAAAAATTGCAGTATGAGGGCATGGAAAGATTTCAGAAATCGTTGCATAGTTACGCAACTCGTTTGGGTAAGGCGGCTCCAACTGGCAAGGAAATCAAAGAGTTAAAAGTGGACGCGAGCGAGGAGAAAATCAGAGATCGAATTGCGACCGTAGTTAGTTTGATGGGTTATAATCAATTGGATGAAGCGATAATTGAGGGAATGCATGGCATGGAAGCGTCGGTGAAATACCAATACAATTTGGATTACAAGCCAAGGGATATTGTGGGCGATAACTACGATGATGCGCATGAAATTGGTTATGGAAATAACAACGTTGCGGGGCCTGATGCATCGCATGGTACCCACGTATCGGGAATTATTGGTGCGGTTCGTGGCAATGGAATTGGTTTGGACGGTGTTGCTGATAACGTAAGAATTATGGCAATTCGCGTGGTTCCTAATGGCGATGAGCGCGATAAGGACGTGGCCAATGGGATTCGTTATGCGGTTGACAACGGCGCTAAGATCATCAATATGAGTTTTGGCAAAGGGTATAATTGGGATAAGGACGCGGTGAACGAAGCGGTTGTGTATGCAAGGGATCATGGCGTGTTGTTGGTACATGCGGCGGGAAATAGCGCTCAAGACAATGACGTTATTGGAAACTACCCCAATGATTCTTTGGGTGGCGGATTGTTTGCGGAAAACTGGATTGAGGTGGGTGCGAGTCGTCAGCCTAAGAAACAATTGGCTACCGATTTTAGTAATTATGGTGCTCATAACGTGGATGTCTTTGCACCAGGTCAGAGCATTTATAGTACCATTCCAAACAATGAATATGCGTATTTTGATGGTACAAGTATGGCATCGCCGGTTTGTGCAGGTGTTTGTGCGTTTATTTGGAGCAGGAATCCTTCGATGACGGCTAAGGATGTGAAGATGTTGATGGAAGCGAGCGTTACATTGGTTGACAGCAAGGTAATTTTACCTGGCTCAAAAAAGACGAAGGTTGGATTTCCAACTTTGAGCACTACGGGTGGTTTGATCAATGCTGAGAAGGCGTTGAACATGGCTACGTCCAGTGTGGATCGATAAATAGTTGCATTTCCCTACAATCCTATTGGTGAAGTAATTGCGACTGACCCAATTGGATTGATTGGGGCTATGTATGAAGACCCTTGCGGGGGATGTGTTTTTTGTAACGATTTTATTGGCGTTGGCAAAACGCGGATAGTTCGCGGTAGAATTTGGCGATAGGGAATCCCATGACGTTATAAAAGCATCCTTGGATTCCTTTTACGCCGATGTATCCCATCCAGTCTTGTACTCCGTATGAACCTGCTTTGTCGTACGGGGCAAAGTTTTCAATGTAGTGATGGATTTCTGCGGCGCTGAGGGGGTGAAATGTGACCTCTGTTTTGTCGTAGAAGGTATGTAAATGGGTGTCGTTCCGGAGGCAAACGCCCGTATAAACGGTATGGGT
>CAMBTR010000146.1 GCA_945870885.1 Chryseobacterium gleum | reverse complement strand
GCCAATTCGCTAAATGGAACTCCAAAAGGGGCGCGCACAACCATCACAATCGGACTGGTAAGCGGTATCATCGAAAACAACTTAGCCATCGCACCATGGGGCGCTTTTAATGCCACCGTTTGGGCAATCACAAATCCAAAAACCAAGGGCAAAGTAACTGGCATCATGAATTGTTGGACGTCGGATTCCTGATTCACGGCCGATCCAATGGCTGCGAAAAAACTCGAATACAACAAATATCCACCCACAAAAAACAATAGAAATATCGCCAAAATCTGAAAATAAGGCAAATTGCTGAGCGGCTCCGTAAACTCCGCCGCCATATCCCTCGCACCGGATGTCATCCCCGCTCCCTGGTCCGACATCTCTCCACCCATCGAAACCGCGGACCCCGAACCAGCACCCATGCCACCCATCCCCGTCCTAGCCTCTATCCCCGTCTGAACCGCCTGCTGGGTTGTCATCCCGTTTCCTGAATTCAAAAACAGCGCACTGATCCCAAAAACCAACCCCACCGCCAAGACAATCCAAGCCACAAACTGCGTTAAACCCACCGCCGCAACACCCAAAATCTTGCCCATCATCAAATCAAATGGCTTTACAGAACTCACAATCACCTCCACAATCCTGTTCGTTTTCTCCTCCATCGCCGACCGCATCACCATCGAACCGTAAACAAAAATGAAAATGTAAATCATAAACGCAAGCGCAAATCCGATCCCGCTCTTTAAACCGCTGCTGGTCTCTTGCACATCGCCCTGACCTGTAACTTCCTTGGTCTCAAGGCTACAACTCGACTGCAAACTATCGATCTGACCTTCCCGCAATCCCAAACGCGCAAACTGTCGCTGCGTAGCCTTATTCCGAATCCACTCTTTTAATGTCTCTTTTTCCGTAATCGATGGCGTTTCACTTGTGTAATACGTCGCCGAATCCACCGAACGCAAATCTCTGTCTTCCACACTCAACCAACCATGCACCAACCCACGCTCCACATGGGCCAAGGCCGAATCCGAATCACTGGGCGCAGGCAATAAAACATAGTTCGCTGGCGGATTATGACTCAACAACAACTCCGGATTATTGTCCGATACGTACACCGTCTTTGTCCGATCGTCATCCCCCGTCTCCGTCGCAATATAAATGGTCGCCGCATAAAAACCCACCATCAGCAAAGGCGCCAAAAAGGTCATGATGATGAAGGTCTTGTTCTTCACCCGGGTGAGGTATTCACGTTTAAATATGACAAAAATATTCTTCATTGTTGTGTGTTAAAATTGATGATCATTAAGACATTGGCAATGGCTCCGCCGCTATGGTTGCTCCCGCGATGGACTCGGCTGGCTTGGACACTGTATCGACAAAAATCTCATGTATACTAGGAACATGTTCCGAAAAATGCACCAAATTGCCTTTCCCCATGGCCAACTTCAACAATTGATCTGGGCTAAAACCGTCCGATGTCTGAAAACGATAAACCACCTTCCCATCGCTCTGTTGCTGCTCAGAAATTAAGGTCGATTCGCCCGTGGCCGACATCCCGGCTCCCCATTCCACCGCCTGATAAAATCCCACTTCGTAAACACCCGTTGCATATTTTCTGCGGATTTCGCTCACCCCACCGTCTAACACTTTTTCGCCTTGATGGATGATGGCCAAATGGTCACAAAGACTCTCCACATTATCCATTCTGTGGGTCGAAAAAATGATACTCGTCCCCTGGTTTTTTAATTCGATGATTAAATCTTTGATCAAGTCGGCATTCACCGGATCAAATCCACTAAATGGCTCATCGAGAATTAACAGTTGCGGATTGTGCAACACACAAGAAACGAATTGCACTTTTTGCGCCATTCCTTTGCTTATCTCTTCCACCTTTTTCCTCGACCAATCCATCATATCCAATCGCTGCAGCCAGTGCTTCACCGAAGCCTTTGCATCCTTGGTACTCAAACCACGCAACTCCGCAAAAAACAAAAGCTGATCGGCCACGGTCATCTTTTTATACAAACCCCTTTCTTCGGGCATATAACCCATTTGGTGGGCATGACTTTCCTTTAGGGCTTCGCCTTTAAACAGGATCTCTCCAGAATCGGGCTGGGTGATGGTGGAAAGCATCCGAATAAGGGTTGTTTTTCCCGCACCATTCGGACCCAACAGCCCATAGATACTCCCTTGCTCCACCGCCAAATCAATATTTTTTGATACGCGCTGCTCGCCAAAGGTTTTACAAACTTTGATGGCCTCAATAACCTTGCTCATTGAAACAAAAATACATTAAGATTTCGCGCAATTTCTTCCAAACCAAAGGTTTCGCTGAAAGGAAATAAAGTTTCGATGATTGGAGCGCAAAACGACCCAAAAAGAATTTTACAATCGCACAAAGGTTCCCAACGGCAGTGCATTTCCAGCTTGGTCTTTCAAGAACAGTTCTCCGCTGTTCATGGATTTTACACCAAGGCAGGAAACGTGTTTTCTCACCAAATTTTCAGCCACCATGGCGCTAAAGCCCATGCTGTAGAGGTTCAGAAGCATGAAGCCTGTAGGTTCTAGGATCTGACCACACATTTGCATCAACTCGTTGAGTTGTTTTTCGAGCAGCCATTTTTCTCCGTCGGGGCCCCGGCCGTAGGCCGGGGGATCCAACAAAATCCCATGGTACGTCTTCCCTCGCCTCACCTCGCGCTGCACAAACTTAAACGCGTCTTCTACCACCCATCGAATCCCGTCCAATCCGCTCTCCTCCATATTTTCACGACTCCATGAAACCACCTGTTTCACACTATCCACGTGCGTGACATCCGCTCCTGCCGCACATGCAGCCAACGACGCACCACCCGTGTACGCAAACAAATTCAACACCCTTGGCTTTTCACCCTTGGGAAATGATTTCACCTTCTCGTATATCCAATCCCAATTTGCCGCCTGCTCAGGAAATAATCCCACATGCTTGAATGATGTCAATCCCAATCGGAATTTCAACGACAATCCACCCTGCTGATACTGAATCCACCAACGATCGGCCATGCCAGGCTTTAGATACCACTGACCCTTCTCCGCATCCGCCCCCGCCGCTTTTGCAAAACTGGCGTGTGCCAACTTCTGCCATTCCCGCTCATCCAAACTCTTATCCCAAATGGCTTGAGGTTCAGGCCTGCGCAAAATCCATTTGCCAAATCGCTCCAACTTCTCAAATCCACCCGCATCAATCAATTCATAATCTTTCCAACCGGAAGGACAAATTCTCTGACTCATAACAAATTCAATTGTGGTGACCCATCACCGCCCAAAATCACATTCCCATCATTATCGGGTTTATCCTTCCCTTTGTCCTGGTCCTTATTCTCAAACGAAGGTTTCAAAGAATCCATACCACTCGCAGAATCAAATCCATT
>CAMBTR010000145.1 GCA_945870885.1 Chryseobacterium gleum | reverse complement strand
GGCGATTGGATGTCGATCCAAATTTTGTTGGCATCGAGTTGGAACTCGCGGATGATCATTTTGCTGGCCATGGCGTGAAATTAATGATTCTCACTGGAAAAGACATTTTCAATGTGGGAATTTGACAAAACGTTTAATTCTGAGATTGGGTTTGGGGCGGAATGTATCGGAAAGTGAGATTGATGCGCGGTTCTTGTATGCGTTTTTGGGCGGGGATTTGATGCAGCCAATGGTGTTGCATATCGCCTTGCATGAGCAGCAGTGAGCCTGATTCCAAATGGATGGAAAATTTGTTATTGGCTTCGGTTTTGTGTTTGAAATCGAACCTGCGGGTGGCGCCAAAACTCACCGAGGCGATGCTAGGATTGGGTCCGAGTTCTTTTTCATCGTCGGAGTGCCAGCCCATTTTGTCGCTCCCATCGCGGTAGAAATTGAGCAGTACACAATTGAAAGTGGCGCCATTGGAGAGGCTTTCGATGCGCGTTTTGATGGTGATCAGACTGGGTGTCCACGGGAAAGGTTGGTTCACCACGCCGCTGTATTTGTAGACGCAGTGTGTATCGCCATGCCAAGCGGTTAAACGGGGCGTAGGGTGGGTTTTGCCAAAGAGTTTGATGTGTTCTTGTTTCCAGGGGATTTCTTCCTGGAGGGCATTCATTAGCAGGGATTGTTCTTTGGGATCGAACAGGAGGGGGTGGTATTGCAGTTGCTCCGTGGAGGGCATTGGTATAGCCATCAATATACTTTGCCTTTGTTGATGAGGTCGGAATAGGCGCTGATGATTCCCTTGGGCTTGAGGCCTGTGATAGAAATATACATGGATTATCGTTTGGTGAGCTTAATTGTTAAACCGCAATGATACTGAGGAAGTGTGTTTTGATGGTGATTGTGTGGTTAGATTCGATGAATTTGGTGAAAATTCGATGGAATTTTGGGGGTAAGGCAAAGGTAATGGGTTTGCGTTGCCCTAAGTTCGCGGCATGATTACGGTTGGCATTTTTGGTAAATCAACGAAGCGATGATAAGAAGAGGTGATTTGAATGATGTGGCGTTACTGCAGGAGATTGGCCGAAAGACGTTCGATGATACTTTTGGGAATACCTGCACCAGGGAAGATATGAAAGGGGTGTTGGAGCGATATTTCAATACGGCCCAATGCGAATCGGAGCTAAAGGATCCAAAGGATAATTTCTTTTTTAAAGAAGAAGGCGGGGTAGTAAAAGGATATATGCGCATCAATACGATTTATGGTTGTCCTTTAGAAGCGTTGAAATCATTTAACCCAGTTGAGTTGGTTCGATTGTATGTTTTACATGAATATCACGGGATGGGCGTGGCTGATGAATTGATGAATTTCGCGGTTGAGTTTGCCAAAGAAAAGGGATACGATCGGATGTATTTGTCGGTTTGGGAATACAACTTCCGGGCGCGTGGGTTTTACGAAAAACACGGTTTTGTGAATTCTGGCATTGAGAATGATTTTCCTTTGGGCTCAACGCCGCAAACCGATTTGTGGTTTGTGAAGGCACTGGTTTAGGTTGAACGTTTGAGAAGATTATTGACTTCGACGGTCAAAATCGTATTGTGATTGTATTATTCTTCCATTTCATGACTGTCATGAAATTCTGCGGCTAAAGTCTTTTCAAATTTATTGTGTATGAAAAGCATTGAGAGTCCAAAGAGAATGGCAGAAACAATCAGTACGTCATTAATGATGCCGCTTACAGAAAAAGACAATCGGATTAAGATAGTTGAAATTATAAATCCTGAATTTCGAATAACCTTATGGAACTCGTCTGTGTGGAAAAACGAAAATAGCAATAAAATTACATCCGCAATAATTAGAATATTAAAAAATTGTTCAAAGAAAATATTATTAATGTTCTTAAAAGAAATAGCATTGGTTTCCGGTGATTGAAAAATTCCAATGCTCCAGTAGAGAAATGAATACAAGGCAGTAACGAGTAAAATAGGCACTAAGACTACAGCAATCCATTTTTTTGCGGTAATGAATTTTGAAATACTCTTTGTGTATTCGTTATTTTTTGCACCAGTTTTGTATGCTTTTGTCCTCTGAATATGAAACAAATAAATCAAGTAGAACAATAACACCGCAGCTACGAGATCATAAGTGAACTGTAGATCATTATTGATTTTAAACCAATTGGCCGACAGTGATAAATCCGATAAATCTTTAAATAATCGCCTTATGATAATAAGTGCAATGATTTCATATTGTTTTGATATGTAAATAGAAGTTGATTTTGGTAGGTAATAAATCAACAGATACACCTCGTAAACTAATATGAAGGAAAAAGGGGTGTAAATGGCGGCAATAGGATTTGTAAGTAGGTTAGAGGGTTCAATGATGGAAATGATGTTAAAATCGACCAATCCAATAATGATTAAGTGAATGATAAAACTGGCTAGTGCAATCCACAGAATAACTAGTTCGCTTTTTTCTTTTGTCTTTTGAGAAAGAAGCCTTTGGTAAAGATTTTCCAAGAGGTTTGATAAGGCCATGCTGTTTGTCTGGTTTTAGAGAGAGAATTGCTAATTCGTTGTATTCTCTTGAAATTCAAATGTATAGGTTTGAATTAATTAAAGCAACATTGTGTAATCTTTAAACAAGAAAGCCTCACATTTCTGTGAGGCTTTCTTGTGGGCTCCCTGAGCTCGACTTGACGGGAATCACTAGTTTTTTTAAACTTAGAAAAACCACAGTAAGCCAGAAAGGCTTGTCCAAAATAATACAATCGTAATTATTCCGATTATCAAACCAAATAGAGCCATTCCAATACCTTTTTTCCCTTTGGCCACATCCACCAAGCCTATTAAACTAGTTATTACACCGATTGTGCCCATAAAAAAGGGAAAATTCATGGTGAGCATTAGAATCAGACCCAAAACTGAAATAATCAACCCCACTATTGCAGTGGAACTATACTCAGCATTTTCCTTTGGGGCTTCATCCCATTGATGCACTTTCTTTTCCAATTGTTTCAAGGTGACAGGGAAATATCTTTCAACTAGGGATTTACGCTTATTAATTTCTTTAATTATTTGAGTGCGCAATTTTAGATTCCGAACACCATCTATGTTGCCATCTTTTGGTTTTTGGGTGATTTCAACCCTACCATTTTGCACTCCCGTTTCAGCGCTTGGACAATCTGCTCTATCGATAGCGCTTGTTGAATTAGTATTTACTTCAGGTTTCGATGATTTCAAGGCAATCCGTGCATTTTTATTATTTGCTGCTTTTCTTGTCAAATTCCATTCTAGATGAAATCCCGATGAATAAACTCGTTTTTCCATAGAGCAAGATGTTGTGCCAACAATTAAAACTAGGGCAACCAAAGTACGCATTACATTTTTTTGCATAGCCTCAAACTTAGT
>CAMBTR010000144.1 GCA_945870885.1 Chryseobacterium gleum | reverse complement strand
GGAATTCCCAACAAGTGAGCACGCTCTTCAAAATCCGACATAAACGCCAACACACGATTGGGAATGCTACCGAAATAATGATCTTCCAATTGCTGACCTTTGGCCGGGCTGTTTCCGATTAAGGTACGGCCGGCGAACATTAGGTCGGGACGACTCTTGAATTGCTGTTCATCAACCAAGAAATATTCCTGTTCGATGCCCAAAGAGATGGAACAAGTTTTTACGTTTTTATCAAAATAATGACAAACATCGGTAGATGCTGACTTCAAGAAGGCCACAGATTTAAGCAAGGGCGCTTTATAATCCAAAGCCTCGCCAGTATAACTCACAAATACCGTAGGAATACACAATGTCTTTGCCCCCGCCTTTGGCATGATGAAAGCGGGAGAACTAGGATCCCAAGCAGTATATCCGCGTGCTTCAAAAGTATTTCTGATACCTCCGCTCGGAAAAGAACTTGCATCGGGCTCTTGCTGAGCCAAGGCTTTTCCACCAAACTTCTCCATTCCAGTATCCACACCTGTAGGTTCAAAGAAACTATCGTGCTTTTCTGCCGTAGTCCCTCTCAATGGCTGAAACCAGTGCGTATAATGCGTTGCGCCCAACTCCAATGCCCAAGCCTGCATCCCAGCAGCAACCTCATCGGCTGTGGCTGTGCTAATAGACTTACCATGGCTGGCCGCTTCTTGGATTGCCAAACACACTTCAGCCGACAAATAATTGGACTGCGCGTTTGGACCAAAAACGAGGTCTGCATAATAAGTACTAATACCATTGTGATTCACCGAATACTCGGTCGTAACTGAACTGGAAGATTTTTTCGCCATTATCGTTAGTATGTTTTCAAAAGGATGGTGCAAAGTTCTTAAATAATAATTGTCAATTCTACATTTATCACATGTTTATATCACCTAGTTGCCCACATCCACAGCCACAGCTAATTCGGATACTTCGTAGTTATGAACAAAAAAAACACATACTTATAGAATTTCTACATTGGCGTGCATTTACACATTAAATTCGCCCCACTAAAACAATGAGTCACTCCTCTATTAACAAGGTCACCGGTGCTGGCCTTCTGATTACCTTAGGTATCATCTTTGGCGATATCGGGACTTCCCCTCTTTACGTAATGACTGCTATCATGGGAGAAAAGCCCATTAATAACACCTTGATTTTAGGAGGATTGAGCGCAGTCTTTTGGACTCTCACGCTCCAAACAACTCTAAAATACGTAATATTAACGCTTCAAGCCGATAACAAAGGGGAAGGTGGAATTTTCTCCTTGTTTAGTTTATTAAGACGTCGTTTCCCCTATCTAGTGGTTGGCACAGTGGTTGGCGGCGCGATGCTTTTGGCCGATGGAATCATCACCCCTCCTATTTCGGTTGCTTCCGCTGTGGAAGGTCTAAAATACATTACTCCTGCGAATGGTTATAAGTACGACCTCAGTCATATCGAGACGGTCCCCATCATCATCGCCATTATTTGTGTCATTTTCCTATTTCAGCGCGTAGGAACGAATGCCGTTGGCAAATTCTTTGGCCCCATCATGTTGGTTTGGTTTTCGATGCTCGGAGTTTTAGGCTTCGGCGAAATCGTGAAGCATCCAGAAGTGTTGGCGGCTTTCAACCCAATTTATGTCGTCTATTTCCTCAAGTCAAGCCCCAATGCATTTGTATTACTTAGCGCTGTTTTCCTCTGCACAACCGGAGCTGAAGCCCTATACTCAGACCTTGGACACTGCGGCAAGAAAAACATCCGCGTATCTTGGATATTTGTTAAAATCACTTTACTACTGAATTATTTTGGACAAGGCGCTTGGTTGATCGCAAGAACAGGAACAACCTTGAATGGTCAAAAACCCTTCTATGGAATGATGCCCGATTGGTTCCTCCCCGCCGGTATCGCCATTGCTACTGTTGCGGCCATCATTGCATCGCAAGCCTTAATTTCTGGGTCTTTCACTTTGGTTTCTGAAGCCATTCGATTGCATTTCTTCCCAAAATTCACCGTAAAATTCCCAACCAATGTCAAAGGTCAAATCTACATCCCAGTAGTTAACAATGCCCTATTGATAGGTTGCATTATGATCGTTTTAATATTCAAAGAATCTGCGGGAATGGAAGCTGCCTATGGCTTGGCGATAACTGTCACCATGCTAATGACATCCATCCTTTTGTATTTCTACCTCAAAAAGCAACGTTGGCCAATGATTCTCGTTTTGATGATTATGGCTGTCTTTATGACGGTTGAAATCGGGTTCTTGATCGCCAATCTCCACAAATTCGCCGACGGCGGTTTTGTCACTTTGCTCATAGGAATCGGAATTATTCTCGTCATGTATATCAGTTTCCGAGGCGGACACATCAAACAATCGATGGTTGTGACAGAAAAACTCACCAGTTATCGCGATAAATTGCGCGCTTTAAGCCAGGATACTACGCTTCCCAAATTTGCAACCCACTTGGTTTATTTGAGTAAGGCACAACGAGACGACGAAGTAGAATCTCCATTGATTTATTCTATCCTATACAAACGACCCAAACGTGCAGATTTCTACTGGTTTGTGAACATCGAATTAACCGATGAACCCTACACCATGGAATACAAAGTAAATGTGATTGAAAAGAACGATATCATTCGGGTTCGATTTAGATTGGGATTCCGCGTGCAACAGAAAATAAGCGTTTATTTGAGAATGGTAATTCAAGAAATGGTGGATAAGGAAGAAATTGATCTGGATCCTTACTACCACGCCTTCATCGATAAAAATCACCTCGGAGATTTCCGTTTCGTACTGGTGGATGAGGAGATGAGTCAAGAAAATGAATTGTCAATTGTAGACGATTTAGTGATGCAGGCCTACGATAGCATGAAAGTATTTGCAGGTAAACCAGAAAAATGGTTCGGCCTAGATGGATCTGTCGTTACGCACGAAATGGTACCCGTGATTATCAAACCTCGAACAACGGCTAAACTCAAAAGAATTTAACACTTCACCATGAAAAAAGGACTTTTATGGATCGGTTTATTGGTTTCAGGGTTCTTATTCACCCATCCAGTTACCGCTCAAACGGAGACTAGGATCCAAAATCCCGGACCATCGAATAGTACTAAATCCAGCACTCTCACACTGGAAAACATTTTCAAGGACCCATCTCTGTATCCAAAACCAGGAAACTTTGGCGAATTCGCCCCCGATGGAAAACACTTCATCGAATTAAAACAGGAAGAACCGCAACCTTCGGATAAGAAAACTTCCAATTCACCCATTGCTTGGTCGTTGATCAAAAAAGACATCGAAGGAAAATCAAATACGCCAATTGTATTGTTCGATGCGCATTGGTTTGATAAAACTCCCCCCCAAGGCAGCTATGAAATTAGCAGTGATGAAAA
>CAMBTR010000143.1 GCA_945870885.1 Chryseobacterium gleum | reverse complement strand
ACAGGCCCATCTGTTTGCATGGCTGCTTCCTTCTGTGCTGGGTTGAGTTTGTCCAAATAAGGAGGAAGTTCTTGTGAGGTATTTTGGTCGGGCCAATGCATAAAACACAAAAATACCACAGAAAAGTGATGCGATTTTCACAACTTGTAAACCTCCGTTTGTGTATCTTGCAACTATTATTATGGTAATTTTGATTTTGCTCAATTCCGATCTGCTCTTGCTAGTCTTGCTATTTATGGTGATGGCAACAGCTGTGGTGAGTTTGCTTTGGTTTTTGCGCGAACGGAGGTTGTTGCGAAGTATTCAGGCGTTGATTGCGGAGGAGAAAATGGAGAATTTGGAGAGCAAGCACAGCAATCCCAAGGATATGAAAGAGGCGTTGAGGGCGTTGTTCGAAACAAGGAAAGAGGAGTTGTTGCACTTGCAGCGCTTAGAGAACTATCGTAGGGACTATATTGGGAATGTGGCGCACGAATTAAAAACGCCCATTTTTTCTATTCAAGGCTACATCGACTCTGTGTTGGATGAGCCAGAGATGGACGAAGAGACGCGAGAAAAGTTTCTCAAACGGGCCAATAAAAATGCCAGCAGATTGGGTCAGATAGTGAGTGATTTGGATACAATTACCAAATACGAAAGTGGATTTTTGGTGTTGAATATCCAGGCGTTTGACATGTTGGGTTTGGTGAATGAGGTTGCGGAATCATTGGAGTTGCAGGCGCAGGAAAAACACATCTCGATTCAAGTTCATGCGCAAGGCGAAGGCAAAATGGTGATGGGCGATAGGGATCGATTGGCGCAGGTGTTGACCAATTTGGGTTTTAACAGTATACGATATGGAGTTGAAGGTGGGAATACGCGCTTCAGACTTTCTAACATCGGCGAGAGGATGATGATTGAGGTGGCCGATAACGGAATTGGGATTCCCACGGAGCATCAGAATAGGGTTTTTGAACGGTTTTTTAGGGTCGACAAGCATCGAAATAGAGCAACCGGTGGCAGTGGATTGGGGTTGAGTATCTGTAAGCACATCGTGGAAGCGCATGGGGAAACCATTAATCTGATTAGTACCGAAGGCGCGGGGTCGGTGTTTACGTTCTCGCTAAAAACGGCGGATTGATTTTTTGATTATAAAACGGCCCAAACGCAGGCGTAATCGTCCCATCGCAAGTAAGGCAATTGAATTTTTTGCTCAAAGCCAGGTAGTTTGATTTCTGCTTGGATGATTCCGTTGGTATCAAACTGAGCGATATTTATTGTGTGATTATTGATTGCGCTCACTGAATTAAAAGTGCTTTCGGCCGAATTTGCAATGGAAGTCTCGGGGTGCGTCGCGATGGGTTCAATTTGCAGATGAATTCTGAAATCGGTGCCTTTTTGTCCGATCGCTTTGTATAAGGCTTCTTTGGCGCACCAGATGAGGAGCAATACGTCTAACGATGGGTTTTCGCCTAGCCAATTGAGCTCGAAGTCGTTGCAAAATCTCTTGTAAATGCGATGCAATTGCGGTCGGATCTGCTCGATATCAACCCCAACTGATTGACTTTGGTGATGGATAAAGACGCTGTAATTGCCGGCGTGACTGTGGTTGATGTGGGCGGTGGCTGGCGAAAGCAGGGGTTTGCCGTGCTCTGAAAATTGGAGGGCGTGATTTGGGAATTGGGTGGCAATGAGATTTCGGGCCGACAGTTTATGTTTTGAGCCTTCTTCGTAGGTCTGGATGTCAAATGCATCGCCCCAAATTTGGTTGTACATTTGTGCCAATTGGTCGCGGGATTCGGTTATTTGCCAGCGGGAAAGCTGAGCGCCGGAATCGCAGGTCCAGGATAAATCTATTGGCATGGGTGCAAAGATAACGGTAAAAGAATATACGCAATTGGAAGGACATAAACAAGGGGTTTATGCGCTTTTGAATCTGCGTGGGAGTTCGGTTGTTGTGAGTGCGGGCGGTGATGGTGCGGTGGTGAAATGGGATTTGGATGCGGCAAATTTGCCGGGAGCGATTGCGGGGGATTCTGGATTCTTGGATGAGAACGGGCCGGTGCAAATGAATCCAGAGCCAAGTGTGGCAGGGGTGTTGTTTGCGCAATTGCCGGAGCCAGTTTTTTGTTTGATGGAGGGGTTGGAGGGTGTGATTTGGGCCGGAACGCAAGGCGGTTTGGTTTTTAAGTTGGTGTCGGGTGAGGCGCCTCGGATGATTAAGTTGGGCACGAGTTCGGTGTTTTATATATCGCGATGGATGGACGGCCGAATTGCGGTGGGTTTGGGTAGCGGCGAACTCGTTTTTTTGGACGATGAATTGCAGTTGCTAGATCGAAAATCGTTGGGAAAGAAGAGTCTGCGTTGTTGTTTGGGTGAGAGGGGTTTGATAGGTGGCAGCGATGGTTTGATTTGGCGTTTGGATGCGCGGGCTGATATTTTGAAGCGTTGGGAGGCCAATAGTCCTTCGGTGTTTTGTTTGGCCGAGGATTCCCAAGGTGATATAGTGAGTGGGGGCAGGGATGCGTTGTTAATGTGGATGGGGGAGGATGGGGAACTGAAGCAGGAGGTAAAGGCGCATTTGTTCACGATTCATGCATTGGCGGGATCGGACCTAGGGTGGTTGGCCAGTGGGAGTATGGACAAGACGGTTAAGATTTGGGATAGTAATACGGGAGAGTTGTTGAAGGTGATTGATCGGGAGAAATATCCCAGCAGAGGGCATTCACATTCTGTGAATGCCCTCTGCTGGGTGGGGCGCTTGCTGGCAAGCGCCGGCGACGACAAAATCATCCGCGTTTGGGAAGTTTCTGTTTGATCCATAATTTGGATTTGTAAGTAGATCATAGCAAGGACTAAATACATATCGCCAAAAACTACAAAATTTCACCGGTCAAATAAAGAGAAGCTGATAAACAAATAATCAACTTTATTCCACCACCCACTTCAATAACTTCCCAGCGCCTTCCACCTCTATAAAGTAAATTCCTGATGATGGAGCAGTGAGGGTGATTTGCTGTTGTTCTTTTTCGATGCGATGCGAGGACACTTTACTGCCCACAGAGTTGTAAACGACGATATTTCGCGACTTGCTATTGCCTTCAATACTCAGCACCACTTCGTTGCCCATGCCCGTTGGATTGGGATAAAGCTGAACCGACAAATTTTCTCCGAGCGATTTCACTCCCAACAATCCCACCGTGATGGTGTTGAGTGCGATGGTATCTCGGCAACTACCCACTACGCCAATGAGCTTTGGGTAATATCGGCCGGTATCGTTGTAGATGTAGCTAGCCAATGCGCCCCAAGCGGTATCCTTCGGCGATTGTTTGGTATCCCCAAAAATCCATTTGTATTGGGTTGTATTAGCGATGCTGTTTTGTCCTTGGAAATTTACCTTCAATGGTGGTTTACCTACTGTGGCGCTCAA
>CAMBTR010000142.1 GCA_945870885.1 Chryseobacterium gleum | reverse complement strand
TTGGGTACCCACAATTTGTTGGGTCTTGCGATGGCAAAAAAGGCTAGAATTCTAGTTGCTAGTACTTCTGAAGTCTATGGAGATCCAACGGTTCATCCTCAAACAGAAGCGTATTGGGGTAACGTAAACCCTGTGGGGCCGAGGGGTGTCTACGATGAAGCCAAGCGTTTTCAAGAGGCGATCACGATGGCGTATCATACCTTTCATGGTTTAGAAACCCGCATCGTGCGCATTTTCAATACGTATGGACCGCGGATGCGTCTAAACGACGGTCGTGTGTTGCCTGCATTTATGGGACAAGCCCTGCGTGGTGAGGATCTCACGGTGTTCGGCGATGGCAGTCAGACCCGTAGTTTCTGTTACGTTGATGATTTAGTTGAAGGCATCTATCGTTTGCTATTAAGCGATTGCGCTGATCCGGTGAACGTGGGTAATCCCCATGAAATCACCATCGGACAGTTTGCGGAGGAGATTATCAAGTTAACGGGCACCGACCAAAAGGTCATTTACAAGCCTTTGCCTACAGACGATCCAAAGCAACGTCAGCCCGACATCACCAAGGCCAAAGCCATTTTGAATTGGGGTCCAAAGGTGGATCGAGCGGAAGGTTTGAGAATTACTTGGGAATACTTTAAGTCGTTGCCTACGGAGCGTTTATACGAAGAATCACATCACCGTGATTTCGTGAAGAACGTTTAACCCATTGGATTTTTAAGATAGTCCCGGTCTGTGAATAAGAACGGAGACTTCATAATGCCCCACTGCCGATGATGTAGGGTACAATCTTAGGCGAGTTGATTGGCCAGCTGACCGCAAGCGGCATCGATGTCTTTACCTCGGCTGCGACGAACGTGAACGATTAACTTTTGCTTTTCTAGGGCTGCGGCAAATGCGTCCAACCTTTCTGTGGGCTGATAATCGGCCAGGGAAATGGGATTGTATTCGATCAAATTGATTTTTGAAGGGAACTTTTTAGCAAAAATGACAAGTTCCTTTTCTTCTTCTGGGCCATCGTTGACGCCTTCTATGACAGTGTATTCGAGCGTTGGGCGGATGCCAGTTTTATCGTACCAGTAATTTAGCGCCTCAGCCAGCATCTCCAAATTGTTGCTATCATTGATGGGCATGATAGCCGATCTTTTTTCGTTGTTGGCGGAGTGTAGACTTAGGGCGAGGTTGGTTTTGATGCCATCGTCGGCGAGTTTTTGAATCATTTTGGCGATACCCGCGGTTGATATTGTAAGTCGTTGTGGACTCATTCCCAATCCATCGGGCGAAGTAATCAATTGAACACTGCGTAGCACATTCACGTAGTTCAAGAGCGGTTCTCCCATGCCCATATAAACGATATTGTCGAGGCGTTTTCCGTGGTGCTCTTCGGCCAATTCGTTGATGATCCAAACTTGATCAAAGATCTCTGCGGCGGTGAGGTTTCTCATGCGTTTGAGGTAACCCGTGGCACAGAATTTACAATCCAGTGAGCAACCCACTTGAGAACTGACACAGGCCGTTGTCCTGCTGCTTGTAGGAATCATCACACCTTCAATTTTGTTGCCATCGTGAAGCTCAAAAGCCACTTTGATGGTTCCGTCTTTTGAATGTTGAGCGGTGTGAATTTTAGCGACATGAAACGTAAAAGCTTCGGCCAGTTTTTCTCTCAGAGGCTTAGAGAGATTGGTCATTTCTTCGAAGCTACGCGCTCCTTTTTGCCAAAGCCATTGATGGATTTGTTTGGCGCGAAAACTTGGTTCTCCCATGGCTTTTAAGGCCTCGGTGATTTGCAACACATCAAGGTCGCGAATGTCCGTGGTTTTGCTCATGAGAGATAAAAATTACTTCTTACGGTAGAATAAACTGATTGGGACTCCCGTTAATGGGAATTTCTCACGCATTTTGTTTTCAAGGAATCGGGTATAGCTCTCTGCCACGTATTGAGGCAGGTTGCAGAACAATGCAAAAGCGACACGTTTGCTTGGCAACTGAGTCACGTATTTGATTTTTACAAATTTGCCCTTCTTACTTGGCGGGGGAGTGGCTTCCATAATTGGAAGGATATAATCGTTGAGCGCGCGGGTTGGGATTTTGATACTGAGGTTTTCATACACCTGCAATACGGTCTCCATACCTTGGAATACGCGTTGTTTTGTAAGGGCTGAAACGTACATAACGGGTACGTCTGTAAATGGTGCGATTTCCTTGCGGATATTCTCGGTATATTCTAAGTGGGTATTCGATTCTTTTTCTACCAAATCCCATTTATTTACTAATATAACAACCCCTTTTCCTTGTCGGTGAGCCATCCAAAACAATGTCAGATCTTGGCTTTCCATTCCTAGTGTTGCATCTAGAACTAGGACAACAATATCGGCATTTTCAAGTGCGCGCAAACTTCGCATCACCGAGTAAAATTCGATATTCTCGCTTACTTTGCTCTTGCGTCTGATTCCGGCGGTATCCACAAGTACAAATTCTTTTCCGTAAGCTTTATAGCGGGTATCAATGGAATCACGGGTGGTTCCGGCGATGCTTGTTACGATGTTTCTGTCTTCACCGATTAGTGCGTTGATCAAACTCGATTTTCCTACGTTAGGACGTCCAACAATGGCGATGCGGGGCAATCCTTCAATATTCTGTTGATCGGGTTCTTCGTCCTTTAAGAACATAGCAACCTCATCGAGCAATTCACCAGTTCCTGATCCGTTGGCGGAAGAAACTTCATGAAAGTGGTCGAATCCTAGTTTGTAGAACGACGATGTTTCCATGCGCAGGCGGTCGTTATCAACCTTGTTTACGCAAAGGACAACGGGTTTTTTGCTTTTGCGAAGAATATGGGCGAAGTCTTCATCGAGCGGGTTGACATCGGTCTGAACATCGACAACAAAAATCAAAACGGCGGCTTCCTGAATTGCAATATGCACTTGGTCGCGGATGGCGGCTTCAAAGGTATCAGAGCTTTCGGGAACAAATCCACCGGTATCAATTACTGTGAAATCGATGCCATTCCAATCGGAAAATCCGTAATGTCTGTCGCGGGTAACGCCACTATAATCATCTACTATGGCTTTGAACTCGCCGGTTAATCGGTTAAAAAGGGTACTCTTGCCTACGTTGGGACGACCTACTATGGCTACAATTCTGCTCATGAACCCGCAAAGATACAACCACGCGCTGTGGATTGTATATTTGTGATATGCTTATTTCTATGATTGCTGCGGTTGGCGAGAACCTAGAATTGGGAGCTGGCAACGCGTTGCTGTGGCATTTACCCGATGATTTTTCCTGGTTTATCAAACATACGAAAGGGAAGGCGTTGATTATGGGCAGAAAAACGATGGAAAGTTTGGGAAAGCCGTTAAAAAATAGGACCAATATCGTACTAACATCAGGGACTGAGGTATTGCCCGGTTTTGAATTGGCGAGCCATTGGGAGCAGGC
>CAMBTR010000141.1 GCA_945870885.1 Chryseobacterium gleum | reverse complement strand
TGAAATTGATTGCTCGCGCCGGTGTTGGTTTGGATAATATCGATATCAAAGCAGCCGGTTTAAAAAATATTCCAGTTGTCAATACCCCCAATGCTAGCAGTCGTTCTGTAGCTGAGTTGGTCTTCGCTCACTTATTTTCCTTGTCGCGTTTCTTGCACAAAGCCAACCGTGAAATGCCAACCAATGGTATCGATGGGTTTAAAGAAATGAAAAAGGTATATTCTGAAGGCTTTGAGTTGATGGGCAAGAAATTGGGCATCATCGGTTTTGGTAGAATTGGTCAAGAGGTTGCCAAAATGGCGATTGGATTGGGTATGGAAGTACTCGTTTACGACTATAAACAAAGAGAATTCGACGTGGTTGTATCATTGTCGAATGCCTATAAAGCAAATAATTTTCGATTGACGCTAAAGGGTCAGTCTTTGGAAACAGTTTTATCTCAGTCCGATTGTATCACTTTGCATACCCCTGGGAGCGAAGAGGTGATGAATGCGGAAAACATCGCCATGATGAAAAAAGGTTCGGTGTTAATCAACTGTGCTAGAGGTGGGGTTGTTAACGAACAAGCGTTGGCTGATGCGTTGGCGAGCGGACATATTTCTGCGGCCGGTGTGGATGTGTTTGTTAATGAGCCACCAACCAACGACTTGATGATATCACAAACGAATTGTAGTTTGTCTCCACATATCGGGGCAAGTACAAAAGAAGCCCAGGAGAGAGTAGGGATAGAGCTGGCCGAAAGGATTACTTCGTTTTTTAAATAATAGATCGCAGTGATTCGGGTATTTCCATTTTCTTCCTTGATTCCGTCCGAAGAAATGCAACAATCGGTGCCTACGTACGGCTCAGGTAAGTTGCCACAGTCTGTTTTGGAATCATTGGCTAAGGAAAACCCAAATAGCTTTATCCGTGTGGTAAAACCACAATATGTGGATGCGAGCATCGAACAGGGTTCGGATAGATTTTACCAGCAGAGCGCGGAAAATTTGAACGCATTGATGGATGGAGGTAAGTTAGTAAAACATGGCCCCGCCATTTATTTGTATGAGCAAAAGCAGCCTGGCGCAAGTCCGCTCAGAGGTGTAGTTGTCTCTGTCTCCGCCGCCTCTTATTTGGGTGGTTCGGTAAAGAAACACGAGAATGTTTTAGAGAATAAGTGTCATCGACTTTCCAAGCACGTAGAGGCATTAAACAGTGTTGCGGAGCCCGTTTTGTTGTCGAATAAATTGCCGGCTTCGTTACTGGATCGTTTGCATCATTTTGAATTGAAGAGCCCAGTCGCTAAGACCATTTGCGCCCAGGGTTTTGAGCATACCCTTTGGGAGTTGAATGATGAACAATCGGCAACGGTTATCTCGTCGTTGGAGACTTTGGACGCATTGTATATCGCCGATGGACATCATCGCATGGCGGCTGTGAGTGAATTTTTGTGGAAAGCAGGTAAATCGGATTCTCAAGGTGTAATATCGTTGATCATGGACCGCGACGAACTGCTGATAAAATCATTTCACAGGCTATTGAAGAATGTCGCTGATGTGGATGTTCAAAGTCATTTAGAAAATTTGGGACTCACTTTTTCGCATACACAATTAACGAACGATGCAACTTTGGCTTTCGATACGGTGGCTATCCTCAGCAGGCAAGGCGATTTTGTTATCGAACTTGGTAAAAGTGATTCAAATACCAACGCAGTAGGGAAATTGGAAGTAAATCGTATTGAAACGATGTTGTTCCCATTTATGTTCGGGATCAGCGATACTAGCAAGGACGATCGTATGGCCTTTGTGCGTGGAGACACCCCGATTTCTGAAATCAAAGCGATGCTAGAGAAGGGTGAATGTGATTTCGCTTTTGTTGTCCCATCGAATTCTTTTGGGCAGGTGATGGAAGTGGCGGATCAGGGATTGACAATGCCACCGAAAAGCACCTGGGTGGAGCCGAAATTGTTGACAGGATTTATTACGCAGTTGTTTGATTAAAACAACGACATCTGCGTTTTTGATTCCGACTTAAAATTAAAAGTATCGCCCAATTCTTTATGAATCATTTCGATAGATTCTAAATGGATGGTGTAAACACTTGAGGTTTTTACCGGCTTCATTTTAATCAATTTACCGTCTTTCAACTTCTGTAAATGTCCAGACACGGTACTTTGAGAATAGGGAAGTTGATCCACGATATCTTGACATGAACTAGGTCCATTTTCTAATAAATGCTTTAATATCAAAATACGGGCCGGGTGACCCATCGCTTTAATACCTTCTGCCAATTCTGTCAATTGGTTTTCAAACTTTCCTTTAATTCCCATTCTGTTGTTTTAATCGTATAATACAAATATAAGAACGATAATAATCGCAAAAGAACAATAGAGTTAAATGAATTCGATTAATTGGTGAATGGGCCTGCGAACTTTATTAGCAGACGCCAACGGGTCTATATTTGAATCGCGATAACCCAACGCTAGTATCACAGATGCGTGCAAGTCGTGCTTATCCAACTCCAATATTTCGTTGACAGCTGGCGCTGAGAATCCTTCCATCGGAGTGGCATCGATCTGCTGACTTGCTGCGGAAACCATAGCGGTTCCAAGAGCGATGTACGTTTGCTTGCTTGCCCATACTTCAATGTTCTCTGGGCTTTGCTTTGATAGGTAGCCCCATGCCATAGATCTAAAGCCGGCCAATGACTCAACAGTAACACCACGCGTCTCTGCGATGAGGGCCATGTATTCGTCTACTTTCGTTTCGGTCACGGTTTTCCACGTGGCGAAAACTATGATGTGAGAGGATTCTGTGCATTGGGGTTGATTGTTTAATGCGGGTTTCAACTGTTCGCGCATTTCCTTATTTTCAATTACAAACACATGGAATGGCTGAATTCCTAGCGAAGTAGGAGTGAGTCTAATGGATTCTAGGATATCATTCAAAGATGATTCTGGGATTGATTCTCCGTTATAGCGTTTTGTGGCATAGCGCCAGTTGAGGTGTTGATTGATCGACATTGCTTCAAATTTACAACAGGGGAGAGGAAATTCTGTTGGATTTTTCTGTGTTTAATTCGCGAGTATTATCGTTGATTTTCAATCGAATAGTTGATTGAGGTTCTTGTCGCTGGAAAAATCTCATTTATTTGAGATGGATAACTTTGAAATTTCAATAATTGTACTAATTTTGCAGTCCCGTTTAGAACACCAAGACAGGGGAGTTTAGCTCAGCTGGTTCAGAGCATCTGCCTTACAAGCAGAGGGTCGGGGGTTCGAACCCCTCAACTCCCACAATAAATGCCTCACAGAAATGTGGGGCATTTTGCTTTGTAATACCTTGGATATCATAGCTATTTACAAAACAACCTTCTGTGTGACATATGTCAAATCACACTACATTCCTCTTTATTCTATATCAAGAAAAGACGTGCACATGCGCATGCACTTAGCAA
>CAMBTR010000140.1 GCA_945870885.1 Chryseobacterium gleum | reverse complement strand
GTGATCAAGGATATCAATTCTTTAATCGATCATACCAATTTCAACTTCGAACGTTTGGAGTATTTGCAAAACACCTTTTTGGGTTTGATTAACATCGAACAGAACAAAATCATTAAAATCTTTACGGTTGCATCGGTAATTTTCATGCCCCCAACATTGATCGCGAGTATTTATGGAATGAACTTCGAGTTCATTGATGCTTTCAAGTGGGAATATGGCTTCGCCTTCTCTGTCGCTCTGATGGCCTTGTCCTCCCTCGGCACCTTGTATTTCTTCCGCCGCCGCAAGTGGTTGTAAAACGAATTTTCTCCTAGGTGGTGAGCGGCTCGCTCAAACTTATTGGGTGAGCGGGTGAATTCTATCCAACGTATCTTTTTGAATTTCGTTTTCTAGTTCAATGTCGTAGTCAATTTGCAATTGAATCCAGAACTGAGCTGAATTCCCGAAAAATTTTGCGAATCGCAGGGCTGTATCGACAGAAATTCGACGCTTTCCCGCTAAAATCAATCCAATTCTAGTCTGTGGAATAAATGTTTCCTTCGCCAATCTATAGGCGGAAATCGACATTGCTTCTAAAAATTCAATTTTCAGAATCTCTCCCGGATGAATATTTTTTAATCTTTCCATATCAATGATAATCGACTATTTCAACATCATAAGCGTTATTATTCTCCCAATAGAATAAAATCCGCCATTGGGAATTGATACGAATACTATGATATCCCTCCAAATTACCTGACAATTTCTCCAAGTGATTGCCCGGAGGAATCCTCAAATCATTGATATCTGCTGCCGCATTCATCATACGGAGTTTTCGTCTTGCAACAGACTGAATACCAAATGGGAATTTTTTGGATTGGCTTCCATTCCATATCAATTCCGTATCGCGGCAGGAGAAATTTGCAATCATAAATTTCAAATACTAACCCTTTACGATACTATCGTCAAAGGTAATTAAATAATTCAACATCACAAATCTATCAGAGCAAAATTTAGCCACCAAAAAATGTGAAAATTATGCAAATCATGATTGAAGAATGGTGATTTTTGCAAAATCAAAACCAAACAATCAAAACCGATTTTGTTCGCAATTGTTACAATCAGCAGATGAAAACATTTATGCGTACTCTGTTGCTGGTTGCCGTGGCTTTCGCCACCGTTTGCATGACGCCCATCGCCATATCGCCTAGTCCGAGCCAATGGATACAGATTCGGACGGCATACAGGACAGCGCTTACCAATAATAATCACGTAAACACTTTTGAAAGCGCATGTAAATCACATAGCCAAACGGACGCTGTAGCCAACGCCTATTATGCCACGGCCCTCGCCCTTCGGGCTCGGGCCAACATCTTCCCAACAACCAAATTGTCGCTGGCCAATCAAGCCCACGATCAACTCAATTCAGCAGCAACCCTGCAGCCCAAAAACCTTGAAATACGCTTCCTGAGATATTCCTTCGAATACGGGACCCCCTCATTCCTCAACATGAAGAAAAATATGTTGGTCGACAAACCCCTGGCCGTTCAATTCGCCAAAAACCCATCGCCCATCAAAGACATCGCAGTGAATTTCTTTCAAAAATGCACCGACCTCTCGGAAACCGAAAAACGCGATATCAAATAAATCGCATCGAGAAACCCCAACCCGCTCAAAAAAAATCAACCCTCAATCGCAGCGATACCCGGCAATACCTTGCCCTCGAAATACTCCAACAACGCACCGCCGCCGGTACTCACGTAGCTCACCTTATCGTCGAACCCGAACTGATACACCGCCGCCGCACTGTCGCCGCCACCAATCAAACTGAAAGCACCGCCCACCGTAGCATCCGCCACAGACTGAGCCACCGTTTTGGTACCACGCTCAAAAGCAGGCATCTCAAAAACACCCATCGGACCGTTCCACAAAATCGTTTTGCTGTTCAATAACACATCCCTGAAAGCCCCACAAGCCTTCTCACCAATGTCCAACCCCATCCAACCGCTTGGAATCTGATCGCTCGCGCAATTCTGTGTATTGGCATCCGCCGCAAACTTATCGGCAATGGTAGAATCCACCGGCAAATGAATCTTCACGCCCTTCGCTTCCGCCTTCTTCATAATGTCAACACAAGTCTCCAAACGCTCCATCTCGCACAAACTGTTGCCAATCTCTCCGCCCTGCGCCTTGAAAAACGTATAAGCCATCCCGCCACCAATAATGATGTGGTCGGCCGTACTCAATAAATTCTCAACAATCAAAATCTTATCACTCACCTTCGCACCACCCACAATCGCGGTAAAAGGACGCTTTGGCGCCTTCATCACCTGATCCGCATTCGCAACCTCCTTTGCCATCAACAAACCAAACGCCTTGCGTCCAGCAAAGAAATCAGCAATGATCGCCGTACTCGCATGAGCCCTATGCGCCGTTCCAAATGCATCGTTCACATAAAACGTTCCCATAGAAGCCAACTTCGCCGCAAAATCACGATCGCCCTTCTCCTCCTCCTTGTAAAAACGCAAATTCTCCAACAACATTACCTCGCCCGCTTGCAAACTGCTCGATAAATGCGCTGCCTCCTCACCAATACAGTCCGATGCAAAGCGAACGCCAACGCCCACCAATTCAGACAAATGCGAAACCAAGTGCTTCAATGAATACTTCTCGGTTGGACCTTCTTTTGGACGACCCAAATGGCTCATCAAAATCACAGATCCGCCATCGCCCAAGATCTTCTTGATGGTTGGCAATGCCGCCCTCATACGAGAATCGTCGGTAATATTATATTCAGCGTCCAAAGGCACGTTGAAATCAACGCGAACCAAAACTTTTTCGCCGGCAAATGAGAATTTTTCTACAGTATTCATGGTTAAATTTTAAACTATTATGGAATTATAACAATTGTTTCAAAAGGGTATTCATATTCACTTCGGCATGCAACAAACTGCCCAAATCAGCAATTTTCACACGCTTTTGCTCCATCGTATCGCGGTATCTCACCGTCACGTCTTGGTTGGCCAAACTGTCGTGATCCACCGTAATACAAAAAGGCGTTCCGATGGCATCCATCCGGCGATAACGCTTTCCGATGCTGTCCTTGTCCTCGATATACACGTTGTAATCCAAACGCAATTCATTGTAAATCTGCTCCGCCAATTCGGGCAAACCATCCTTTTTCACCAATGGCAAAATGGCCGCTTTCACTGGGGCGATGGCCGGGTGCAACTTCAACACCGTACGGGTGTCGCCATCCACATCCTCCTCGGCAAATGCCTCGCACATCGTCAATAAAAACAAACGATCCAAACCAATCGAGGTCTCCACCACATAGGGCACAAAACTCTCGTTCGATTCGGGATCAAAGTATCTCAACTTCTTGCCGCTAAACTCCTCGTGCTTGCTCAAATCGAAATCGGTGCGCGAGTGAATCCCCTCCACCTCTTTAAATCCAAACGGAAAATCGTATTCAATATCCACCGCAGCATTGGCGTAGTG
>CAMBTR010000139.1 GCA_945870885.1 Chryseobacterium gleum | reverse complement strand
AAATGGTTGGCGCGGATATCGTGCCGAAATTTATCGCCCCGAACATGAAATCCCAATCCACCAAAATATTTGGTTTTGGGTTTCCAATCGTAATTGCGGGTGAGGGTGTCGAAGTCCATGCCGCCAAAGAAATGTCGACCAGCGAACAGCTGCAACGCTGAATGCTGTCGCTTCACCGGAATGGCAAAATCTACATCAAGGTTGGTGTTTCTTGTGCCATCCAAAAAAATCCGCGCATTGGTTTTGGTGCGGGTTAAAATGGGCTGTTTTGTGATGATGTTGATGATACCACCCATGGCATCGGAGCCGAACAACACGCTCATCGGGCCTTCAATGATTTCTATCTGTTCGATTTGATTTGTGGGAATTTGTGAGATGTCGATGTTGCCATTCAAACGCCCGGACACTGGCGCACCGTTGATCAATATTTTGACCGACTGTCCGCTCAGGCCTTGCAAAGAGATGCCGGTACCGAGTTGGGCATCCTGACTAATTAAAATGCCGCTTTGGTTCTGAAGAACCTCCGCGGCATTTTGGGCACCCATCTCTTTGATGGTTTGGGCGCCAATGACTTTGACTTGCTCTGTGGCACCACTTACGGCAACGCCTTTGATGGAGCAGGAAACACTCGCAGGGTCAAGCACCTGTAAATCATGCAAGGTGTCTTTGCTTTGTGAAAAAAGCACTGCGGGTATGATCCCTGTAATCCAAAGAAGCGTTTTCCGCATGCGGAATTAGTGTTTTATGAATGGCAAACTCGCTTTGTCGCTACCAGAAATTACGTTCAGAAAATACTGTCCGGCAGGCAAATCTTGGATGTTCAATTTCAAGGTAGATCCGGTTTGGAATTGAGCGGTTTGGTCGAGTATGATTTGACCGTTCAATGCCATGATTTGTACTTGGGCTTCTTGATTCAATTGGGGTATCCAAAGGAGCAAATCATTTTGAACAGGGTTGGGGAACAGTTTCGCTTCAATCTTTAAGTTCTTCAGGTTGGCCGATGCGCTAGGGGTGAGTGACAATTTGCGGAACTGACTTTCGCCACGCGATGCGCCTGTAAAACCAGTGAACGATAGCATGTAATAGGCTGTGTCTTTGATTGCGCCAAGGGTTCTGGTGCTTTCCACCACATAGTTCCAGCTGGTTTGGATGGTCCATTTGCCAGTGGTATTGTCGAAGGATTTCCAATCGCCCCCAATTTTTGTAAGGTCTTTGCTCAATTCTGTGGGTGTACCGGTCATCTTTACTCCAATCAGTGTTTGGGCTGGATTGGCGGCCATAACGTCCCAAGTGTATGTTGTGATTTTTGATACACGTGTTCCTCTTTTGCTTTCAACGCCCATGGTTGGATACATTACTGGGGTGCCACCACCGGGAGGGGTTGTGAGTGCATAGTAACGTGTGAACAACAAATCCCAATCGTCGCGAGAAGGTTCAGGGAATACATCGCCCACACCCAAAGTGTAATATTTATAACTCTTGCCAGTGGCACTGCTTTGTAGCATCGTGTCTGTTTTGTCTGAAGTGCCATCCACCATCGCAGTGCGGAAAAAGAAATCGCCGTTTGGGTTTTGTTTGATAGGCATGAACTTTACGAAAGACTTACCGCTACCTATTCCGGGGTGGGTGATTACAAATAGGTAAAGCGAATCGCCAGCAACCTCTTTGGTGGTAGGGTCATAGACACCCCAACTAAAATCCCACATATTGCCAGGATTGGTGGCTTGGTTCAAGGCGCCTTTTTCATGCACATTGATATCGTTGTAGAATTTCTTCCATGAGGCCCACCCCGAAGTATCGAACTGAGAAAACTGCGAGTTGTCACCTTTTGGGTAAGCATACACCTCAACACCGCCCATGTGGTTTACGCGGATACAATTGTCGCGCGACACGGTGGTGTGTGAAAAATGCCATTGGTCTATTGGGCTCGATGCTTCTGCACCCGTTCTGATGTTGTAATAAACCGCTTTGCCATATCCTGCGCCCATCGCCACAGAATCAGAAACGGGGGTTTGCCCAAAAAGCTGCCCTGATAATAGTGCTGCCCAAATAACTAGAATAAATTGACCTTTGTTTTTCATTTTTTTGATGGCACAAATTTACTTTGATGCCCAAAGAATAGGGCTTGGGTGATTGTAAGGATTTTGTCATAATAATGTCAGCAAAATGGTGACATTTGTCATTTTTTCTTCGATTTATTCATCAATAGGAATCAACTTTCAATGGTGGTTAGGGTTAACTTTGTGCGTTGAAATTGGCAAGAGATGGCAAAAATTAAAATCGATATCGCATCAGGAACAGTGACAAAATCGGCCATAGTGGTTGGGATTGATTTGGGTACAACGAACAGTTTGGTTGCCTGCGTAAATCCAACTACGCATCAACCAGAGATCATTGTTGATGAGATGGGGAGTTTGGTGCCATCGGTGATTGGGTTTCAGCCCGGTCAGTTGCCGCAAGTGGGATATATTGCGAAGGAGGGGTTGATTGCATCTCCGGATCGCACCATTTATAGTGTCAAGCGATTGCTCGGTCGCAGTTATAAAGATGTGTCGGATGTTCAGTCTTTTCTAAGTTATCGCATCATTGATGATGAAACCGATGCGCTGGTGAAAGTGATGATCGACGATGCGTTTTACAATCCGATAGAATTGAGTGCGATTATTCTGAAATCGTTGAAGCAAAAGGCGGAGAAAGCGTTGGGGGCGGGTGTGAATCAAGCGGTGATAACGGTGCCGGCCTATTTTAATGATGCGCAGCGACAGGCCACTCGCGATGCGGGGAAATTGGCGGGATTGGATGTTTTGCGAATTTTGAATGAACCCACTGCGGCGAGTTTGAGCTATGGCTTGAATGCAACCGAGGCGGAGCGAGTATTGGTATATGATTTGGGCGGCGGGACGTTTGATGTCTCGATTTTGACCATCGAAGAGGGTGTTTTTGAGGTTTTGTCGACCAAGGGCGATACTGTTTTGGGCGGTGATGATATAGATCGGGCGGTGATGCAGTTTTGGATATCGGAACATGAGGTGCTTCAGGGGTTAGATGCCGGTGATAAGCAGAAGTTGCGATTGATGGCTGAATCGGCGAAGATTGAGTTGAGTGGCGATCCAGAGAGTATTTATCGAAATAATTTAATAGTGAATGGTGCTGCTGTGGATTTGACATTGAATTATAGTCAGTTGCAAGCGGCCGCAAATCCCATCTTGCAAAAAACCCAAAATTGCATTGCGGCCGCATTGAAGGATGCCCATCTTAAGGAATCCGACATTCAAGCCGTTGTGATGGTGGGTGGTTCTACCCGCTACCCCGAAATTTATAAATTATTAACTGCGCTTTTCCCGCATGTTCAGGTCAACAACCAAATCAATCCCGATGAAGTTGTGGCATTGGGTGCTGCCATTGAAGCGGATGTTCTAACTGGAAATCGCAGCGACGTGTTGCTTTTGGATGTCACCCCGTTGAGTTTAGGCATTGAAACCGC
>CAMBTR010000138.1 GCA_945870885.1 Chryseobacterium gleum | reverse complement strand
TTCACCTGCACATTTCGGTTGTCGAATACATTGCTAAACCGCGTAGGACGATTCAAATAACCCAAATTCCCAAAAAGATTAAATTTCCTTGAGATGTTATGATTCAATCCAGTTTTCAAGGTGACACCTCTTCGCTGAACCCAAGCTGTTGGCTGACCGTAGTTTTTATCCTTATCCAACTTGAAATAATCGATGCGTTTTAACCAAGTATTTGATGCACTAGAATTCAAAAACCACGTTGTTCGATTTTTGCTGTATTCCATCTCACCAAAAGCACCCGCCCATCGAACCAAACCATCGTTGTTGTAACCAAAAATATCGCCCGCGCGATACATATGCTTGGCATCGTAATTCGGATTTTTCTCCGCTTGAGAAGGGATAAAATAGTCACCGCCCAACAGGTCATAACCCTCACGGTAATGTCTTCCATGGTAAGTTCTTAAATCGATTCCGCCTGTGAACGACCAATAATTGTTGATTTTATGCTGCATCGTACTCAACAAACCATACCAATTGTGATTGTTTACCGCGCGTTGCAAAATACCTGTCGACTTGTTCTCTGTCAGTGAATATTTTGGATCAATCGGCGTTGTGAAGTCGCTGCCCGAAGTATTCAAGAAATAGGTACTCTGAAAATCAAACTGACCATAATTCTGAGGAATCTGAGGGATTTTTAAGCTGCTATTTGAACTCACTCCACCGCCTCTTCCGTACGATGCGTAAACGGTAGATGTGATCAAGGTTTTCTTCGATAGGGCCCAGTCGTGCTTTACGTACATCTGGGGCTTGTGGAACATATTTACTCGTTCATTTACCACTTGAGATCTGCCCCAAATCGTATCTGTTTTGTCGTCACTCACCTTGGCCTGATTGAGATTTCCCCAATGCTGATTGTATTTACGCCCTTGATTGTATGCCATTCTTGGCAAAACAGTATCCACGCCCAATTTCTCTGCCAACGCCTTGTCGTACATACTCAAACGAGCCCTATAACTGCGCTGACCATGACTTTGGGGTGCACCCATTACGGCGATACTAATTGTATGCGAACCATGCGATTTGGTTTTCCATTGCTTTTCAGCTTTACCAAAATAAGAATACATGTCATCAAACAAGTGATCTACATAACCCGCACTCTGACGTTTAGTAAAACTCATTAGTAAGCCCCAATCTCCTTTCAACCTACCACTACTATAATTCACACCAAACTGTTCATATTTTGAATCTCCAAATTCTACGCTGGCCTCCAATTTGGCTTGCTGAGAAAGTCCTTTGGTGATGATATTCATCGTTCCACCCACCGCTGGATTGGCAATTCTGCTCGAGCCCAAACCACGTTGCACCTGGGTTAACGCTGTAACACTTCCCAAACCAAACCAATTGCTCCAATACACCTGACCGTTTTCCATGTCATTCACGGGAATTCCATCCACCATCACAGCGATATTACGTTGACTGAATCCACGAATACTAATTCTAGCATCGCCGGATCCGCCTCCTTGTGAGGTAGCATAAACACCAGGCATCTGGTTTAATAACAAGGGTAAATCCTGACTTCCCAAACGCTCTGCGATGTCTTTTCCCGTTACATTGGAATAGGCAACAGGCGTTTTTCGATTCTTGGCAATCGAAGTGGTAATCTGAACCGCCTGCATACTGGCACTCATATTCTCCAACTTGAAATTGATGTCGGTGATCAGATTGCGATCGGCCTGAACAAATATCGAATCGTTATCGTAACCGTCTAACTTAGCAACCAAGAGATATTCTCCCATGGGAAGAACCAAACTAAACGTCCCATCTTTGGCAGTTTGAGCTGATTGATTTCGCGTAGAGATGAGTACATTTTCTAACAATTCTCCACTGATCGCGTCCATGGCACGTCCTTTTACGGTAACTTGGGCCTTTAGGGAACCCATCGCCAAGAGGACAAAAAGCAGTAAGAATTTGCTCTGCATTATTTGATCAATCTGGCCGAAACGCGTTCGCCACTCGCAGAAACGAATTCCAACGTATAAACCCCAGCCGCCATTTCAGCTGTTGCAAGTTGTGTTTGAACCATAGAAGAAGCAGAATTGATTGAATAGGGAATAGAAAGGTCTGCGCCTTGGATGTTTTTGCAAATCACTGCCACAGGAACAAAATCTGTAATGGCTGTAACGATGCCATTGTTCGCGTTTTGGGTTGGATTTGGAAACAAGACAACTTGGCGGATCTTTACTGTTTTTACCGAAGCTGTTTTTTCACACAAACACTTGTGATAACCCAAAGAGTCGAACTGATCACGGGGATTTAATTCCCATTCTTTGGTTGGATTAAATTCTAGAGGGTTTTTAGCCACACCGGTCATTACACTGTCTTTGCGAATCAACGTTTTATCCATCGAATACCAGGTACCCGTGCCGGTATAAGGCGCCTTATCGCTCCAGGCTGGACTTGGACGTTCGCCAATTTTTCCGAAGATGTCTACAGGGATATATTTGCTCGTAGTGGTATTCAACTTGTCCAAACTCACAGCATCGTCGCCATTGAAACTCATACTGTAGCTGGTGTTGTAATCTTTACTTAAGAAAAGGTCGGCTTTCAAACGCAACTTTAGTACGACTGGAGTATCTACGCCAATTTTTGTCGTATCTCGGCGATCCAAAACTACCACAACCACATCTTTGGGTCGCAATGTACCTGAAAGGGCATCCGACATTTGGGCTGTCCAAGCGGCAGAACCATTTTGCCACCGAGTTACGCGATACTGCGAAAGCTCCACGGGTTTATCGGTGGGATTATAGATTTCTAGGGCTTTGTTGTTCCTAGAACCTTCTATGTATTCAGAAATGAATAACTCGTTACATTGGGCTGAAACGAAGCCAGAAAGCATTGTAGTAATGCAAAAAATGACAATCTTTTTTATCATGTTGCAAAAATGCCAAAAAAATCGACAAGTTGGTCGTTTTGAGAGGTTAATTATCAGTAATTTAATGTAAAAAAACACCAATTTTCGTGCAATTTTGTGTTTTACATGAATATATCAAATCGCATCGCCCAAAAACACGTTTTTCGATATGTTTCGGTATTGATTGTCGTTTGGGTATCCGTTTATTCTATAGGATGTGGCACGAGTAAACATTTTCAACAGGGGGATAGGCAATCTGTTAACAAATCGCAGTCGCATCGAGCGGAAATCGGATACATACCCACTCCGAATATTTCTGTGGATTCCAGCGTGTCGGAAAATGCGGAGATAGCCAATTTCATGAAGCCGTTTTCGGATTCTTTGAATCATTCCCTTTCAACCACATTGGCGAAGATTGATTCGCCATTTTATAATACATTTTACACAGGAAATTTAGGTCGGTTGGTGGCGGATTACATGCTGCTAACGGCCACAGAATACAGCATGGAACACGTTGGGATCCCATGTCATTTCGCGGTGGCAAACAACGGCGGATTGCGCGCAGGTCTGTTTCCCGGTCCAGTTACGATGAGAAATGTTTTTGA
>CAMBTR010000137.1 GCA_945870885.1 Chryseobacterium gleum | reverse complement strand
GAGGAGTTGGTACAGCTACCGATCAAACCCACTTCAACTTTGGTGGGCCAACCGTTGGCGGCAGCAACTTCTTTCATTTTAGAGATAGGGGTAGCCAAATCTGGTGTGAATGGGCCGTTCAAATGGGGCTCCAAATCAGACAGGTTGATTTCGATGACTTCGTCGAAGTAGGCCGAAGGGTTGGCGTATACTTCCGCATCGGCATTGAGGTGTTCGCGAACGCCGTTGGCAGCGTCGGCGATGGCTTCACGGCCGGTAGCACGGAGGTAACGCTCCATTGAATCGTCGTATCCGAATGTTGAAGTGGTTGCCCCGATTTCAGCACCCATATTACAGATGGTCCCTTTTCCGGTACAGCTCATTGCGTTTGCACCTTCACCGAAATATTCTACGATGGCTCCGGTTCCACCTTTTACGGTGAGGATGCCAGCCACTTTCAGGATTACGTCTTTTGGGGCAGCCCATCCGCTGAGTTTGCCGGTCAATTTGATACCGATCAGCTTTGGCCATTTGAGTTCCCATGGGAGACCCGCCATCACGTCGCACGCGTCTGCACCACCCACACCGATGGCGATCATACCCAACCCACCCGCGTTTACGGTGTGAGAATCGGTTCCGATCATCATTCCGCCGGGGAAGGCGTAGTTTTCGAGTACAACTTGGTGGATGATACCGGCTCCGGGCTTCCAGAATCCGATGCCATATTTATTGGAAACAGAGGCGAGGAAATCATAGACTTCGGCGCTTTCTGTGGTTGCTTTGGTAAGGTCTTCACCTGCGCCAGTTTTGGCAGTGATCAGGTGATCGCAGTGTACGGTTGAGGGCACAGCTACTTTTGGTCGGCCCGCTTGCATAAACTGCAACAATGCCATTTGAGCGGTAGCGTCTTGCATGGCTACGCGGTCTGGGGTAAAATCTACGTAATCGTTACCGCGGCCGAAGGATTGTGGCGCGGCATTATCCCACAGGTGAGAGAAAAGAATTTTCTCGGTGAGTGTGAGGGGTCTTCCCAATAGTTCACGGGCGGCGGCCACGCGTTGGGGCATTCTTTGGTAAACGGATTGGATGAGGTCTAAATCGAAAGCCATGAATAGGTTTTGTAAAATGAATTTCTACAAATTTCGGAAATTTTCCTCGGATTTTTTCGGAAATCGGCATCTTTGTAGGGTGGAGAAACCGCGGGTAATATTGGGCATAGATCCAGGTACCAATTTATTGGGGTATGGATTGATACAGATTGAGGGTAAGAAGCCTATTCTGTTGGGCTTGGGCGTGGTTCGATTGGCCAAGGTGGGCGATGCGGGGGAGAAGTTGCATCACATTTACGAGCGGGTGACGGCGTTGATTGAGGGATTCGAAGTGACGGAGGTTGCGGTGGAAGCGCCATTTTTTGGCAAGAATGTCCAGTCGATGTTGAAATTGGGCCGGGCCCAAGGGGTTGCCATTGCTGCAGCGATTGGCAAGGGGTTGCCGGTGTTTGAGTATGTACCTCGGAAAATCAAGCAATCAATTGCGGGGAATGGAAATGCGAGCAAGGAGCAGGTTTTTGCGATGCTGCATGCGGAATTCAACTTCGAAGAAAAACCCGAGACGATGGATGCCACGGATGGATTGGCGGCGGCGGTTTGTCATTTCTATCAGTTTGCGCCACGGGCGTTTGGCACTACCAAGGGTGGCACTGCGGGGGGCAATAATAAGGCGGGCGGTTGGGCTCAGTTTTTGAAAGAGAATCCCGATCGGGAGGTTTGATAAGGTGTTTTTTATCGTGAAAAAGTTTACAATATTGGAATCTGATTCCAATATTGTACGGTTTTTTAGGGTTAGAGTTTAGGGTTTTTGAGTGAAAATTCTCGATAATATTCGTGATTAGGGAATCTGCTTGTTGGGTTTAATCGATTATAATCGTTTAATATTTAATATTATATGGTTGATGTGGCGGAATTTTGTATTTTTGTTTTGTAAATTATTATTTACTTTTTTAAATTTGAAAGAGGATTTGTGAAGTGCAGTGAATTATTGCGGATTTTGAGAAGGGATGGATGGGTTGAAGTTTCGCAGCGAGGATCGCATGTAAAATTTAAACATCCTCACAAATTGACAATCATCGTCGTTCCGAACCACGGAAGTAAAGAAATTGCTACGGGTACGCTACAGCGGATTATCAAGGATTCAGGGATTACATTTAATAATAAATAAGGGGATGAAAAAAACAAAATACAGAATGTTGTTTGAGTGCACGGAAACGGGGTATTCTGCGTTTCATGAAGATTTGGCGGTGTATACCACGGGGAAAGATTTATTGGAATTGAAGGCGAATTCCGTGGAGGCGTTGTCGCTCTATTTTGAGGAAGTGGCCATTGAAATCAAAGAATCCCAAATTGAATTGGTTTTTCATTTGGATGCGTTCTTCAAGAGATACCGCGCCCTAAATGCCAATTTTTTGGCGGAGAAAATTGGGATGCACGCAACCTTGCTGTCGCAGTATATCCAAGGAACCAAAGTCCCCAGCGCGAAGCAATTGGCTAAAATTCAAGCAGGGATTCACTCTTTGGGAAAAGAGTTGCAAGAAGTGAATTTGATTTAAAATGACATTGACTCCTTTGAAATCACATTCGCTCAACGACCTGAATGCCGAGCAAATTGAGGGCGTGTTTCAAGGTGTGGGCGGTGAAATGAGCGAGCTTGAGGCGGGTGTTTTTGATGATGGGGTCCGGTTCACGCATGATATGACACTCATTGTAAAAACGGTTGAACGTCCGCGCCAAATCAATGCAGTATTGGGCAATCACCGCGGGGGATGATTCGCTGCAGGCCTTGTTGACCTCCTCAGGGTAGCGATACAACGCTTGGATGGCCTCAATCTCAAGGGGCTGAAGTTGATCGTTGATATCGCCCTGCTGCCAAGATGCACTGCTGGCATCCGCCGAAGCACTGCGCAAAATGCTCTGAATACGGGCGTAAGTGTATTGCACGAACGGACCTGTATCGCCCTGGAAGTCGATGCTCTCCTGCGGATTGAACAACATCCGCTTGCGTGGATCTACCTTGAGAATGAAGAATTTTAAGGCCGATAAGCCCAAGGATTCGTATAGGTTTGACAATTCCGCATCGGCCAAGCCTTCGGTTTTGCCCAACTCGATGGTTTTGGCCTTGGCCTCGTCCACCATTTCCTGCACGAGTTCGTCGGCATCTACAACGGTACCCTCGCGACTTTTCATCTTTCCGCTGGGCAAATCCACCATGCCGTAGCTCAAGTGATGCATCCCATTAGCGAAAGATCGGCCCAGTTTTTTCATGATCAAAAACAACACCTTGAAGTGGTAATCTTGCTCATTGCCAACCACATAGATGCTCTGATCTACGCCGTGTTGCTGGTATTTTAAATCGGCAGTTCCGATGTCTTGGGTGATATAAACGCTGGTACCATCGCCACGAAGAACAAGCTTCTCATCGAGGCCGTCTTCGCGTAAATCGATCCAAACACTGCCATCGTCCTTGCGATAGAAAACGCCATTTCGCAGCCCTTCGTCCACCACGTCCTTGCCCAA
>CAMBTR010000136.1 GCA_945870885.1 Chryseobacterium gleum | reverse complement strand
ACGGATGCTTATTGGGCAAAGGTGGATTCTAATCTAGTTAACATCGCTGCGGATCGCAAAGACGAATTAACAGCCCTTAGCAAATACATCGTTAAATCATTAAAAGACAGTCAGCATTGTGAATTGATGTTCATCTGTACCCACAATAGTCGTCGTTCGCATTTAGGTCAGATATGGGCCGCCGCCGCTGCGAATCACGTGGGAATTGATGGCGTCAAAACATATTCTGCCGGAACTGAAGCCACGGCATTTAATCCCAGAGCTATTGCTGCGTTGGAAAGGACTGGTTGTGTGTTGGAGCATATTCCAGATCCTATCAATTTGCAGCGCTTGGATCCTTCGGATGCGAAACTGAGAAGTATCGATGCGATCAACTTGAATAATAAAGTGATGATGGTGACATTTGCTCGTAAGGCGAAGCCCGTTTTCTGTTTTTCCAAGGTCATTTCCCATCCATACAATCCTTCAACTGGATTTGGTGCGATTATGACTTGTTCCAGCGCCGATGCGGCTTGTCCGGTGGTTACGGGGGCCAATTTTAGGGTGGCTATCCCCTACATCGACCCAAAGATATCGGATGGTAAGCCGGAAGAGGAAGCTACCTACGATGCTCGTTGTCTTCAGATCGCGACGGAGATGCTGTGGGTGATGAAAGAAGCGAAAAAATCATCGAGTAAATAAAGCGCATCGAACAATGAAAAAACTATCGTTCTTAGATCGATATCTAACCCTTTGGATTTTCTTAGCCATGGGTTTGGGCGTTGCATTGGGCTATTTTAAACCGGCCTTTGCCGATGGAATTGAGTCGATGAGTGTGGGTACAACCAACATCCCCTTGGCGATTGGATTGATATTGATGATGTATCCTCCTTTGGCGAAAGTGGATTATTCGCTGCTCCCGATGGTTTTTCGTGATAAGAAAACCTTGGGCGTGAGTCTGGTTTTGAATTGGATTGTGGGTCCTATTTTGATGTTTGTTCTGGCTTTGATTTTCCTACCCAATCAACCTGATTATATGGTGGGTTTGATTCTGATTGGATTGGCGCGCTGCATTGCAATGGTATTGGTTTGGAACGATTTGGCCGACGGGAATAAGGAATATGGTGCGGGTTTGGTGGCTTTGAATTCTCTATTTCAGGTATTTGCATACAGTTTTTATGCCTGGCTGTTTATTACGGTTTTGCCTCCGATGCTTGGTTATCAAGGGGCTATTGTAGATGTGTCGATGGGCGAAATTGCACAAAGTGTTTTTATCTATTTGGGAATTCCTTTTATCGCGGGTTTTCTCTCTCGGGTTTTGGGCGTGAAATGGAAGGGCGCTACTTGGTATAACGAGGTCTTTATTCCTCGGGTTTCCAAAATGACATTGATTGCTTTGCTAGCTACGATTGTTTTGATGTTTGCGTTAAAGGGCGATCAAATTGTTCAATTGCCGGGGGATGTTCTATTGGTGGCCATACCCATGATGATCTACTTTGCTGTGATGTTCTTGCTGGGATTTGGTTTGAGTAAGAGGATGGGGGGAAGCTACGACAAAGCCACAGCCATCGCGTTTACGGCTGCGGGAAACAATTTTGAGTTGGCAATTGCGGTTGCCATTGGCGTGTTTGGATTAAATAGTCCCCAGGCTTTTGTTGGTGTCATCGGTCCGTTGATTGAAGTGCCAGCTCTGATTTTGCTGGTGAGGGTAGCTTTTTGGCTTCGAGAACGATATTAACTCAATCCAGTAATAATTCCGTCTTTCACATCCATGCCCATCGCAGCTGGCTCCTTAGGAAGACCTGGCATGCGCATGATGTCGCCGGCTACGGCGACAACAAATCTGGCACCTGCATTCACGATTAATTTTTGAATGGTGATGTTAAAGTTGGTTGCACTACCTACTTGCTTGGCATTTTCGGTGAACGAGAATTGCGTTTTAGCAATACATACCGGCCAATTGTTGGCGCCCAACGCATCGATTTCCTTCAAGCTTTTCTGTGCCGCTTCAGACATGATCGCGCCATTACCGCCGTATACCTTTTGAACGATTTTATTCAACTTGTCAGCCACAGAATCCGTCAATTCATACGTGTGATTGATTGGTTTACTTGGGTATTTCTCAACGATTTCAACCACTTTGCGAGCCAAATCAGCAGCGCCTTCACCACCTTTGGCAAAGCCTTGGTTTTCGGCGTAGTGTGCATTTTGTGCCGAACACCAGCCCGAAATCATTTGCAATTCGTCTTCGGTATCAAAATGGAAGCGATTCAACGCCACAACAACGGTCTGGCCGAATTGCTGAAGATTATTTACATGTCGTTCCAAGTTCAATAATCCCTTTTCCAAGGCCTCTTTGTTTGGCAACTTGATTTCCTTTTCTGGACAGCCACCGTGAAGCTTTAAACTCTGGGTGGTGGTAACCAAAACGGTAGCGGCTGGAGTGATTCCGGCAGCTCTACATTTGATATTTAAAAATTTCTCAGCGCCCAAGTCGGATCCAAAACCCGCTTCGGTAACTGCGTATTCGCCATATTGCAATGCAGCCCATGTCGCCATGATACTGTTGCATCCGTGTGCGATGTTCGCAAAAGGTCCGCCGTGAACAAAAGCAGCACCGCCTTCTAGGGTTTGCACCAAGTTTGGCTTGATTGCGTCTTTCAACAAAATCAAAATCGCACCTGTTGCCCCCAAATCTTTCATGGTGAAAGGAGCGCCATCGTACTTATAACCTAATAAAATTGAGTCGATGCGACTGCGTAAATCTTCCAAACTCGTACTTAGGCATAAAATCGCCATAATTTCTGAAGCTGGAGTGATATCAAATCCTGTTTCGGTTGGAATGCCATTGGCCGATCCGCCCATGCCAGAATTGATCATACGCAAACTGCGGTCGTTGACGTCCATCACGCGGCGCCATAAAATTCGTTTTAACCCGTTTGGCGTGCCTTGATTGTTATAGTGGTAGTTATCGAGCAAAGCGGCAATTGTATTGTTCGCTGAAGTAATTGCGTGAAAATCGCCTGTGAAGTGCAGGTTGATGTCTTCCATGGGCAATACTTGTGAATATCCACCGCCGGCGGCACCACCTTTCATACCAAAACAAGGTCCGAGAGAAGGTTCGCGCAGAGCGACGATGGCTTTTTTGCCGATGTGGTTTAAACCTTGGGCCAATGCCACAGAAGTGGTTGTTTTACCGCTACCGCTTTTGTTGGGCGTGGTGGCAGTTACCAAGATTAGTTTGCCTTGGCTGATTTGCGCCTGATTGGGTACAAAATCGACTTTAGCCTTATATTTTCCGTATTGTTCTAAAATTTCTGGATCAACGTTGTTGTCTGTGGCAATCGCTTCGATGCGCTTCAGCTTTGCCTGTTGGGCAATTTCAATGTCGGTTAGCATAGGTTTTACGGGGTAAAGATAGGAATTGAGAGTCAATTATTTAAAAGAAACGGTGACATGTCCCAAAGAATGAACACTAGCCGAAGCGGTTTGATTGGCTTGGATAAATTCTGCATTGGTTGCAGCGCCTGCCATGATATACATGCCTTTTTTTATGGGTTCACCATATTTGGCAGCCAAACGGGTGGCGGCGGCGAGACTTTTCCATGGGTTGTTCATGATGTCGTTTGAGGATCCAGCAGCCACTGTTTTGTCGTCGATAAAAAGTTC
>CAMBTR010000135.1 GCA_945870885.1 Chryseobacterium gleum | reverse complement strand
GCCACCCTCACCATCCTCGCATCGCTCAACTGGGTCGGTGAATGGTATCGCCCACAAGGGGAAATGCAACCCAAAGAAATTGCAGAAAAATTGACCCATTTCATTCTTTCAGGACTACAAAAAAACTAAACACATTCATATGTACGGAAACGCTTACATCGAAAATGACGGCAACAAAGTGAACAGCATTTTGGCCGACGAAGATCCAATCAAATTGGCAGAGTTCGAAGCACGCATCGCTGCGGGTGATAAAATCGAACCGAAAGATTGGATGCCCAAAGAGTATCGCAAGCAGTTGGTGAGAATGATTGAGCAACACGCTCACTCAGAAATCATTGGCTCATTGCCAGAAGGCACGTGGATTACCCGCGCACCTGGTTTCCGTCGTAAATTGGCATTGATGGCCAAAGTTCAAGACGAAGTGGGCCACGCACAATTGCTGTATAGCGCCGCTGAAACCTTGGGTAAAAGTCGGGAAGACATGACCAACGACCTGATCAACGGCAAGAGCAAATATTCAAACGTATTCAACTACCCCGCTCCTACTTGGGCCGATAGCGCGGTGATTGCTTGGTTGATCGATGCAGGGGCTATCGTGAATCAGTTGGCCAACAGCAAAGGATCTTACGGTCCGTATTGCAGGGCTTTGGACCGCATCTGTGCTGAGGAATCGTTCCATTTGAAATACGGACACGATAACGTGGTTTTCTTGGCAACAGGAACGCCGGTGCAGCGTGCGATGGTGCAAGAAGCCTTGAACCGCTGGTGGGAACCCATCATGCACTTCTTTGGTCCGCCAGACAAAGCCTCACAACACTCTGAAATCTTGATGCGCTGGAAAGTGAAAATGGGATCAAACGATTCTATGCGTCAGACCTTCCTGAACATGTACGTCCCCAAGATTTGGGATTTGGGCTTAACCCTCCCCGATACCGAATTGCGCAAAAACGAGGAAACCGGACAATGGGAATACACCGAACCCAACTGGGAAACCTTCAAACAGGTCATCAACGGCAACGGACCCTGCAACAAGGAGCGCTTGGCGGTTCGCAGAATGGCCGAAGAAAACGGTCGCTGGGTACGCAAGGCTCTGATGAACAAGGACGCGGTATACGCAACACCTTTGGCATAATCGTTAACGGAAACAACGAGACGATCATGATTGTAAAATCTTTAGACCCTCGCATCGAGCGCGCAGCGCTCGATGACGAATCAAAAATTGGTGAACTCAACGTGCATGAGCATTTTGAGACCTATGAAGTGTTTCAGCAAGTGAAGCGCGGCACACACCACCAACACGTGGGCAATGTGCATGCACCCAACGCAGAAATGGCGATGCTATTTGCCAAAGAGCAATATTGCCGTCGCGGCGCAGCCGTGAACCTATGGGTTGTTGCCACTTCCAACGTATTCGTTACTGAGTATGTGGATGCGGATATTTTTGAGACTACGGAAGACAAATTGTATCGCGACCCTAACAGTTACAAGGTGATGGACCGCATCAATGCGTTCAAAGCCAGAACCAGCAGGGTGTAAGGAAATACGGATCATTTCACAACCCAAACAAACAGTAAACCTTTAGATTATGGAATTCACAGAAAAACACGTTGAAGGCTTAAAAGAGCTTTTATATAAAATGGCCGATGATTTATTGATCATTGGACATCGCAATAGCGAATGGACCGGTTTGGGTCCGATGTTGGAAGAGGATATCGCTTTCAGCAGCATGGCGCAGGACAAAGTGGGTCAGTCGTTGGCTTTGTTTGAATTGCTGCACGAATTGGGCGAGAGCGACCCTGATACAGTGGCATTTACGCGCAACGCACCCCAGTTTCATTGCTCACAGTTGGTAGAGTTACCGATTGGAGAGTATGATTTTTCGATGGTTCGACATTTCTTTTTTGATCACGCCGAAGCGATACGATTTGAGATGTTGGCCGATAGCGTTTTTGAGCCATTGTCGATGGTAGCAAGGAAATTCAAAGGTGAAATCAAGTATCACACGATGCACGCCGATATTTTCATGAAGAAATTGGCTGCTGGCGGTGAGGAGAGTTTCTCACGGATGCAAAATTCTATCAATGAAACGTTTGGATTGGCTTTGGGCATGTTTGAGCCTGGCAATTTCGAAGCGGAATTGATCGAGGCCGGCATTTTCGGTGGAGAGGCTGAATTGCAGCAACGCTGGTTGCATAAGGTAGTGCCTTTGTTGGAATCTTTTGGGTATGTAGTGCCCAAGTTGGAAAGCACTGAGCCCGCCTTCGGCGGGCGCCACGGAGTCCATACGCCCCATTTGCAGCCCCTGCTCGACGAGATGACTGAAGTCTTCAGCATCGATCCAGGTGCCGATTGGTAATCCCATCAAACCACTACCCTTTTAACAAACCATATCCTTACGATGCCCGAATCCATCAAAGCCCTTCTGGAAACCGTTATGGATCCAGAAATACCCACCATTTCCATTGTGGATCTGGGCATCGTTACGGGTATCGCATCGCCTGAACCCGGCCATGCCATCGTCGAACTCACCCCCACTTTCAGCGGCTGTCCTGCCTTGAGAATTATGGAACAGATGGTGCACGACAAACTCGCTGAATCGGGATACACCCACATCGAGGTGAAAACCACGTTCAACAAGCAGTGGAACACCAACATGATTACCGAAAAAGGGCTCATCGCCCTCAAACAACATGGACTGGCGCCCCCACCCAAACACGATGGTTATATTGAATTGGATGTACTGAGCGATACCCCTTGTCCTTATTGCAATTCGCGAAACACAGAGATGCAGACCCCTTTCGGACCTACCCTTTGTAGGAGCATGCACTACTGTAAAAACTGCCTGAATGCTTTTGAAGCGTTTAAACCCGTTTCGTAACGATTAATTCACGATCCAAGTAATTCGGGTAGAATTGCCCCCCACTTTCGCATCAACGTAGTACAAACCCGACGTTAACTTTCGGTTCAATTCGATTTTTTCGTTTGTATTTGCTACCCCATTCCAAACCACCCTACCGCTGGCATCGTAAATCGAAACGGTCAGAGGCATCGACATCGGAAAAGCCAGTTCAAACGACTGATCAGCACTTGGATTGGGAAACAATATGGGTTTGGCCGAAACGATATCGTCAGCGCTGTAAGTGGGCTCATTCAACATACACCACGCGTCCATTTTCTTCCAAGCATTAAAACACTGAAGCACACCGCCAGTCACCGAACGCGTCTTCAAGGAACTATTGGTCTCCACCGAAGATAAAATCCAATTTCGCATTAAGTGGATTGCGCTGTCTGAGTTAACCGACATCAAATCCAGATAGTGTTTACAAACCACGGAATTCAGCCATGCCACGGTACCGGATACCATCGGCGCAGCGAACGACGTCCCAGATTCATTGATATAAGGAGAGCCAGGATTGTTTTGAAGCGGCGTCACAGTGAATACAGCATCGCCAGGGGCGGAAAGGTCCACCGACTTGGTTCCGTATCCAGAAGTCACATATTGCTTGTTTAAGCCAGCGTTAGAGGTAACTATCAACGCATCAGACGGACATAAACTTGGTATATCGCCTTCCAATTCAACATTAATATCGCCATTGGTCGTGGCACCCGCACTCATGATCCCAACTGAAGCCAAAGAATCAAACATCGCACACCA
>CAMBTR010000134.1 GCA_945870885.1 Chryseobacterium gleum | reverse complement strand
ACCAGGCCCAATGTGGTTATTGTGAAGGCTTTAAAGAACCAATGGATGTTCTTGAAGTTTGAAAATATAGATAGGCAGGTGAAATAAAATAGGATGATGTACCAGGTACGGGCCATCACAAATTTGACGCTTACGAGGGGCATCGTACTGAAAATCGTGGCGATCCACATCCACAGCAGATAGGCCAAAATGGCGATGCTGATAGGATGACTGAGCATTTCCAGTCGAAAATCGGGTTTGATGAGCCATCGAAAAGTGATGAACAAAAACATCAATATAAAGAGTGGCTCTGTGGGTAAGGCCAACCCGAGTCCACCGCCTACGTTATCGAAGTTGATGCTCAGCGGGGCCAGTGCGCCAAAGAAAAGCAAGCTTTTTTCGGTATAAAGAAAGGCCAAAAGCAATAGGCCCACCACAACGGGTAGTAGAAGTAAGTGATAGAATTGGAATAGGGTGGCAACTACAAGTAAAGCCGTGATCAACCCGGTTATCAGCCAAAGGACATTGCGTTCTTTTTTGGTTGTGATTTGGGGTAGCAATTGAATTACGACTGGGTTTTGTTGCTGTATAATTCAAAAAACACCAAGATGAGCGAAGTGGCCATAAAGGTTGCCAGAACTGAGATAATCATGACAAACGTACGCTTTGGCCAGAATTTGATTTCAGGTTTTGATGCCGCTTCGATGGTCATTTTGTGCGATAATTTCTCATTCACATCCACCACACGTCGTTCGTATTGAGAAATCAAATCACTTTCTTTTTCCTCTTCCAATTTGATCAATTCTTGCAAAGCCACAAAATCGCCCCCGGATTTCACCAAGGTCTTTTGTTCTTCGAGGAGCTTTTTCATTTCGGTTACTTTTCCCGAGGATTGTGCTTTATAAATTTCTTCGGCCAGCGCTCTACTTTGCTCTTCGTAGTTGGTAATACCCTCTTCCCCAAGTTTGCGCATTTGGTCTTTGGTGCCCTGAATTTTGTCCCTTTTGGATTGCAAAGCCCTCTCTACAATCTGTAATGCAGGAATCGCGATTTGGTTTTGCACCTCTGTTGTAATGGAATCATACAACAAAGCCATTCCATTGGCAAGGTCGGCGGCCATCTGCGGGTCTTCATCCAACACTTCAATTTTTACACTCAAATATCTTGTACGGGTTACGCTGATGTTTTCCTTTAACTTATAATCCATCGCCGTTTTTGGGTATTTCTCCGAAACAGGATTGATGTTGTAATGCTTGTATAAGTTGAAATTCTTTACCAAACGACCGATCAAATCACCGGAAAGCAAAATCTGCATGGCCTTTTCAGCCTCTTCTTCTTCCCCAAATTCCAATGGATCTTTCAAACGCTGACCTGCATCAGAAAGCAATGCCTCAGAGATTGAGTTGTTTTTGGTAGGATAAAAAATATGGGTTGCTTGGTATTTTGGCTTGGTAATAAATGGCATGGTAATTATGATAGCGGTTAAGGCGGCAATACCACAGGCAATCATCAATACCTTACGCCAACGCCAAAAAAAGTTGATGACATCTGCCAAGTTCAGAGGCTTGATGCTGTCCGTATCGATGAGTTCGTTGCGGTAAGTATTTCTATCGTCGTGCTTGAATTCCATGTTGGAATCCGTATCGTCGTGCTTTTTTTTCTTTTTTGATGTCATGGGATTGTTAAGCCAGGGTGCCAAAATTACTATTCAAACGAGTGCAAATGTTTAAAATTCTGTTTACTATGTTAAATAATTGCGAATACTATCCACATTCCACATCTCAAATATCGAGGAACTTGAATACCACATCAAACGCTTTTGTATCGTTTTCGTCGTAATCATCGGCCATAAGCACGTGTTCCACGGCTACATCTTGCCTTGCAAGCGTTGCTAAAATATTCTTGACACGAGATGTATTCAATTTGATATTTACGTTGAGCATTCCTTGGTCGGCAGGGCCAATGAGCAAACCCAAAATCTTGGCGTCATTTTCTTCAATCCACCTAGAAATCTGTGAAGGTGCATAGTCGCGATCGCTCATCTTTAAAACCAAAATCGCACCCATACCGCCTTGATTGATCATGAATAACAGCGATGCATCCATCGAATCGGTGACGCCGAGGTTGCTGAGTTGATCGTTGAGGTGGTGTGAATTGACCATATTACAAAGGTAAGGATTTTACCAATGATGCGAATCTTCGCGGTCCCAAGTGTCTTGGATTTTCATGGTCCTTTCGATGAGGTCTCTCGCGGCACCCATTCCCCCTTTTTCGTTGGAAATGTAGGCAGCAATTTGTTTCACTTCACCGCAAGCATCGGCCGGACAGCAGGGCAATCCAACGCGTGCAAGAACAGGTAAATCGGGATAATCATCACCCATATAAGCCACGTCTTCGGGTTTGAGTTGCCAAGCAAAAAGCGCGTCTTCAAAGGCTTCTATTTTATGGCTTTGACCCAAATAGATGTATTGAATGCCTAGTCCTTTTAGGCGCTCCAGGATTCCGCTCCCCTTACCACCGGAAATAATGGCGATGGGATATCCTTGTTTTACCGCATGTTGCAAAGCATACCCGTCCTTGATGTTCATGGATCGGAGCATGTGTCCTTCCTCGGTTACCAGGACCTGACCGTTGGTGAGCACGCCATCGATATCAAAGATGAAGGCTTTTACGCGTTTGAAATTTTCTATGAGATTGTCAGACATTGGATTAGTGCGTTTTGGTCATATTGTCCGGTGTAACGATGATAAAATCGGCGATACCCAAATTTTCCTTTTCCAATGTGGATACGTTGGCTTGGGTGCGCGTAGAAATTGTAATCACCTTGGTGGGTTGGGGGGGTACGGCAAATCTCGACACCGACCAGCGGGCTTTTTCTTCTTGGTTGATATACCATTCGATGCTTTCGTGGTTGTCTGAGTGATAACTGCCGTTGTAGTGAATGAAAACGCCGCCGCCTTCATATTTTTCAGGTACTGCAGGTAGGTTGCCGTAGATTTTCCAGGCCATCGTAGCGTCTTTGATGGCTTGCGACTTCGGCAAATTCTGTCCGCCATGACCGCCGGTAGCCTTGAAAATTTCCGCATAACAGTTTAGGCTGCTATCATAGGGCATCGGCATAGTGGGGAACAATTGTTTTTTATCGGCAGGAAGGGTGTCCAACGCCGACAATCCTCCGCGGTACACCAAAGTGGCGTATTTTCTAGGAATGTTTGTGGCGATGAAAGCTAGGTTGTTTTCTTTCGCAAAATCCACCAGTGGTTTGTAGTCAGTTTTGAAATTGGGCCATAGTTTCACGGCTTTTTTGAGTTTATCGTACTGCGGATCTCCGCCCATCATCGCACCCATTGGCGTGACCATGGTTTCGGTTTTTGTGCTGGTATCCGTTGGGTTTAGGTATTCATCCAATGCGGCTTGTTGGTCGGTTTCGAACATCTCCGCACCCAATGCCAAAGGAACCCGGAGTGGTTGTCCGGACCCTACATTTCTTTGTCCGCTTGTGTTTTCAGGGGCGATTTCGTCCAATTCTTTCTTTATTTCACTGTAAACGTCTTGGGTGGTTTGCAGTTGTAGCCAGTGCGCAATGGGGTTGTCGTGGAATTCTCCAAAGAGGATTACCGTGGCGGGACGACCTGTTTTTTCACCTTGCTTTTCGATGCTGCTGCCCATCATTTCGATATACTGGGCGTAGGTAATTTTCTTGCCCTTGGCCGTGTAAATTTGATAAGCTTGTATGTCTTTGGCGGGGGTGTGTTTTTGAAC
>CAMBTR010000133.1 GCA_945870885.1 Chryseobacterium gleum | reverse complement strand
GTATCCGTCATCGTCAACACACAAGCACAGGGGATTTGCAATTCAGCCACTTGACTAAACAAGAGCAGGTTCCGACGAAGATTGGAGGCGTCCATTACAAAAATGATGGCCTCGGGTTTGTCGTTGTCCGTCCGAATCAAATGCTTAACTACCAATCCTTCATCCTCAGATTTGGTATAAAGGCTATAAATGCCAGGTAAATCCCAAAGGTGGATGGTTTTCTGTCCAACCTTGATTTCGCCATGCATCGCCTCAACGGTAGTGCCAGGTAAATTGCTAGTTTTTTGGGTGAGCCCGGTTAAACGGTTGAATAAGGTGGATTTTCCGCAGTTCGGATTACCAACGAGGGCGAAACTGCTAGGGAAACTCATGCGGGATCCAATTCCAAGATGGTTACTTCAATTTGATTGGCCTCTTCTTTTCGTAAACCCAAAAGATACGTGTCAATCCGAAAAGCAATTGTATTTCCACCAGACGACTGATACAGTCTAACGATTTCGGTTCCTGGAACGCAGCCCATTTCTGCCAATTTCTGAGAAAAATCGCCGTCTTTTAGACCCGCAATTGTGGCTTTTTGTCCCTCTTTTAACAAGTCGGCGGTGGCTTCCATGTGCTACAAATTTAGAATGATTTTAAATAACAAACAAGTTTTAGTTTATCCGATGGAAAACGGCCCTGTTTTATTGGTTATGCCGCGAAATAAATGGATAGGGATGTCAAAAACGCTGACATTTATCATTGAATGAAATATGGCAGTTTTACTGATTCTTTCCTCGGCGATCGGGTCTCAGTATCGGGCCAAGACAATGGGGCTCGCCTCTCTTGATGCGGGTTATTTCTTCGGAACGACCACGGGGCTATGGATTTCCTTCAGGCAGTTCACCATTGCCATGGAATAACCGTTGGTGCGATAATCTTGTTCCGATAGTATTGATCCCAAGTCTTTGGCCACATTTTCCATGGTGATGAGTGCATCGTATTGATTTCGGGTGCACCATCGTAAGGCTGTGAGCCAAGTTTGATATATCTTCGGATCGCTTTGGGTAGTTTTCTCACTGTCCGCAATTTCCTTCATGTTGGCCCAGAGGATCGGACAAAGCAATGAATCCAAAATTGGGTTTTCATAATCCCCTTCGTGAAGGAATTCGATAGCACTCGCAAAGTCAAGCTGCCCTTTTGTAATTACGACTAAGGTGAAAGACTTCCATTCGGCCAATTTGGCCTCATCGCTGAGTTTGTTGACGATATGGGTTTCTAGGGTGCCCGAGAAATCGAAGTAGTATTCCTCAATGTTCAAAATCCGCTGAGAAATTGCATCGGCCCAAATTAAGCGATGTTTTGGACTCTGAGCTTTTATCATTTCCTGTGTCCAAGCTTGCCATGGGTCGCGCTGAAAAACGCCAAATCCCATTTCGTTTTTGTTGTTAGAGCTGGAAATGGGATTGCCTAAATAATCGAGAATTAGGCCTAATTTCATTGGACTTTCCGTGTTTCTCATGAGCCATATCTGTTCCGCTTCGGAGGCGGTGACTTTGCCCGGAATCGTGGGTTTTATAGTCTTGTCTGTGCCGACGATTTGTATTTCCATGAAAGGACAGTTGAAAAGATATTTCAATACATAACACTGAGTCTTGCTTTCCAAAAATGTGTTGTTCGACTGCTGTAGTAGGATTTTTCTCATTCGATCAATAGTGGGTTGATCGAGCGAACCATCGAAGAAATTTGAAGTTTTGTAAATGGGATATGCGCCCCCCAATGCAATTCCGTACCTGCCCAAACTATTCAATAATTCAATGCCAATTAGAACACAGGAATTGTCATTGGAAGCCAATAATGTCTCAATTACGTCAATCATAATAGACCTCGTGAAAAGGGTGTCGTAAGTAGAGGATATCTCGCTATTTCCCCGGTGAATTTTTCGCAGTATGATGCGCGCTAAATTGATGGCCGAAGTAGGATCGTTTGGTTTGGTCGGTACAGTGGCGAAATCATAATTGTGAGAGAGATTGACCGCGCGGATGGATTTGCTTTTTTCACGAATCGCATCAGCAGAGTAGCCCGCCGCCGCAAGGAACATTTCATACACCTCAGTGGATCGCGGCGTTTCAGTGGTTTCTGGAATTACGTATTTAATTTGAACCAAAGGCAAGTAAACAGTGGGATCTACAATGATCTGGGTGGGTTTGATGTTCCCCACGGAGATGGTGTGCTCGCCATCGCAGAAGCCCAGCGGAATTTCGATTTGATGCGCCTCGCCGTTGGTGACATAATTCACCCTGATTTTGAATCCCGGTTGGAAATATTGCTGAAAAGGGACTTTTACTTTACTGATAAATGTACTGAATGATGCGGTGATTGAATAGTTCGTATTCGATGACAGTGAAGAATCTTGGGTATTCGATTGATTCGTTTTTAAGCCAATGCTGAGGTTGGCTTTCGCGATATCCGACTTATACCAAACATTGAAGAAAGGTTTCATGTCCATGCCCGTCACTTCTTCTATGATTTGTCTCCAATCGTCCACTTCAGCGCTCTTAAATGCAAAGGTTTCTAGGTATCGCTTCATTGAAGTACGAAACGCATCGTCACCAATAAACTGTCTCAAAAGATGCAAAATACAGGCTCCTTTTTGGTATCGAACCCCATCGAACTGCCGGTTGATGTTTGTATAGTGATGGTTCAGTAGCGGATTGTTATTATTTGGATTGTAAATGCTCTTCTCCGTGCTGTAAAGCCATTCATTCGCATTGCTTTTGCCGTATTTGAACTCGCGCCAAAGGTATTCGCCGTAGGTGGCAAAGCTCTCGTTCAAGGTGAGGTCCGACCAGTTTTCGGCGGTTACGTAATCCCCAAACCATTGATGAAAAAGCTCATGCGAAATGTAATCTTCGTAGGTATCGTCGATGTGATCGTATTTGTCGTGCTGCAACTGCTCCATATGCACCGTGGCCGACGTGTTTTCCATGGCGCCGCTCACAAAATCTCTCACCACCACTTGACTGTATTTGTCCCACGGATATTTCACCTCGGTGTATTGGCTGAAAAACTGAATCATTTCCGGCGTGTTACCAAAAATCATTTTCGCATCGTCCTTGAATTGGGGCTCAACCAAGTATTCGATGGGCAGGGTCTCTTTTTTTCTCAAGTTCGGGTCGATGGGCCAAGGCAAGGAATCTTTTACGCGGACCCAGTTTCCCACGGCCAACATCGTTAAATAGGGCGCATGAGGTTTGTTTTGAACCCATACATCTGTTCGCAAATGAATGCCATTGTTGCCATACATGTCCACGGATGACGTCAACTTGCCGTTGCTCAAACTCTGCATATTGCCTGGAAAAGTGATGCTGATTCTCTGTGTATGTTTTTGGTTCGGTGCGTCCAGCGTGGGGAACCAATGACAATTGCTTTGGGGTTCGCCTTGCGTCCACATTTGTGTGGGTTTGGTAGGGTTTTTCCCGTCGGCGTTGATGAAATACATGCCAATATCATCCGAGATGGGTTCGTACTCCGTGTTGATCCAAATGGAATCCTTTTCGTTTCCGCCCACCTTTTCAGGGTTTTGCGAGGCCCATGCCTCATAAGATAGAGGTATCTTTTTCCCCGGTGTTGCGCTGTATTGAATTCTTATGGAAACCGGCTGGTTTGGGGTGATGACTTCGTTGAAATAAACGACCAGCTTCTTATTTTCTCGATAATTGAATTTAAGTCGGGTTGGCGGTGGGATGAACACGTTTGAACCATT
>CAMBTR010000132.1 GCA_945870885.1 Chryseobacterium gleum | reverse complement strand
TTGAAAGCCCAGTTGAGCAGAAGACCTCGGCAGGAAATCCAAACGATCAAAAATATAGCAAACCCAATCCCTGCAAACCATGATGTTTTCTTCAGCCATTTGAATCCCCGATTTGGATCGGTGAGCCACTGCCAAAGAAAATCAATCCAAGTTCGGATGCGTTCCAGTATAGTTAAAAGGGGTGATTTGTCTGAGCTCATTTTTTACGGCGTCTGTAATATCCAGTTCTGTAATGAAATCGGCAATGCTTTCAGCCGTAATTTTACTGTGGGTGCGGGTTAGCGCTTTCAATGCCTCGTAAGGATTGGGGTAACCTTCGCGCCTTAGGATGGTTTGAATGGCTTCCGCAACTACCGCCCAGTTATTATTTAAGTCCGCTTCCAATGCCGCTTCGTTGAGGACCAATTTGTTCAATCCTTTGATTAAGCTGTTCAACGCAATCAATGTATGCGCGAAAGGCACGCCGATGTTACGCAAAACGGTACTATCGGTCAAGTCTCTTTGCAATCTCGATACAGGTAATTTCGATGACAAATGCTCAAACAATGCGTTGGCAATACCTAAGTTTCCTTCCGCATTTTCAAAGTCGATTGGATTCACCTTATGCGGCATCGCACTAGAACCCACTTCACCTTCTTTGATTCTCTGTTTGAAGTAGTCCATGCTCACATAGGTCCAAACATCGCGAGAAAAATCAATCAAAATCGTATTGATGCGCTTCCAATTGTCGAACTGAGCCGCCAAGAAATCGTAAGGTTCAATTTGCGTAGTAAAAGGCACGCGATACAAGCCCAAATCTTCGCCCACAAATTTGTCGCCAAAAGCCAACCAATCCGTATCAGGGAAAGCCACGTGATGGGCATTGTAATTCCCCGTTGCGCCGCCAAATTTGGCAGAATACGGGAGTTTAGATAATAGGTTGATTTGACCTTCCAAACGGGCCACGAACACATACCATTCCTTGCCCAAGCGGGTAGGAGAGGCGGGTTGACCGTGGGTCTTGGCCAATAATGGAATATCTTTCCAAGCTTGTGATTGTGATATTAGTATTTGAATGACTTCATCAAGGGCGGGCATCATCACAGCATTGCTCGCTTCTTTAAAACTCAAAGGAATCGCAGTGTTGTTGATGTCTTGAGAGGTGAGGCCAAAGTGAACCCATTCCTTGTACGCCTGCAAACCCAGAGCATCCATTTTCTCTTTGATGCAATATTCAACCGCTTTTACGTCGTGGTTGGTGGTCTTTTCGATGGTTTTTACCCGTTCGATATCGCTCAATGGCAATGAGGCGCTCCAATTTGTGAGTGTTTCTTGAGCGGCAATCAGGGCCGACCAATCCACATTTGGAATCACCTTTGCCAAGGCAAAAAGATAGGAAACCTCAACGCGGATGCGGTATTGAATGAGTCCGGCTTCTGAATAAAATCGTTTTAAATCTTTAGTTCCGCCGGCATATCTACCGTCTACGGGTGAAATTGCATACAGAGGGCTAGCATCCATACTGCAAAAATACAACGCAACTTGGGTTTTACCTTATTTTAATTCCATTTTCAGGAATCGGCCGGTATGGCTTTCTTTGTATTTTGCCACCTGTTCCGGTGTGCCCGATACCAATATCTCACCACCGCCTGATCCGCCCTCCGGTCCAATGTCAACTACCCAATCCGCCACCTTAATCACGTCCATGTTATGTTCGATCACAACAATTGTATTGCCTTTGTCGACCAAAATATTCAATACCCCAAGCAGCTGTTTGATGTCGTTAAAGTGCAAGCCCGTGGTGGGTTCGTCCAAGATATAAAGGGTTTTACCGGTGTCGCGCTTACTCAATTCCGTAGAAAGCTTAACGCGCTGTGCTTCTCCGCCGCTGATGGTTGTGCTCGACTGGCCTAGTGTTAGGTAGCCCAAGCCGACGTCTTGCATCGTTTTGACCTTGCGTTGAATCAAAGGGATGTGTTCGAAGAAATCCACGGCTGTATCAATCGACATCTCAAGGACATCATTGATGCTTTTGCCTTTGTATCGTACTTCGAGAGTTTCGCGATTGTAACGTTTGCCTTGACATTCATCGCAGAGGACTTCAACATCGGGAAGGAAGTTCATTTCGATGACCTTTTTTCCGCCGCCGCCGCAGGCTTCACATCGACCGCTTTTGACGTTAAAGCTGAATCGTCCGGGCTTGTAACCGCGAATTTTGGCTTCAGGCAGGTTGGTGAAAAGGTTTCGAATTTCTTGGAAAACACCCACATACGTAGCAGGATTGCTCCTTGGCGTGCGTCCAATTGGACTCTGGTCGATGCGTATTACCTTGTCGATGTGCTCCAACCCATCAATACTCTTAAAAGGCAAGGGTTTATAACTAGACGCATAGACTTTATTGTGTGCCGCCGTAAAAAGGGTTTCGTTGATGAGGCTAGATTTACCGCTACCGCTGACGCCAGTAATTGCGACAAACAAACCCAAGGGAATTTCCAAATCCACGTTTTTGAGGTTGTGGCCGGTGCATCCTTTTAATTTGAGTTTTTCTGCGGTTGCTTTTCTTCTTTTTGATGGGACAGGGATGCTGTCTTCGCCGCGAAGATATTTACCCGTAATGGCATCGGACTGAATAAAATCTTTGACCTCACCGCTGGCAACTATCTGTCCGCCATGTACGCCGGCATTTGGACCAATCTCAACCAACCAATCGCTGGCAAGCATCATGTCTTTGTCGTGCTCAACCACCAAAACCGTATTGCCCATATCGCGCAGATCCCTTAAACTCTGAATCAACCGCTCATTGTCGCGCTGATGTAGACCAATACTCGGCTCATCCAAAATATAAAGCACATTCATCAGTTTGCTTCCAATTTGGGTGGCAAGTCTGATGCGCTGAGCTTCTCCGCCCGATAATGTCCTTGCGGGGCTGTTTAATGTGAGGTATCCCAGGCCAACGCCGACCAAGAAATCGAGACGACTTTTGATTTCTTTGATTAGTTCGGTGGCAATGATGATTTGACGTTCCGTGAGTTTATTGTCTACCGCGTGAAACCAATCTCTAAGCACATCGATGTTCATTGTACTCAGCTGGGCGATATTTTTCTCCGCGATAATAAAGTGCAGGGATTCTTGCTTCAGCCTTTCGCCGTGACAGGTGTCGCATGGCTTTTGGTGCATGAATTCTTCTGCCCACTGACGGAGTTTATCGTCCTCGGATTCAAAATAATTCTCAGTGATGTAATGCACCACCCCTTTGTATTGAGATTCGTAGGATTTCTTTTGTCCTTGGTGGTTGACGTGACTAACCATGATGGGTTCGTCGTAACCGTATAGGATGCACTGAATTTGTTGATCGCTGAGTTTTGAAATCGGATCGGCCAGGCTAAAGTCTAACACTTTTCCAAGGGCTCGAAGCTGGCTGAATGTCCAATTTTCTCTCAGTTCTCCAATTGGGACGATGCCCCCGCGATTGATCGATTTACTGCGATCGGGGATAATGAAATCGATATTGACTTCGGCGGTTTCGCCCATGCCTTCGCAGGTTGGACAAGCGCCGTAGGGTGAATTGAATGAGAAGGAGTTGGGTTGGGGTTCATCGTAACTGAGGCCACTAATGGGATCCATCAAGAAACGCGAAAAATGCACTAGCTGATCGTCGGCATCCAGAACCATCATATTTCCACTGCCCATTTTCATGGCAATTTTCACGCTTTCTGTAAGTCGACCCGTGGAGCCACTTTGCACTTGTAAGCGATCGATCACCACTTCGATATCGTGGATTTTGTATCGATCCACCTGCATGCTACCGGTAATGTCGGTGATTTTCCCATCCACCCGAACCTTATTGTAGCCCTTCTTCTTGATTTGCTCAAACAGGTCGCGGTAATTGCCCTT
>CAMBTR010000131.1 GCA_945870885.1 Chryseobacterium gleum | reverse complement strand
GGGTTCTCTCTTTCTCAAGATCAAAACCCCTGCCACGGTAATGATATAAAACAGCAGTGAGGCAAAAGTGCAATAACTAAGTAGGTCGCCATAGGTACCACTCAAACACAAGGCACTTGCCCAAAAAGCCTGCATCCATAGGGCATTGGCTGGGACATTTTTGCGATTGAGTTTTGCCGCACTTTTAAAGAACAAACCATGGTCGGCCATGGCTTTATACAATCGACTTCCAGCTAGAATCAAACCATTATTACAACCAAAGGTACTCACGATAATCAAGGTGGCCATAAAGATTAAACCCATGAGTCCTGCTTCGGCGTTGTGAGCAGATCCCATCAACACTGAAGATGCCGCAACACCCACACGATCTTGATCTGCATGGGCAATTCCTAAATTGAAGTTCTCTACCAATCCATCAGGACCTATAGCGGCCATCGCATCGGTCAAATTGAGTCCTTTTAGGGGCAATACAGCCATGTAGGCAACATTTGCTAGGCAATACACCACTGTGACAATGAAAGTGCCGTAGAGCAGTGCTTTGGGAATCGTCTTGCTTGGGTTTTCTACTTCGCCCGACATAAACGTAATTCCCTGCCAAGCATCGGAGGAAAACAAACTTCCCACCATGGCGCTAGCAAATGCTAGAAGCAAACCAATGCCAGCCAACGATTGCCAATTAGGGACAACCTCGTTAAGTTGAGCGCCACTCGCGCTTATACCATTGGTTTTTAGTGGATTCGAATCATCTGGCGACACAAAATGAGAAGCCCCGGACGACATGTTTTCCCAAAAGTAGTTTTTAACACCATTTAGACTTCCGCCGAATAAAACATAAAGGCCACCCATAATCAATGCGCTTAATGCGATCAATTTGGCCAATGTAAATATGCGTTGCACCCATTTTCCCTCTTGGATACCGAGACTATTGATCATCGTTAATAAGAAAATACTTGCTATGGCTATGAGCTGGCCTGCGAGTAGTTTAAAAGTTGTGCCAAACAAAACAAAACTGAAAACCACCTTTTCATGGTTCCAGGTGAAAATCCCCAAATGCTTGGCAAAAGCCATCGCAACGGCGGCAATTACACCTGTTTGAATGACTGAGAATACGGCCCAACCGTAAACAAACCCCATCCGTTTTCCATAAATACGAGTTACAAAATTGTACTGTCCGCCGGCATTGGGCATCATCGCCGCCAATTCGCCGAAACTCAGCGCCGCCATTAGCGTGATTACACCTGTTAACAACCAAGCCAACAATACCAGCGGTCCACTGCCTAGCTGCCTGGTCATGTCGGATGTTACCAAAAATATCCCACTACCTATCATACTGCCAGAAACCAGCAGTGTAGAATCAAATAATCCCAATTTTTTCGTCGCGCTCATACTCCTTAAAACGGAATATTACAAAAAAGGCCTGGGGTTACCAAGCCTTTTCAGAAATATGGATAAGACTTAAGGTTTATTATTTAGATTGGAGTTTCTACGAGAATAAGCAAAATAAACTACCAAGCCTACAAGCATCCAAACCATCGCTGCTTTCAAAGTGAAAGCATCTAAGGCGATAATCATTGCCGTACAAACCAAAATACCCAACACTGGCACCAGAGGTACCAACGGTGTTTTGAACGGTCTTGCTAACTCTGGATTGGTTTTACGCATCAACAAAATTCCAATACAAACTAAAATAAATGCGAACAACGTTCCGAATGAGGTCAAATCTCCCGCAATACTGCCAGGAACAAACGCCGCAAATGCTCCTACAAAGAGGAATAAAATCCAATTTGCTTTAAACGGAGTTTTGTATTTTGGATGCAATTCACCAAAGGCTTTGGGAATTAAACCATCTTGACTCATTGAATAAAATACTCGGCTTTGGCCCATTAACATTACCAATATTACAGAAGAAAATCCTGCCAAAATGGCCAATGTTACACTCGTACCAAGCCATTCATATCCACTCATATAAGTTTTAATCACATAAGAAACAGAAGCTTCTTTACCAGCAGTTGCAAATTCACTCCAATGAGCTACTCCGGTTAGAACGTGACCAAAAAGAATATACAAAACCGTACAAACGGCCAAAGATCCCAAAATACCGATTGGCATATCTCTTTTCGGGTTTTTTGCCTCTTGAGCTGTTGTACTTACCGCATCAAATCCAATAAATGCAAAAAATACAATTGCAGCGCCTCCAAGTACACCACCCCAACCCCATTTAAAGAAGCCTTCATGACCAATTGTCCCTTCTGGAATTAAGTAAGGTGTGTGATTTTCAGGTTTGATGAATTGCCATCCAACCACAATAAAAATCAAAACTATAGCAACTTTAACAAATACAATGACTGCGTTAACCGTTGCAGATTCTTGGGTTCCTTTGATCAATAACAATGTTAAGGCCAATAGAATTATCAGCGCAGGAATATTCATAATTCCAGAGGTGATTGTAACTTGAGAAACAATATCAGCCGGTAGTTTTGCAAATTGATCCGCGTTTAAAAAACCTTTTTCTATTCCTATCCAGTTCCCTGGCAACGTTTGAATTTGTGTAATAACATCCGCCGATGCTTGATAGAGCTTTTCAAATGGCGAGTGACACCATTGATAGGGTATCGAATTCCCCAGCAGGTTATTTAAATATTCACTCCAAGCAATTGAAACCGTAGCCGCTCCCAATGCATATTCCATAATTAATGCCCAACCGATTACCCATGCAACCAACTCACCCATTGTTACAAAGCTGTAGGCATATGCACTCCCCGAAATGGGTATCATCGAAGCAAATTCTGCATAGCATAAGCCTGCAAAGGCACAACCAATTGCCGCAACAATAAACGATAATGTTACACCAGAGCCAGCAGCATCCGTCGCTGCCGCAGCTGTTCTAACGAACAATCCAGCACCAATGATTGCTCCAATTCCCAACGCGATTAAACTGCCCGCGCCCAATGTGCGTTTCAAATTGCTTCCTTGAGCTTGCTGCAATAATGCATCTAACGATTTCTTTCTCCAAATAGACATGTTTGATTTTGCTTAAAAGGCAAATATAGGGATTTAGGCTATTACACCCAATGCTTTACCCACTTTGGTAAATGCCGCAACTGCCTTGTCGATGTGCTCAAATTCATGCGCCGCACTCAACTGCACACGAATTCTGGCTTGATCTCTTGGTACAACAGGAAAGAAAAATCCGATGACATAGATTCCCTCCGCCAACAGAGCATTCGCCATATCCTGACTCAGCTTCGCATCGTACAACATCACGGGTACGATGGCGCTATCGCCGTCCTTAATATCAAATCCCGCGGCCTTAATTCCCGCCTTGAATCTTTTGACATTCTCCTCCAATTTGTCGCGCAAAGATGTGGTTTCATTCAACATTTTCAATACCTCGATGCTCGCACCTACGATACTTGGAGCCAATGAATTTGAGAACAAATAAGGACGACTTCTCTGACGTAATAGTTCTATGATTTCCTTTCTGCCAGTAGTATAACCACCCATGGCACCACCCAAAGCCTTTCCCAAAGTACCTGTGATGATATCAACTCTACCCATCACATTGCAATATTCAGGTGTTCCACGACCGGTAGCACCAATGAATCCCGCGGCATGACATTCATCCGTCATGACCATCGCATCAAATTTTTCAGCCAAATCACAAATTTTATCGAGTTTGGCTACAGAACCATCCATGGAGAAAACACCATCGGTAACCACCAAGATAAAGCGAGCCCCTCTTTCACGGGCGGCAATCAACTGGGTTTCCAAATCGGCCATGTTGTTATTTTCGTAGCGGAAACGCATCGCCTTACACAAACGAACCCCATCAATGATGGAAGCATGATTTAAACTATCAGAAATAATGGCATCCTGTTCTCCCAATAAAGGTTCAAAAAGACCTCCGTTTGCATCAAAAGCGGCGGCGTACAAAATGGTATCCTCAGTGCCATAAAACTC
>CAMBTR010000130.1 GCA_945870885.1 Chryseobacterium gleum | reverse complement strand
AAGGTAAATCTGTCGAAAATTGCTTCTTTGTTCAAGTGCCGCCGCCAAAGCAATAAGCGTCTTCCCCGTACCTGCAACCCCTTGAATGGTCACCAATTTGATGTTGTTGTTAAATAACGCATGCATGGCAAACGTTTGCTCGGCATTCCTGGGCTTGATCCCATAGGCATGTCGCTTCTCTACCCTTTCCAAATTTTTAGTTTCCGGATTGTAATAGGCCAAAGTACTGCTGCGATGGTTTTTGATGATAAAATAATGATTGTTATAGGGCTCTGATTTCATCACGTCGGAATAATGCACTGATTCCATTTGATGAATTTTATCGATCATATCAGATTCCTCAAGGTCTAGCTGAGCAATACCGCGATACAATCCCTCTAAATTTTGAATTTTTCCGGTTTCATAATCTTCAGACTGCAGGTTCAACGATCGCGCTTTGAGTCGCAGGTTGACATCCTTAGTAACCAGAATCACAGGCCTGTCTGAATACTCTTGTTTGATGTATAGGGCGGCATTCAGGATTAGGTGATCTGCTTTTCTATCGCCAAAAATCTTCACTGCATTTTGCTCTTCGGTGCCAGATTCTTGCATGACCACGGTAAAGCAACTGGGCTTTTCTGGCGACAATTGAATCCATTGATTGAGGGAGTTGCCCTCCGACAGTTTATCTATGAAACGAATAAATTGCCTTGCTTCAAAATTGATTGTATCGTTGCCTTTCTTGAAAGAATCCAGTTCTTCTAACACACTAATGGGAATGGCAACATCATGTTCCTCAAATTGATTCACCGCCTGGTGATCGTGTAAGATAACGGAGGTATCTAAAATGAAAATCTTCCGTTTTTGATCTGGGGTTAACGCTTTCTTTTTCTTAGCCATCCGCGGCAAGTAAGAGCCCTATTGTTAATCGAATATTAATTCCGTGTCAAAAATTACCGAAAAAATAAATGAAAATTCACAGCCGGCACTTAGCAAGAAAACACTGAAAGTGAATTTTTGAATAACGAATCAATCATCATTTTACATGTTGAAACTAAAAAGTCTGCTCCCTGAAACTCAACTATCGAAAAGAGAAAAGTGGCTGTTAGCCATTCTATTCCCGATACCCGGATGGACCCTATTTGTTGCCATTTTTGCGTTGTACAAACTGATACAACAAAAAATCCGTCATTGATTTTGTAAAAAAGGCGTTTTTTTTGCGATATTCCGTAAAACAGAGCAGACAGATTTGCGATTTTCCGTATTGCCATTTTGATGATTTTGTCGAATTTTCACGCATGAAAAATTGTTTGGTTTTTGCACTATTGGCAATGGTAATTTTTAGTTCCTGCTCCATGGAAAAGCGTGTTTATTCGCGTGGATTCCATGTGGAATTAGGGTCTTTGGCGGGTGGCACGAGTAAAAAAAATCCGATTAAAAAGAAGGCTGGTTGGGGCAAGGACAAAATGCAGGATTTGGCGATTCAATCTTCCGAGAAAAATTACACAAACATATACATCATAAAGAGCGATATTAAATTTCATGGCGAAGTTGAGGGGACTCAAATTGAAAAAAGCAATGAAATATCGGACACCATTTGGGAAAGAGATTATCCAGTAACTTCACTTAGCGACACCTCTAAAATTGAAGCATCAACGGACAAGAAAAATCTCGACAGGAAAATCAAGATAACCAATGGTCTGTTGTTGGGTGATTTGATATCAATGCCGCTAGTCGCGACATTCAGCAATGGTGAAGATCTCGGAGGAATCATTTACCTCGTGCTCATTGCCTTCCCATTGTTGATTTTTTTATTGATCGCGCGGATTTCGCAAGGAATCAAAAGAAGGAAACTAACGAAAGCCGAATCCTCCAAGAAATGAACATTACAATGAATCGTATTTTATTTATCTTTTTTCTGATTGGCTCCCTGTCTAGCTGCAGCATCACACCTCGGTATCATTCGTTTGGGTACAACGTGGATTGGAAAACCCGCATCGCACAGCGGACAAAACCAGCGACAACTCCCCTGTCGGCTGAATCACAAAAAAGATCTCAAATTGAAGCAAGGGAATTTGTTCCATCGCACCAAAGTAAACCAAATACCGAAGGAACAAAAATATTACCGCTGTGGTCAAGTAATAAAGCGGATACCGTACCAAAGACTGAGTACGGTACTTTACCAAAGACTGCAGCAGCCTCAATCGAGTCGGATTCCGCTAAACAGCAATTAAAAAGTGCAATCGCAAAGAATAAGAGAATTAGCAGACGCACCAATTTCGCCATCATTGGGGATGCATTAACAATACCCCTTTCTTTATGGTTGGATATGAATGTTTTCTCGAGCGATGGCATAACAGCGCTTCTCTACTCCATATTAATCGCAATTCCAGTACTGATGCTATTGCTATTGATGCGGTTGTTTCAGGGTGTCCAAAAAAGAAGTTTGGAAAAAATCGACAAAGGACAAACACCGAAAGCTATTAAAAAAATAGAGGCTGCTCAGATATGGGCGATTTTGGCGCTGGTCACGTCTTTTACCGTTTTCTCTCCGATACTGTTTGGAATCATATCAACGGTTCTTTTTGCACAAGCGAAAGCATTGGGTGTAGATGCAGAATATTACAAGAAAAAAAGACGGATTACGAGAATCATTTACATCGCCTCCTTGATTATCCCCCTCCTAATCGTCATTGCCATTTTTATCTAAAACCCTGGCGATGATAAAAATCAAATTCTACATATTCAGTTTGATATCATTATCGATATTCATACAAAGCTGCAGCGTGCAACAGCGGAGATACACTGGCGGTTTGAGCATTCAATGGCCATCGGTTGGCAAATCGCAACAAAAGTCCACCGAGGGGACTTTGCATAGTTACAGAACGAACGAAGAGGCAGCGCATCACCCGTTAACGCAGCCGCAGGCATCAATCGAAACGCAAGATAATTATCGCCAGGAAATCGGAGTGAACAACCATCCATTTCTGAAGCAATTCTTATCCATTTCTGCGGGGGAAACTTTATCGAAGCAAACTGAATACAAGGAACATTTTGCCGAGAAAAAACCTTCCTCAGCGGGATTGTCCATAGGCCTCGTGCAAATGAAATCAACATCGCACAAGTCGGGTAAAAAAGGCAATCATGGTAATTCATTATCAAGCGACCCAATTGAAGAAACCCTCAAGATCATTGGGTTGATTTTGGGCCTTTTGGGAATCTTTTTTGGGTCCGGCAGTTCAGGCGGTGGCGGTTGGGGTGTTGGCGGCGGCAGAAGAGGCGGCTATTTTGACTGGACAGCTTTTTGGGCGATAGCAGCAATTGTAATTGCGGTAGGTGGCGTAGTCGCAGCGATTGCCTTGAAAGGCGTTTTCAAGCCGGGAAACTACATCGGCATGTTGATACTTCCTTTTACCGTTTTGGGCGTTCCAAGTGGCATCATTGGCATCATTAAATCAATTCGCGAATACTATGATTTAGGCAAATATTTATCCATTGCCGCCTTGGTGATGCTTGGCATCATGTGGATTATTGGACTGGCGTAACCCTCTGTAATTTCTTAACCATTCAATTCGCAACCTTAGACATCTTCGTTGAGAAGTTTCCACCCTCTGCTCAAGACATATTTGAGCCAAGCACCTGCAGTAAGCGACGTGAGGATTGCCAAAAGCACCAGTGTGACAAAGAAGTTGTCACTGATTATTCCTAAATCCAATGCCAATGTCGCAAGTACAATACAAGGACCACCTCTATCATTCAGAACAACAGCGAGATTAACACTTGAGAGCCAATCGTATTTTAAAAAGCGCGCAGTTGATAAAACAGCAATCGTTTGGACACTTATTGCAAAGATCACAAAGACTGTAAAAAACATCCAATCAAAATGATGAATCAAATCAAGTTTGATCCCAACTACTGCAAAATAAACCGGTATGAATAACGCCATGGAAAACCTTTTAACGTGAAGTTTGGACTCCTGAAATCTTGGGGTTTTTATGTAGTTAACAACAAT
>CAMBTR010000129.1 GCA_945870885.1 Chryseobacterium gleum | reverse complement strand
ACAACGGGTACGGTGAAGAATATTGCTGGCAAAGGATATCTATCAGCCGGGAAATTTGATGTTAAACTTGTGATTACAACCTCCGCCGGATGTTCTGATTCCATCACCAAGACGGTGAACGTTTGGCCTGTGCCCGTGGCAAATTTTGCGATGAACAATGTGGAGCAGTGCTTGGTCGGTAATTCGTTTGTGGCTAGTAATATTACGCAAGAGAATTCGGCAACGGGCGTTGCGTACACATGGTATGTAAAAGGTGTCGCAATGGCAAATACCAAAACTGTATCTGCGCAGACGATGCCGGATACGGGTGACTATCCGGTGAAGTTGAAAGTAATTTCGGATAAAGGTTGTGCTACGGAGAAAACGATTGTTTTGCGCGTAAATGAGCATCCTTCTGTGATTGTTTCTGGAGCCAATGCTTGTGCGATGGTACCCATTCAGTTTAATGCTGCGGCGAAAGTAAATAGGGGTTCAATTTCTTCGTATAGTTGGAATTTTGCCGATGGCGGAACTGCGAATATTTCGAATCCAAAACATACGTATGCAACGGACGGTAGCTATGGTGTTACTGTAAAAGTGACATCGGATAAGGGTTGTGTCACCACAACTTCGGCGTATCCAATTACAGTATTGCCAAAGCCTATCGCGGATTTCGATTCTGAATATTTATTGTCGCGCGGACTTGAAACTGATTGGAAGTTTACCTTCACTGGTAAAAATACCGATTCCTACAATTGGATGTTCCAAGATGGTCAGTCATCGTCCGCTTCAAATCCATTCTTTATGACATTTATTGGCACTGGAGATTTCAAGGTTACAATGATCGCAAGCAATAGTTCGGGTTGTGCGGATACAACGAGCAAGAATATTTTCTTGAAGCCTGAGTTGTTGTTCTATTTGCCAACGGCATTTTCACCGAACATTGATGGTTTGAATGAGGAGTTTAAGCCTTACCAAGCATTTGGAATGAGCAAATATAGAATGACCATTTTGAATCGTTGGGGAGAAATATTGTTCTATTCAGAGGATCCGGCTGTAGGTTGGAAAGGATTAGATAGCAAGGGCGATCCAGTGATAGAGGGTGTCTATGCGTTTGCGGTTACATTCCGATATATTGATGGGGCGATGCACGCTTACAAGGGCACTGTGACGGTGATAAAATAGGGATTTATAGGAATTCTATGGTGTAATGGTGTTTTGAGAAACGCGGATTTTACATCAACCAAAAGAGAGGGGGCTGCTACGCAGCCCCCTCTCTTTTGGTGTTCTAAGGAAATGGTATTCTATGAAAATGGTATTCGACGGTCGTTTGTAATGTTAATCCTGTGGGGATTTTTACATTCAACTCGGGTCCAGATTGGTACCTAGATTAGCCGCCGGATGGGGTTGTTATCCCAAGTAGGTTTTTAAGATTTTACTCTTGCTTGATTTGCGCAAACGACGGAGTGCTTTTTCTTTGATCTGACGGACACGTTCGCGGGTAAGACCTACCTTTTCAGAGATGTCTTCCAAAGTGTGTGCGGCATTGCCATCCAATCCGAAGTAATACTTCAATACATCACGCTCTTTGTCGCTCAAAGTTGAAATAACACGGTTGATTTCATTCTGCAACGACTCGTTCAATAACAACATATCAGGATTTGGCTCATCGTTTTGGTCCAAAACACCCAATAATGTATTGTCTTCACCTTCTGCCAATGGGGCATCGATGCTTAAGTGACGGCCAGAAGAACGAAGTGCATTTTCCACTTCAGAAAGAGAAATCTCCAACGATTCTGCAATTTCCTGAGGTGTTGGTTCGCGCTCCAATTCTTGCTCAAGGCGGGCTGATGCTTGGGTGATTCTACCAAGGCTACCTACTTTGTTTAATGGCAAACGTACGATACGACTTTGGTCGGCCAAAGCCTGCAAAATGCTCTGACGGATCCACCATACAGCGTAAGAGATGAATTTGAAACCACGGGTTTCATCAAAACGCTTGGCGGCTTTAATCAAGCCCATGTTGCCTTCATTGATTAAATCACCGAGGGTAAGTCCTTGGTTTTGGTATTGCTTAGATACAGAAACAACGAAACGCAAGTTGGCATTTACCAATTTCTCCAACGCAGCTTGGTCGCCTTCCCTGATTCTCCGGGCCAATTCAACTTCCTCCTGGGCGTCGATCATGGAAACTTTTGAAATTTCATTCAGATACTTGTCGAGCGATTTGTTTTCGCGGTTGGTAAATTGCTTTGATATTTTTAACTGCCTCATGTGTTCTTATTGATCTAATTGGGGTAATATACTAGGTAATGTATAATTAGCCTTGCAAAAATACAAAATAATCGTCAAATTGTTCAGAAAAACTTACGCAAATCGCGACTTACTTGGCAGTTTTTAGTTAGCGATATGGTAGACCACGTAAGCGCCGATGTATGCAATGACTCCATAGATCAGGAACAATGCAATGGGCCATGTCCAAGAGCCAGTCTCCCTTTTCATCACCGCCATCGTGCTCATGCATTGCAATGCGAAGGCATAAAACACAATCAAACTGAGTGCGTAGGGCAGGCCATATAAGGGTTTTCCGGTTTTCGGATTTTTAACGGCTTGCATCTTTTCGATGATACCTTGGGTGTTGTCTTCGCTGGATTGGAAGAGGGTAGCCATCGTACCTACAAAAACCTCGCGGGCGGCAAAGCTAGTAATCAGTGCGATTCCCGTTTTCCAGTCGTAGCCCAAGGGTTCGATGGCGGGTTCTATCCACTTGCCCAAATGCCCAGCATAACTAGCCTCTAAGCGCAATGTCGTTTTTATATCCTCGCCATGCGATGGGTCGAGCTGCGATAAAATATGCGCCTCCGTTTCAGCCGTTTTCATCGCTTCGCTGGGGCCAAAGTTGGAGAGGAACCACAGGATCATCGAAATGACAATAATCACTTTACCGGCTTCGGACAGGAACGACAAACACTTGAGCCATGCTTGGTGTAATACTGTTTGAATGCGGGGGATTTGGTATGCGGGCAATTCGAGAATGAATTCTGAGGACGATTGCTTGCCTTGGAACAGTCGAAAGATGAAGGCCAGGATCACGGCGACAACGATGCCAGCCATGTAAGCGGAGGTGATGACAAAGGTTTGGGCATGAAAGGGACCCCAGAACTGGGCAAAGGGAATGGCTACAGACACCAATAACACGTATACGGGGAGTCGCGCGCTGCAACTCATCAGCGGAACTACGATCATTGTGGCCAGTCGTTCGCGCTTGCTTTTGATACTTCGGGTAGCCATGATGCTGGGGATGGCGCAGGCAAAACCACCAACGAGGGGGATGATGCTTCGGCCGTTGAGTCCTAATTTGCGCATGATTCGATCGGTGATAAAACTCGCTCGGACCATATAGCCACTGTCTTCGAGCAGGCCGATGAGGAAGAATAGGATGAATATTTGGGGGACGAATACGACTACGCCTTCCATACCGCCGATGAGGCCTTGGACGATAAAATTGGAGACGAGGCCATCGGGTAATATCGATTTGATGGTGCTGCTGATGGTTTGAAATGCCATTTCAATGACGTCCATTGGTAGTTTGGCCAGGCTAAACACGCCTTGGAACAGAACCATCATGATGGCTGCAAATATGAAATAGCCACCCCATTTGTGGGTTGTTAAACGGTCGATTTTTAACGTCAGACTTTTGAGTCCCACGGGCCGTTTGGTGGTACATTTTTTTATTACTTCTTCAATGGAGATATAACGGCGGAGGGTTTCTTCGCTCAGGCCTTGAATTTTTGCCCCTTGTTGATATTCTTGAAGTCGCTGTGGGAGTTGGGTTGGCGCACCTATAATGTTGGGTTTCGCGGTGGCACTGAAAAGTGATACTACGCAGCCAATGTTTTTTTCTTTCCGGGGATTGAATGCGATGCAAGGGACTCCGAGCGCTGCTTGCAGCGCGAGGAGGTCGATGTCGATGCCTCTGCGAACCGCAGTATCCGTCATCGTCAACACACAAGCACAGGGGATTTGCAATTCAGCCACTTGACT
>CAMBTR010000128.1 GCA_945870885.1 Chryseobacterium gleum | reverse complement strand
TGGGTGCAGCAACAGGCTGTTTGATAACCCAATGGGTTTTTGCGGGTGCCTGTTTGGTGAAAACGCAAAAGTTGGGCGGATATGAATGGCGTTGGAGGAATTTTGAAATCGTATTTTACCAAATTGTGTTTGGTATGATATGCTTTGGGATGGTGAAATATGGCTTGGGAATGACCGGCATTAACGGGCTTATCGTGTCGGCCTTGATCTACGCCATCAGCGTGGGCTGGCTATTTTTCTTCCACGAAATCCGCCGTTGGGCAGCCAAGTTTAGGCGTACAAAGGGTAGTCCTTCATAAAGGCTTTTACCTCGCCTTTGATTTGCTGAAGCATTGCCTCATTTTCATGATTCGTTAAAGCTTTATCAATCCAGTTGGCCAAAGTTTCCATGTCCGATTCTTTTAAGCCGCGGGTAGTAATGGCCGAGGTTCCCAATCGAATCCCTGAGGTAACAAACGGGCTGCGGGTTTCGAAAGGCACGGTATTTTTATTGATGGTGATTTCGCATTTTTCCAAGGTTTTTTCCGCCAATTTCCCTGTCAGCTCGTCGCTCTTTGATCGTAAATCGATAAGCATCATGTGATTGTCGGTCCCACCAGAAATAATCAAATAACCTCTATTTACCATCGCCGCTGCGAGTGCTTTGGCATTGGAAATCACTTGATCGCAATAGGCATCAAATGTATCGGTTAGGGCTTCACCAAAGGCAACTGCTTTGGCCGCGATCACGTGTTCTAGGGGTCCGCCTTGCGTTCCTGGGAAAACGGCACTATCGAGGATGGCGCTCATCATTTTGATTTCGCCTTTGAGATTTGTTTCTCCCATGGGATTTGGGAAATCTTGACCCATCATAATCACCCCACCTCTTGGACCGCGAAGGGTTTTATGGGTGGTTGTGGTAATGATATGACAGTATGGTACTGGGTTATTGAGTTTTCCTTTGGCGATGAGGCCGGCTGGGTGAGATATATCGGCGAGTAAAAGCGCTCCAACAGAATCTGCAATTTCTCTAAGACGTTTGTAGTCCCAGTCGCGGCTATAACTGCTTGCACCGCATATCATGAGTTTGGGCTGACAGGTTTGGGCAATGGATGCAACCGTATCGTAATTGATCAATCCGGTTTCTTTTTCAACGCCATAAAAGTTGGGTGAATACAATTTTCCCGAAAAATTCACTGGGCTTCCGTGGGTTAGATGTCCGCCATGACTTAAATCAAACCCTAAAATCGCATCGCCGGGTTTCAATACGCCTAACATAACGGCGGCATTGGCTTGTGCTCCAGAATGCGGTTGGACATTGGCCCAGGCGCAGCCGAAAAGTTGTTTTAAACGGTCAATGGCTAGCTGTTCAACTTGATCTACAACGTGGCAACCCCCGTAATAACGCTTGCCTGGAAGTCCTTCTGCGTATTTATTTGTAAGGACAGATCCCATGGCCTTCATCACCGACTCGCTTACAAAGTTTTCACTGGCAATCAGTTCGATGCCATCTAACTGTCGTTGGCGTTCGAGAGCAATTAAATCAAAGACTAAGGAATCGTTTTGCATTGTTTTGCAAAGTTACAATTATTCAATTTATGCCCCTAAAGTTTCGGGAAAAATACCATATTAAATCTTCGTTTAGGTTTTTTTACAATGAGTTATCTGTCTTTCCGAGTAAATTGCTGAAATTCGCCTAATAATCTCATGAATTTGAACAAGCATTTTTTCAAGCAAGCAGGGATATTCTTGCTTTTCATTATCAGTTTTTGGTGTATCACTGTGATGTATTTGAAGCCACCGTCCGACGGTATGGTACTAAAACAGGGCGATATGCAGCAGGTTCGGTTGATGCGATATGCGGCCGAGCAAGTGAAAGAAACCACAGGGCAGTTGCCCCAATGGAATGATCGTTTGTTTTCGGGTATGCCGGGTAGTTTGATTACGGGTGTTGAGCAGAGCAGTTTGTTGTTAAAGTATAAGGTTACTGAGTTGTTTGGGTTGGTGAAATCGCCGTTCAACTTCTTGTTTGTTTCGATGCTAAGTATGTTTGTGTTGCTACTTTCTGTGAAGGTAGATCGATGGCTGGCTGCTGCGGGTGCTGTGGGTTATGCCTTTATGACGTTCAGTATTTCGAGTTACGAAGCAGGTCATATCACCAAGGTTTTGGCGATGGGTGTGATGCCTGGCGTGATTGGTGGACTTGCATTATTAAGTCAGCGTAAATATTTATTGGGTGCCGCTGTCACTGCCCTCTTTTTTGGGATGGTAGTAAACTATTTCCACTATCAAATTGCCTACTACGCGGGGATTATGGTGGCCGTTTACTTCTTGGTTGAATGGGCGTTTGCGGTAAAAAATAAGGAGTTCAAACACGTATTGCTGTCATCCGGAATTGCAGCGGTTGCAATGGGCTTAGCCGTTTTAACCTGCATCGGAAAGCTGTCGGATACCAATGATTACGCAAAAGCTACCATGCGCGGTGGATCTGCGGTGGAGACGGATAACGGAAGCACAGGTAAGCAAGTGGGTAAGAAGGGTTTGGACATGGAATATGCATTCTCATGGAGTTACGGTGTGGATGAATCGTTCACTTTGATGGTCCCAGGTTTTAAGGGCGGAAGTTCCAATGAAATGGTGAGCGATGTGGATTTTGGTGATACGCGTTTGCCATTGTATTTCGGTGATTTGCAGTTTACCAGTGGCCCGGTTTATCTGGGTGCTACGATGATGTTCTTGTTTGTTTTCGGTTTGATTTTGGCGTTCGTTTGGCGCAAGGATAAGCCTCAAAGTGAGGGAGCTGTATTGAATTATCGTTGGGCCATTTTTGGATTGGTCACGTTTATTGTCGCCCTGCTACTTGGCATGGGTCGTTATTTTCCATTGAATGAATTCCTATTTAACAACCTTCCTTACTATAATAAGTTTAGAACGCCGATGATGGCACTGGTGATTGCACAAGTTGTGGTGCCGATGATTGGTTTGTTGGGATTGCATCGTTTTATCACATTGATGGCGGAAGATGGCTTGAGTGCGGCTGGGAAACAGCGTGTGATGAAGTTAACTGCGATTGTTTCGATTGTGTTGGTGGCGTTGATGGTTGTGATTACGATGGGTACGGATTTCAGTGCTGCTGAGACCGACAAGCGAATTGCTGAGCAAGGGGGAATGGAAACGGTGACAAAGATCAAGTCGTTGCGTAGCACGATGGTATGGAACGACATTTTCCGAAGCATTATGTTCATGGGTGCCTTATTATTCTTGATTTATATGATTTTAAAGAAGCAGATCAGCGCTTTGGTTACTGGCTTGCTGGTGATTGGAATGGTATCGTTTGATATGATGGGCGTTTCTAAGCGTTATTTAACCGACGATAATTGGGAGGACAAGGAAACGGAAGAGGCGATTATGCCATCGGCGGTTGACAACCAGATCATTGCGAATAACAAGGATGGTAAGCGTGTAATTGATTATAGGGGTGGTATCAACCGTACTTTTAACGACAATACGGCGGGTGCTTTCCACAAAAATGTGGGTGGTTACCATCCTGCAAAAATGAGCAGATACCAAGATGTAATGTCGTATTGTATTAGTGCCGCAGGACCCACTGGAACTGGCGATATCATGAACAATCATGCGTTGGACATGTTGAATTGCGGTTATATCATTGGTTTGTCGCAGGATCAGAAATCTGAGATTGTTGCTCCTAGGAATACTGCGTTGGGTCATGCTTGGTTTGTGGATTCGGTGAAGGAAGCGGCCACAGCGAAAGATGCATTGAGCGATATCAATTTTATGGATTTGAAAAAGAATGCGGTGATTGAGAAGGCGGATTATTCGGGTAAGGCTGAGGGTGGTTCAAAAGGATTGACATTGCAGTCGAGGGTATTTAGCCTTGATTCGGCAGCGGGTATTTCTCAAACGTATTACAGCAACGACAGTATAGCATATAAGAGCAATAATGCTAACGCGGGTTTGGCGGTATTTAGTGAGATTTACTATAACGAGAAAAACGGAGCATGGAAGGCATTTGTGGATGGAAAAGAGGCTCAGGCTTTGCGTGTGAATTATATTTTGAGAGGCTTGGAAGTACCTGCAGGAAGTCATGAGATTGTGTGGGTTTATCAGCCTTCGGATCGCAGTACTATGTTAACTATTGAAGTCGCTTCTTCAGCATTGATTTTATTATTGGTTGCGGGAAGTTTGCTTCAGTTGGGAATGAAGA
>CAMBTR010000127.1 GCA_945870885.1 Chryseobacterium gleum | reverse complement strand
GCGGATTTGAAGGATTTTATGAAATACCGACAGAACAATATCGCCTACGACAAAGACAATCAACCCGTTTTCTTGGCCGAAACAGGATTCATCCTGAGAATGGCTGAAGAAAAATATCCGGATATTACTTTTCACACAACCAGCGAGTTTAAAGTGTGATTCAAATGAAACTATTATCTTCGCGTCACCATTTAAGAAACATCTATTTATGAAATTCGATATTGCAGTCATCGGTAGCGGTCCTGGAGGTTATGTAGCCGCCATTCGCGCCGCCCAATTGGGCAAGAAAGTTGCCATCATTGAAAAAGCCGATCTAGGCGGTGTGTGTTTGAACTGGGGCTGTATCCCAACGAAAGCGTTGCTGAAAAGTGCGCAGGTGTTCGACTACATCAACCATGCAGCGGATTATGGCATCACGGTAAAAGATCATAAAGTCGATTTCGACGGTATGATTAAACGTTCGCGCGGAGTGGCCGACGGTATGAGCAAAGGCATCGCTTTCTTGATGAAAAAGAACAAAATCGAAGTCATCAAAGGTTCTGCAAAATTGGCTGGTAAAGGCAAAATCTCTGTTACTGGTGACGATGGAAAAGCCCAAATCATCGAGGCCGACCATACCATTTTGGCTACAGGATCACGCAGTCGCGAATTGCCAAACATCAAAATGGATGGCAAATTCGTTGTGGGTTATCGTGAGGCGATGGTTTTACCAAAACAACCCAAAGAATTGATTATCATTGGTTCAGGCGCTATCGGAATGGAGTTCGCTTACTTCTATTCTAGCATCGGAACCAAAGTAACCATCGTAGAATTCATGTCGCGCATCCTCCCAATCGAAGACGAGGAAGTGAGCAAGGCAATGGCGATGGTATACAAAAAGCGTGGCATCGAAATTTTGACAGAAAGCAGCGTAGAAGCCGTTGAAATCAAAAAAGATCGTTGCAAAGTAACCGTAAAAACCAAAAATGGTGAGGTTACCTTGGAATCTGATATCGTATTGAGCGCGGCCGGTGTTCAAACCAACCTCGAGAATTTGGGATTGGAAGAAATGGGCATCAAGGCGGACAAAGGAAAAGTAGTTGTCGACGATTTCTATCGTACATCAGCCCCAGGTGTTTACGCCATTGGCGATATCGTACCGGGTCCAGCGTTGGCTCACGTTGCGAGTGCGGAAGGCATCATTTGCGTAGAAGCGATTTGCGGTCATCACCCTGCCCCATTGAACTACGGTAATATCCCAGGCTGTACTTACACCCATCCAGAAGTGGCAAGTGTGGGTTACACCGAGGCACAAGCGAAAGAAAAAGGATACGACATTATGGTGGGCAAGTTCCCATTCTCAGCAAGCGGAAAAGCGGCTGCGGGCGGTCACAAAGATGGTTTCGTGAAGGTAATCTTCGACAAGAAATACGGCGAGTGGTTGGGCTGTCACATGGTCGGCGAAGGCGTTACTGACATTATCATCGAAGCGGTTGTTGCTCGTAATTTGGAGACAACTGGTTTGGAGATTTTGAAGAGCATTCACCCACACCCAACGATGAGCGAAGCGGTGATGGAAGCTGTAGCCTTGGCTTACGGCGAGTGCATCCACTTGTAAGACAAATAGTTAGGGGTTAAACTCGGAGCACCTGCAGTTTAAAGACCTATAATCGACACTATCAAAAAAGGTGGCCCTGCGGGCCGCCTTTTTTCTTTTACCAACCCTACCTTTGCAGCATGAAGTTGCAATCGTTCACGTTCAACCCCTTGCAAGAAAACACGTATTTAATCTGGTGCGAACACACCCTGCATTGCGCCATTGTGGACGCGGGCATGTATGATTCTGCAGAGCAAAAACTGTTGCAAGACTTCATCGAATCAAACAACTTAACCCCTACCATGCTGCTGGGCACTCACGCCCACATCGACCATATTTTTGGCAACTGGTGGGTGAAACAAATCTATAATTTACCCTATTACTTGCATCCGGCCGACGTGGTAATGATCGATCGATCCGAAACCATGGCCGCACTTTGGAACCTCAAATACACCCCATCGCCGTTGCCTACAAACGATTTATCGCACGGCGATATTATTTCAATTGGTGCATCGGAATTGCAAGTGAGATTTGTACCTGGTCATGCGCCCGGACATGTTATTTTCATTGATGTAGCGGGTGAGCAAGTACTTGTGGGCGATACCATTTTCAGGGGCAGCATTGGCAGAACCGATTTGCCTGGCGGCAACCACGAACAGTTGTTACAGAACATCGAAGCGCAGATTTTCAGATTGCCAGAACAATACATTTTGCACAGTGGCCATGGTCCCAGTACCAGGGTGGGTTACGAAAAGTCAAACAATCCGTTTTTTCAATCTTAAGGAACAAGCGAAACGACAAAACCACGACACAGTTGTTATTTTGAAGTCAACCCTCATGAACGACCACCATTTCCAGATACCAAATCCAGAGCAGGCCCACGGGAAAATCCAGTTGGATTTCATTGTGTGTTTGTTGGCCGATGCGGGTGTTACAAGATGGATGGTGAGTCCGGGTTCACGCAACGCTCCGTTGGTGGCTTCGATGGTGAAACACGGTGGGTTTGATTTGCACAGTTTTCCCGATGAGCGGGTGGCGGCGTTCGCGGCCCTGGGCGCAGCCCAGGGCTCGCGCTACCCTGTTGGGGTAGTCTGTACCTCCGGTACAGCCGCCGCCAACCTATACCCAGCCGTGTGTGAAGCCTACTATCAACGCATCCCACTACTCATACTCACCGCAGACCGTCCCCCAGAACTCATCGATCAGTGGGACGGACAAACCATCCACCAAAACAACCTCTTCCAACCCCACACACAAGGCAATTTCAACCTGCCCGTCGTCGCACCCACCCAAGACCTGCCCGCCGCCCTTTTATCGCTCCAAACCACGGTGCAGGCAGCCATCGCCCAAACCCTATACCCCGTGCCAGGACCCGTACACATCAACGTACCCTTGCGCGACCCCATCTATGCCAATGTAGAAAAACCTTTCCAGCACATCGCGCCCACAAAACCCTTTCTCATCCACCACCCTACGCCCCCGCCGGTTGATCAAACACTGGCCGAGCAATGGATGAGCCATACCAACGTCCAACAACCCCGCATCCTCATTGTGGTGGGCATGCATCACCCCCAGCCCGAACTCTCGCTGGCCCTAGAATCACTCCAAAACCGCTTGCCCATCCTCACCGATATCGTTTCACAGCAGCACACACACGGACTTGCCCAGTGGGACAGGGCCTTTTTGGGTAGTGCTCCGGGCGATGGCCTACGTCCCGATATCCTCATCACCTTGGGAATGGGCGTGGTTTCCAAGCCGCTGAAATTGTGGCTCAAGGCGAACAAACCCTTAAAACACTACCACCTATCGCCGTTACAAGCACCGGTGGGCGATCCTTTTCATACCCATCCCGAGCATTTGCCACACCACGAGGTAGATGCCCTTTTTGCCTTCGATCAGGCCTTGCAAGGGTCAGAATCCGCAACAAACTACCTCAACAGTTGGCAACACTGGATCAGCGAATCCCTTTCGCGATTGGGCGATGGACTGCCTCATACCGCCGGCGAGGTATATCAGCGCGAATTTGCCGTTGTGAACGACCTGCTGAGCAGCTGCGATGAGCGATTCACCATCCACATAGGCAATTCCATGAGCATCCGATACGCCTCTTGGGCGAAGCCAAGTGGGGCCCGTATTTTCGCCAACCGAGGCACTTCGGGCATTGATGGTTCCTTAAGTACGGCCGTGGGCTATGCGATAGCAAATCCCGATACGCATTGCGTGGCCATTCTGGGCGATGTTTCTACGATTTACGATGCGCATGCGCTGTGGACCAACAACTTGCCAAATAATTTGAGCATTGTGTTACTCAACAACCGTGGCGGACAAATTTTCAACTGGATCGGCGGTCCGAAGGACGTCCCTGCGCTGATGCCGTTGATTGAAACACCACACACCTATGATTTCAAGCACTTGTGCGATTTATATCAAATCCAATACGCACATCATATAGACCAACCCAACACGCCTTGGCCAACCCGTTTCCTCAACCAACTAGACTGTACACTTTGGGAGGTTTGAGCGGGAGGAAAACACCGCCAAAGTCCGAAAAAACCAACCCATTCATGCAACCAATCCCCCAAATGGCGTCTTACAACCAAATGGCTTATTTTTACTTTGTGAAACAACGC
>CAMBTR010000126.1 GCA_945870885.1 Chryseobacterium gleum | reverse complement strand
ATACTTCCGTTACAAGTGTCGTAACCAGTAACCGCATCAACAAACAAACTTCCAATCTGCAACTGAACAACGTCGCCATCAACCAAGCGTTTTCCATAGCTAAACAATCCTGGCTTTTTGGTGTCAACAACATTGATTATACGCTTTGCAGTTGACGAATTGCCCTGCGCATCCATGACATCATAGGTCAAGGTGTATTTTCCTACGATAGAAGTATTAACTGATCCGCTAATTTTGATACTGGTTGTTAAATTACCATCAACCAAATCAGCGGCCACAGCGCCATTTTCATTATATGTATCACACTGTTCTACATTTACAGTGGCATTACCTAACAAGGTAAGTACTGGAGGCGTTTTATCCAATACTACGATCACGGTTCTGTTGACATCTTGAGCAGTATTTCCAGCCGCATCCGTCACACGGAAATTCATGTTATAAGTTCCAGGAGTAGTGCAATCCAAATCCGTTAAAATTATTACTTTGGTGGTTAAATCACCTTCCGTTGGATCAGATGCAGAATAGGTAGAATACGCTTTTTCTGTCCAACAAGCACTAGCGTTACTATTTCGCTCAACACGAACTATACTATTACCTATTAAAGTAATTACAGGAGGACGCTTGTCGTTAGCTAGGGTAATTCCATAATCCTCAAATTCACCAACCACGTTAACTCCACATGCTGAATTGGCAAAAGAACCGTAAGATACCGCCACACGCATACGTGTAACTCCTTCAAAACAATCTTTCAAATCTGGGACACGAAACTTATTGCTCGCTTTTGTGCCAGAAATTGAACCGCTGTTTAATACCAATTCATCGTCAGAAAATACCCCATCAATGTTATAATCAACCCATGCCTTGAAATTGGCATCGTTTGCGTTGGTACGTCTCGTCGCGATTACTGTGTAGAACGAACCATAACTCAAGGCATTGTTATATTGATCTGTATAATCTGAATAAGCCGTCAGTCCAACATCCGATGCATTTTCTAACAAACTCACAGTGTCCTGGAACAATTCCACTTTAGAAATTGCAACGTCAGACGACAACATATCTGTAACGGGTACACAGTATTTAACCGCAATTACATATTTGGTTTTGATGATCTTTTTCTCGGTAGCAGTTCTTCCACCCGGTGTGCTCCATGCACGCAAGGTAAATGTATAAGCTCCACCAGCATTGAATACCAATTTGGGGTTTCTTGAATTGATTGTTGTTCCACCCACTAAGCTATACGTAGCTGGGTATATACTCCATTCAAAGTTTGAAGCATAATCCGTTTTGGTTGTGATAGAAATTGCTTCGCCTACTTTTGGACGAAGGTTTGACGCCGCAAAATCTGCGACTCCAGGAGCTGTAGGCGTATTGACAGTAATCTTATTGCAGAAAGTATCTATACCATTACAGATTTTAGCAATCAAACAAACATCGTATGTACCGTCAGTATAAAAGGCAGAAGTGAATACCTTAGCTTTGGCTCCATATCCGCTAGTCCCATCAATCATCCAGTCATATTCAACCTGACCTTGAGCATCTTTTACGTTACCCACAAAATCAATGCTTGTTCCGTTTCCAATTGTAGTGTAAGCGACTTCATAGCCTGACTTTGGATTGGCCACTGGTAACAATTCAGAATCCCATTTGGCGATAAATCCACTGTCATTATTCGCCGAGTTAGATTCGAAGGTGATATACATTGAACCGCTAAATGCCTTTAGTGTAGAACCGCGAAACATATTCTGGTTCACACCAGTAATTCCACCGGCGGGTGTAATTTCTTTTCCGCTGGCGTCTTGACCATCATAAATACGAAGACGATCGCTTCCATCACCCAAACTCAACTTTAACTGAGTAAATGTGAAACGAATCTCTTTTGCTCCACATGGGAAAATTTGAAAATAGTCAATTGATGTTTTACGGTTGTTACCATAGTTACCGGTTTTACCACCATTGTCATATAAAATACCCCCTTGGTTAGACGCAATCTTATTTGGTCCCATATAAAATTCACCAGGAGGTACTGCTTGAATATATTTACTCTTACAAACCTTGGTACTAGGCCCAATGTCGTTTGTAGAAGTTAGACAAATATCCCACCAACCCAATTCGTCGAAAGAAAATACTGGGTTCTGAGCAGTACTAGTATATATAATAGCGCCAGAAGGTGAAGTTGCCGTCCAACTCCACTTATAAGCACCATTCGTACTCAAATCAGAAAGTTGAGTAGCGTAAAAAACTTCTACTTGGTTACTAGTAGCAACAAAATCAGCAACAGGCGCAGCAGTTGGCTTCTCGATTTTTACAGATTTGACAATTGAATCCTTCATTCCGCAGAATTGTTGTACCAATTTCACGTTGTAATACCCAGTATTGGCCCAAGATCCTTTACCCTTTGACCCAGTACCAACGATAGAAGTTCCACTTTGAAAAGTCCAGTTTTGAGCATACGCAGAATTCGTTGCTGTTGAGTTAAAAGTAATTGGCGTTTTTATAAAATTAGGACCCACCGGAACCGCAAAATCAGCAGACGGAGGATTTACCGCTTTGATGTTCACCTCAAAATCAAGAATATTCCCTTCGTTGGCAACTGTTCCACAACCCTGGGTGGGGGTAAAAGTTAGGTACATACAACGTACACGCATGATTACCTTTCCCGCTTTTACACCAACGCATGGAATCTTTAAAGTGGCGGTTTTGGTTGAATTAGACGCTATTTGACCCAATGGTCCAGCAGCTTTAGAAATACACTCGGCGGCCGAAAATTGATTGTCGCCATCCAAATCAATCCATACGCCAGCATATTCCGCATAAGAACAAGTGTTTTCAATGGTCATTGAAATTTCCTCACCAGGTGTAATGTCCATTACAGCACCATTGGTCATCAACTTATTACTTGTTCCAGTATTCCCACAATTCAATCCTGAAACAGAAAAGGCAGTACCTGCACTATTTTTGAATGAAACTGCGGAAAACCAATCCAGTGAGCAACCCGTTGAGTTAGTTGCGCCACAAATTTGAGCATCGGCTTGATTCATCCAGCCAACTAGTCCAAAAATACTGGCTATTAGCTTGGTTTTAGTAAAAATATATTTCATATATGTTGCTTTTTAAATAGACTGTATATGCATTAAACTCATAACATTATGGGTACTTTGCATAAAACGAACGCGCAAAATAGCGAGAATTTTCCTAAAAAATTGTCATAGTATTGCCACAAAGCAGCACTTTCTCAGTACCATTCCACAATAACCGTATGTGGATACACCCCTTTACACTAGGGAGATCGCCTAAGTTTTACAACAAAAAAGAGTCTTACTAATGTCAATTTTACACTTGCGACCAAAGTCCGGCCAAATGCACTAGCACTTCACTGCTTTTTTCCATGTCCTGCACACTCACATATTCGTGCTTGCCGTGAAACGCCATTTCTCCCGTAAATAGGTTCGGACAAGGCAAGCCCATAAAGCTCAAACGACTGCCATCCGTTCCACCACGGGCCCTTGTGAGCTGGCAAGGAATTCCCGCCATCTCAATCGCCTTCACTGCCAACGAAGAAATTCTAGGATCCAAATCCACTACCTCTTTCATGTTGCGATATTGTTCCGTCACCTCCATTTTGGCAGTTGCCCCCGGAAAACGAGAAACAACATCGTTCATGATCCCTTCCAATCGAGTTTCATGTACCAATAAATTGGCTGTTTTGAAATCTCTGACAATAAACTGAACCCATGCATGCTCGGCAACGCCGCCCATCGTAACGGGGTGTACAAAACCTTGGGTGTCTTCCGTAGTTTCTGGACTCCATTCACCCTTGGGCAAAGCCGACATAAAATCACCTGCGATCTTTAATGCGTTCACCAACTTATCCTTTGCATAACCCGGATGCGCACTCACACCATAAAAATGCACCTTGGCGCCATCGGCACTAAAAGTTTCATCCTCATAACAACCCCGCTCTCCTGCATCCAAAGTATAGCCCACAACCGCACCCAATTTATCCATATCCACTTTGTCTACCCCCCTGCCGATTTCCTCATCTGGCGTGAACAAAATCCGAATATCACCGTGAGGCAATTCAGGATGATTCACCATGTGCTGAACAAAATCCATGATCACAGCCACACCCGCCTTGTCATCGGCACCCAACAACGTAGTTCCGCTCGCCGTAACAATATCGTCACCCATTCTCTCCAACAAATACGGATGATCCTTGGGCGATATCACCTGCGAAGTATCATCGGGCAACACCAAATTCTGACCCTGATA
>CAMBTR010000125.1 GCA_945870885.1 Chryseobacterium gleum | reverse complement strand
GATTTACCCGCCTTTCTAAATAACAAAATAGCATTTCTAATCTCCTCCGCAGTGGCCATTCCGCCACCATAACTACCGCAATCCAAATAAATGCCTTTCACTTGGCTGTCTTTGCTAGCCTTCTTAAGTCCATTGATAATATCGTCGAGCCCCAAAGCAGGTGATTCATTGCTGGCCGCAGAAATGATTTCGTCCAGTGGGTTAGAGTTGCTTCGTTCGGTGACTTCTGTACCTAAGGTTAGATTTAGGATGGTTGATTCCGACAATTCTTCTTCCTTTGAATTACCAATTTGCGAGGTGAGTCCAGAGATGAAAATGCCAAATACCAAAGCAATTGAAATGATGCCTAGAGCAAATCCGCCCAATAGGGTAATAAAATACTTGAGAAACTTCTTCATAGTAGGGGTCTCAAATTTAAGATACGCTTCACAGTTTATTTACATCATTCGTCAAATTGGACCTTTGCACGGATGAAATTTGGCACATATTTGGTTAGATAGGCTTTTTGCACGCATTGACATAACTTTGTTTTTTATCCTAAATGAATACTATGATGAATTTAAACCGCTTTAAAACTGCCATTTGCGCGGTGATTTTTTCTTCTGTGGGCCAATTGATTGCCCAGCAGCCTTTGGGTTTGGTAGTGGGTGATTTGAATACCCCTTATTCGGTGTTTATGAATCCCGCGAATGTTGCATCGAACTATTCAAAAAGAGTTTACGTGAACTGGTGGGGTACTTCTTTGGATGCTCAAAGCAGTTTTGCAAATTCATGGAAACATGAATCGAGCAGTTTGCGCATGGATCAGTCGTGGATGCCAAAATCTGAAAATCAGAATTGGAGCTTGAATTATTTGAATGAGACGTATGGTCCGTCTATGTTTTTTATGGCCGACAATAAAGTGGGTTTTGGATTGGGTATAAAAGGGGTTTCAGGTTTCAATTTCCAGGGGGTAAATCCAGATTTAGGGAATATTTTACGATACGGCAGGTCGGAATGGGACAAGAAAATTGGCGGAACCATCAAAAATCAAACACCATTTGCTTTTAACACTGATAAATACCAAGAATATTACTTCTCATTTGGTTCTTATGCCGGCGATGCAAATGCTAGAAAAGGGGCCTCTGCTTTTAAATGGGGTGCTACCACGAAATTGTTGATTGGAATGGGTGCTGCACATTTGAGTGCAAGTAGTTTTGATGTGCAATACAAAGGAAATAATGATTTACAAATCAATCAATTGTATGGTGCTTACATGTTTACCGATGCTCAATCGGCATCCAGCACAATGAATGCTCCGTTGGGATTGAAATTTGGTTCGATGTCTGGAGTGGGTGCGGGTTTTGATTTAGGATTTATGTACGAAATCAGACCAGGAATGAAGATGGATTTAAGTGCGTTTTCTGGCTGTGAACGTGAATTGCAGCGCACCTATAAAGTCAAATTTGGCGCGAGTTTAACCGATATTGGTTTCATCGCTTATGATGGTACTCGTTACCAGATGGGTGTAACCAATGGTATCTATAAAATGGATTCCGCATTTGCAATTGGACAGATATACGGCGTAAACAGTGTGAACCACAGCCCCAGTGCATTTGATCAAATTGGAACGGCAGCAGCGAAAGTGGGTGCTAATCCGCTTCGTTCATTTACCACTTACACGCCCATGGCATTCAATATGCAAATGGATATTCGCTCCGGCAAATGGCACTTGGGTGGTTATTTGGTCCATAGTTTAAAGCCGGTAGATATGCCTGGTCTTCGTCGGTCTTCGTCGTTGAGCTTTGTGCCAAGATATCAAGGAGAGAGATTTGAATACGGTATGCCTATTAGCCTAGCCAACGACTATAATGAATTGCAAGTGGGTGGTTTTGTTCGATTTGGTCCAATTATTATTGGTAGTAACAACCTTTGGGGATTGGGTAATTTCATGAGAAATACCGGGACTCAAGGGGCTAGTTTTTATATTGGGTTTAGGTCAAAAATTGGCGACTGTAATAGATATACCGATGAATATGATAAAATCAACAATGATAGTATAGCTCCTCCGGTTGACGTTACGGAGAGATTAGTTGGTGATACTGTGGTCAGAATCGTTCGTGATACAGTGATTAAAATCGTGCGCGATACCATTATCAAGAAAGAAATCAAAACCGTTATCAAACGCGATACAATTGTGGTGAATAAAAATATCCCAACACCCATTAATCCTGCGTCTCAAAAGGCTTTGAATGACTGCAGGAATAGGGAAGAAGCATTGAAAAAGCAACTTGCCGACATTCAGTTGAAAGAGGTTGAAGCAAGTAACAAGGCAAAGAATTGTGAATTGGAATTAGATCGGGTCCGTTTCGAAAACGAACGATTGAAAAATGAAAAAGCTTTGGCGGATGCGAAAAAGCAAATCGACCTATTAAATGCGGAGAAAAAGCGATTGGAAGATCAGCTTAAATCTGTGGCAATAACTGAGGATTGCACCCCATACAAGAACAAGATTGCTCAGTTAGAGCAACTATTGGCGGCGGAGAGAACCAAATCAGCCGGATTGGCTGCGGAACTAGAGGCTTTGAAGAAATCTGTGGCCGACATCAAACAGCAGCTATTAGCGGAACAGTCCAAGACCAAAGATTTGGAAGCAAAACTGAAATTGTGTATTCCTAAAGATCAATTGGATAAGGCGTTGTCAGATTTGGAAGCAGCGAAAAAACGCATCAGCGAATTGGAAATCGCATTGAAAAATGCATCCACTGGAAATGATTGCAGTAAAACGCGCGATTCGCTGAATCAAGCATTGGTGGATTTGGAATCCAAGAGAAACGCCTACGACGCTGTGATGGCAGAATATCAAGACTGTCAGAAGGCTCTGAAACAGCTAAAAGCGGATTTGAAAGCCTGCGAAGATAAATTAGCCACTGCGGGAAGTAATTCTAGCTCTACCGATATGATGGCTTTAATGGATGCGTTGAAATCAGAGATCGCCAAATTGAAAATGACCATCACCGAGTTGAATGGGGAAGTGGATGCGGGCAGAAAGAGCTTGGATGAATGTCAAAAATTAATGGAAGATAAGGCATTGGCTATAAAAGATTTACAAGACAAATTGAACGCCAAAACATCGGAAGTAAACTCTTTGCAATCTCAATTGAAATCAGCGCAGGCACAACTAAACGACGCAAAAGCAAGATTGACCAAGTGTGAGGAAGAAAAAGCAGCCTTGAACAATGGTGCGGGAAGTCCTCCTTCGGGTACAGGGAATTCCGGTGGTGCTACGCCTACGCCCGGTGGAAATGTCCCATTCGGTGGTGGCAATTAAAAGCTGCCGTAAAGTCTGATGTTGATGCGTCTTCCGGTAAGATAATCCGGCACGCCGTAACGGTTGTTTTGTAGGTCTTTGACCCAGCTATATCCGATCACGTTGTTGATGTCGAGCAAGTTGAATATGTCGATGCTTAGCCAAGCATTGCTCATGCCCATTTTCCCAACCCATTTGTACTTTTTGGGTTCAAATATCTTACTAAATCCTATGTCAACCCGACGATATGGAGGTATCGTATTCGGCGTTGTTGTATATCGGGCCTTGCCATCCAAATAATAGGGAATGCCTGTTCCGATGTTCATCGTCAAATTCACTCTCAAACTTGGATTATTGGGCATTTGATCCTGAAAAACTGCGCCCAAATTCACTCTTCGGTCGGTAGGACGACGTAAATAATCCGTGGTAATCGAATTTCCCGTCACTTCATCGTTGTAAGTGATTTTTTCTTTGGTCTGCATGATGCCCAACGTAAACCAACTTTCTAATCCTTTGGTAAACTCTCCATAAATGCGCTGGTCAACGCCCCAGGCAAAGCCGGTGGCTGAATTGGTGCCATAATATCGAATCCGAATATTGTCGAATAGGTAGGGAACCAAATCCTGATACCCTTTGTAATAAGCCTCCGCCGTGTATTTGAATTTGCGACCTCCATTAAAGAAATATCGCTCATATCCCGTTACAACATGCCAACTCTTTTGCGCTAGTAACTGACGGTTTAATTGGCCATCGAAATTTCGTAATTCCCTGTAGAATCCGGGTTGATGGTAGGCGCCGATGGCGAATTTGTATAGGACATCGGGTTTTTTGGCGGCATCAGAACGCTGACGTTCATTGAACGACTTGTGAGGTTCCCAGCTCAAGCTCATTCTTGGCATTATGAGCATTTCACGGTTTACTGTCCAATATTGGGTCCGAATGCCTGAAGTAAGCCAAATTTGCTGTCGTTTACTCAATCTCCACTGGCC
>CAMBTR010000124.1 GCA_945870885.1 Chryseobacterium gleum | reverse complement strand
ACCCCACTCATTCAGCGCTTTGCCCTACACGCCAAGCAAATGAGAATTCAAGCACCGGACGGAACCGATTTAGTACTAGAAGCTCCCTATTCAAAAGATATGGAGGTCATGCTCAAACACCTGAACAAATACAACCAATAAATCATGAGCAGCGGTTTCAAACACGTCAAACCTGTGGTCCCAGCCATGAAAGTACCGCAGCCCATCGCGTTGCGAAAACTAGTACATCTGCAGGGAAAAGTGATGCGCGCTACTCTCAAACGCCTCAAACAAAGACCACCGCGGGATTTGGATGATCAATTCGAAAAACTGCACGAAAAAGCCTTTAAACAAATCGATTGCTTGGATTGCGGAAATTGCTGTAAAACAACCTCGCCCATGCTTTTCGAAAAAGACATTGAACGTTTGTCGACCCGCTTTAAACTTAAGCCAGGAGATTTCGTAACGCAGTATCTAGAAATCGATACCGATGGACTTTATGCAATAAAAGGTGCACCATGTCCATTCCTGGGCGACGACAATGCTTGCTCGGTATATGAGGACCGTCCAAAAGCCTGTCGAGAATACCCTCACACCAATCACCGCAAAATGCACACCCACTTGGCTTTGGCCCACCACAACATAGAAATATGTCCGGCCGTTTTTGCCATCGTGGAGCAATTGAATGCGCTTTAAGAGTTTCCCAAAATTCCCAGATCAAACGGCAAAACCAAGACTTTCTAGGGTTATATTTGCGGTTCTTTTAACCGCTTCATGCAACACATTCGCAATTTCTGTATCATCGCCCACATCGATCATGGCAAAAGCACACTCGCCGATCGATTGTTAGAGTACACCAACACGGTGAGCAAGCGCGACTTGCAAGCGCAAGTATTGGACGATATGGATATCGAGCGGGAACGCGGAATTACCATCAAGAGTCACGCCATCCAAATGAATTACGAATTGGATGGTCAGAAGTATATTCTGAACTTGATCGACACACCAGGTCACGTGGATTTTAGTTATGAAGTGAGCAGAAGTATTGCGGCTTGCGAAGGCGCATTATTGATTGTTGATGCATCTCAAGGCATTGAAGCACAGACAATTAGCAACCTATTCATGGCCTTAGAACACGATTTGGAAATCATTCCTGTTCTTAATAAAATTGATTTGCCGGGCGCCATGCCGGAAGAAGTGAAAGACGAAATTGTTGATTTGATTGGATGCGACCGCGACAGTATTCTTGTGGCCAGCGGAAAAACAGGTCAAGGCGTTCACGATATTTTAAGAGCCATCGTTGCTCGAGTACCCGCACCAAAAGGAGACATTAACGCACCATTGAAAGCGTTGATTTTTGATTCAGTTTTTAACTCCTTCCGCGGAATCATTGCCTATTTCAGGATCATCGATGGCAGATTAAAGAAAGGTCAACACGTCCGATTTATGAATGGTGGCAGTGAGTATTTTGCCGATGAAATTGGCATTTTGAAAATGGAATTAAGCCCACGCGCCGAAGTTAGCGCTGGCGATGTGGGTTATATTATTTCGGGTATCAAAGATGCCAAAGAAGTGAAGGTGGGTGATACACTAACCGACAAAGCACATCCCGCAGCTATTGCCATCGATGGGTTTGAAGATGTGAAGCCTATGGTTTTTGCAGGCATATACCCTATCGATACCGAAGATTTTGAAGAATTGCGCGAGGCGATGGGCAAATTGCAACTGAACGATGCGAGTATCGTATTTGAACCAGAGAGTTCTGCCGCTTTGGGATTTGGATTTCGTTGTGGATTCTTAGGGATGCTCCACTTGGAAATTATCCAAGAGCGTTTGGAAAGAGAATTCAACATGACGGTTATTACCACTGTTCCCAACGTGAGTTATGTTGCATATACCACCAAGGGTGAAGAAGTTTTGGTAAATAATCCAACCGATTTGCCACCACCTGAGAAAATTGATTATGTGGAAGAGCCTTATATTCGGGCCAGTGTAATTACAAAATCCGACTATGTAGGTCCAATCATGACATTATGTTTGGATAAACGGGGCTTATTAACCAACCAAATTTATCTAACGAGCGATCGCGTAGAAATGAATTTCGAAATGCCTTTGGCCGAAATCGTTTTTGATTTTTACGATCGATTAAAGTCTATTTCTAAGGGCTACGCCAGCTTTGACTACTCGCCTTTGGGATACAAAGAAAGCAAGTTGGTGAAGATGGATATTATGCTAAACGGCAAGGGGGTTGATGCGTTGAGTGCAATTATTCACCGCGACAATGCCCAGGATTTAGGTCGTAAAATATGCAAAAAACTTAGAGATTTGATTCCACGTCAGCAGTTCGAAATCGCCATTCAGGCGGCAGTTGGGGCGAAGATTATTTCTCGCGAAACTTTATCTGCAATGCGTAAGGATGTAACGGCCAAGTGTTATGGTGGTGATATTTCTCGTAAGCGAAAACTACTAGAAAAACAAAAAGCTGGTAAAAAACGCATGAAGTCGGTGGGCAATGTCGATATTCCCCAAAGCGCCTTCATGGCCGTGTTGAAGTTAAACGAGTGATTTAACTTTGGGGACGTATGGAGTCCCTGGGGTATAATGAAGAGGCCATCGCTGCGATGGAATTGGGTTTGTGTGGCGGCATAGGACCTGTTTTAGGAAGGATATTAATAGAACATTTTGGCTCGGCGAGGGCGGTATTTGGAGCAGCGCCTGCGGCGCTGCTCCAAATACCAGGCGTATCCCAAAAAGCCCAATACAATATCATTCACAGCGCAAAATCCAATTTCAATGAGGCCCGAGAGTATGTCAAACAGCACATTGCGTTGGGAATTTCCGTTGTCAGCATTTCCCAAGAAAACTACCCTTACCGCCTGAAAGAACTGGCTGATGCGCCATTGTGTTTGTATTACAAGGGAGATATTGAATGGGATGCACCAAGGATTTTGGGTGTCATTGGCACACGAAAACCCACTCCCCAAGGCAGCCACGAGGCCAAGAAATTGGTGGAGGGGATCCGATTATTTGACCCGATTATTGTGAGTGGGATGGCCTATGGGGTTGATGCAATCGCCCACAGAACGGCATTGGAAACGGGACAAAAAACATGGGCTGTGCTTGCACACGGCCTTGAAAAAATATACCCCGCGGCCCACCAGACATTTGCGCAGCAAATGCTGGCCGCCGGTGGGGGCCTTATCTCCGAATTCCCCGTCGGCACAAAAATGCACCCCGACTATTTCCCCAAAAGAAATCGAATTGTTGCTGGCCTGTGCGATGCAATCCTCGTTACCGAAAGCGGCATCAAGGGTGGATCCATGATTACAGCACGCATCGCAAATGGTTATAACAGAGATGTCTTTGCCGTCCCCGGAAGACCATCAGACCTTGCCTCCATCGGATGCAATTTTCTCATCCAAAAAAATATGGCCCAAATCACCACAAACGCCACGGATATTGGAGAAGCTATGAATTGGGAAAACAAAAACCCCAGTTCAAACGGAAATAACAATCATCAATTAAGCCTCTTCCAACAGTTAAACCCCATAGAAAAACAAGTCATGGAATGGCTGATGGAAGGAATTAATCACCCCAACAAAATGCTCGAAAAACAACAATGGGCAGCGGGCAAAATCTCAATGGCACTGCTCGATTTAGAACTAAAGGGTCTGATTTGTGCTACGGGGGGCAATAACTACCGTCCGAATTAGAAAGGAAATTACTTCCTCACAATCTTGATCCCTAGTGAAATTTGTCGGCTTAACGCTTTTTACCCTTTGGGGCGGTATTTGCGCGCTGCTGACTCGCCTTCATCGCATCTTCCATACGTTGCTGGAACTTGGATTTGGTAGCGGGTTTCTTGCGATTCTCGGCAATTTGCGCATGCAATTTGGTATCGTCAACTGTTCTGCGAATAACCCATTGCTGACCAAATGTGATCATGTTACTCACAAAATAATACCACGTTAATCCCGCAGCATAATCGTTTAACACTCCCAAGAAAATCACGGGCATGAAATAACCGATATACTTCATCTGACCTGTTACACCCGACAACTGATTGTTAAAGTGGGTATAAATCAAGGTAGAAACGGTCATCAAAATAGTAAAGAAACTCACGTGATCACCATAGAAAGGAATGGTGAATCCCAAATTAGGTCCATCGTACTGACTCAAATCTGTAGCCCACATGAATGCTTTCTGTCTGAGTTCAAACGCATTTGGAAAGAACTGGAACATCGCAAATAATATTGGCATCTGCAACAAAACAGGAACGCAACCACTCATCGGACTCACACCCGCTTTACGGTATAGCGCCATATTTTCCTGCTGCATTTTCTGCATATCGCT
>CAMBTR010000123.1 GCA_945870885.1 Chryseobacterium gleum | reverse complement strand
GCAGCGCCTGCCATGATATACATGCCTTTTTTTATGGGTTCACCATATTTGGCAGCCAAACGGGTGGCGGCGGCGAGACTTTTCCATGGGTTGTTCATGATGTCGTTTGAGGATCCAGCAGCCACTGTTTTGTCGTCGATAAAAAGTTCCATCGAGAGGTCGTTGAGGCTCTCTTGCACCGGCATCCAATCGCCCACGGCAAAACCGATAGAAGAGCAGTTGTCGGCCACCACATCCTCCAAGGAAAACTTGAAATTTTGGTATCTAGAATCAATAATTTCTATGGCGGCGGCTACGGCATCAACGTATTCGATGACTTCGGTTTCGTTGAGTTCACCAGTGATGTCTTTTGAAATTCTGAAACAGATTTCGGGTTCCACGCGGGGGTGGATATACTGACTTCTTGCGGTGGTGTTGTTGTTTGGAATCAGCATCGACGAGGTAAGTCGTCCCCAGATTAAATCGTGTACACCCATTTGCTGCATTTTGGCTTCGGAAGTGAATCCCATTTTTAGTCCGATGAGGGTTTCGCCTTCTTTTATTCGTAGGTCGATGAGTTCTTTTTGCACTTCATAGGCTTGGTCGAGCGTAAGGTTTTGCGCTAGGCTAATTTGTGTGATTGGCTTGGCTTGATGCGCCGCTTGGTGAAGTGATTGTGCAATTTCTTTGATGTTGGCCATGGGTTTGCTGATGTTGCAAAGTTAGGATGAAAATGTTGTGTTACCTTTGGAGAATGATTTCACAAGAAGTGATTGAAGTAGCCGCGCAGCGGCTGCATGATGCTCAAGAAACCGGTTTACCCTGCGCTCCGGTGAGAGAATTGATTGGTGATAGCGATATAACAGCAGCGTATGAGGTGCAACGAATCAACAATGATTTGAGAGTTGCTGAGGGCGGACGTGTGGTGGGTTTGAAAATCGGATTGACATCCCTAGCGGTGCAAAAGCAGTTGGGTGTGGATCAGCCTGATTTTGGTTTATTGTTTGCCGATACCGAGGTGAAAAATGGTGGCGGCGTACTTGCATCTACAATATTGCAACCAAAGGCCGAAGCGGAAATTGCCTTTGTGATGAAGCACGATTTGGTGGGCGAAATCACAGAAGAAAACGCAATGGATGCGATTGATTACGTGGTTGGAGCAATCGAAATTGTGGGATCACGCGTGCTAAATTGGGACATTAGAATTACAGATACGGTGGCAGATAATGCCAGTGCAAGTCATTTCGTTTTGGGCGATGTTCGCCAGGATGTTAACCAGTTGGATTTGGCGGCGGTTAAGATGCAGTTGCACAAAAATGGCGACTTGGTTTCTGAGGGTGTGGGTGCTGCATGTCTCGGAAGTCCATTGAAAGCTTTGGTTTGGCTGGCCCAGACATTTGCTGATTTGGGAACTCCGTTAAAGGCGGGTGATATTGTATTGAGTGGGGCATTGGGTCCGATGTGCGCCGGCGAAGCCGGCGACACCTTCGCTGCAAGCATCGAAGGGTTTGGCGCTGTATCGTTTACTTTTGAATAATAATCCAATCCTAGCAATGTCGTTTGGATTTGATGAATTGATTAGAATTATATGAATAAAATCAAAGTAGCCATCATTGGCTCAGGAAATATTGGGACCGATTTGATGATTAAGGTCATCCGAACCGCCAAGCACCTGGAAATGGGCGTTTTTGTGGGAATTGACCCCAGCAGCGATGGCTTGGCGAGGGCAGAGCGAATGGGCGTGTCAACCACCCATGAAGGAATTGATGGTTTGTTGAATCATCCTTTGTGGCCTGAAATCGGATTTGTGTTTGATGCAACATCCGCCAAAGCACACGTATATAATTACGATAAAATCAAAGCATTTGAAGGCAAGCGCGTGATCGATTTGACCCCAGCGGCCATTGGTCCGTTTATGGTGCCCCCAGTGAATTTCGATTCCTTGGCGGATGTACCAAACGTGAATATGGTAACCTGTGGCGGGCAAGCCACGATCCCGATGGTGGCCGCGGTAAATCGCGTTGCCAAAGTACATTACGGAGAAATCGTGGCTAGCATCGCTTCAAAAAGTGCGGGTCCGGGTACTAGGGCCAACATCGACGAATTTACGGAGACTACAGCCCATGCCATCGAACAGGTGGGTGGGGCAACCAAAGGCAAAGCCATCATCATCTTAAATCCTGCCGAACCGCCGTTGGTGATGCGTGATACCGTGTTTACTTTGAGCGAACTCGCTGATAAAGAAGCCATCAAACAGAGCATCGATAAGATGGTGGCCGAGGTGCAACAATATGTGCCGGGATATCGATTGCATCAAGAGGTACAGTTCGAAATCATTTCGCCAGAGCAAGCCGTTTTTATTGAAGGTTTGGGCATGGTGAGTGGGTTAAAAACGACGGTGATGTTGCAAGTCCGTGGGGCGGGTCATTACTTGCCGGAATACGCGGGAAATTTGGACATAATGACAAGTGCTGCGCTGGCTACGGCTGAGAAAATGGCAGCCAATCAGAAAGGAGATATCGCATGAGAAAGGTTTATATTCAGGATGTTACGTTGAGAGACGGACAGCACGCCATCAAGCATCAATACAGCAAGGCCAAAATGACGGAAATTGCGTTGGCGTTGGATGCGGCAAAAGTGGATGCCATTGAAATTGCTCATGGCGATGGTTTGGCGGGTGCGAGTTTTAACTACGGTTTTGGTGCTCATACGGATTGGGAGTGGTTGGAAGGTATCGCAGGTCAGTTGAAGCATGCGCGGTTAACGACCTTACTTCTGCCGGGTATCGGGACGATTGACGATCTAAAACGTGCCCGGGATTTGGGTGTTGAGAGTGTGAGAATCGCAACGCATTGTACCGAGGCGGATATCGCAGCGCAGCACATCGAAGCAGCCAAAAAACTGGGAATGGACGTCGGTGGATTCTTGATGATGGCGCACATGAATGAACCAAAAAAGTTGGCCGAGCAGGCGGTTTTGATGGAAAGTTATGGGGCAGATTGCGTTTACGTGACCGATAGCGCTGGGGCTCTGCTCATGAACGATGTCGCCGACCGAATGAAAGCCTTTAAGGATGCGTTAAAACCCGAAACGGAAATCGGGATTCACTGTCACCACAACTTGAGCTTGGGCGTTGCCAATACCATTGTCGCCTTGGAGCATGGCGCTACTCGTTTGGATGCTTCTTTGGCTGGAATGGGTGCGGGTGCTGGAAATGCGCCTTTGGAGGTATTGATTGCGGTGTTGAATCGGATGGGAGTGGCTCATAACAGTGATTTGTATGCCTTAATGGATGCGGCAGATGATTTGATTCGTCCGTTGCAGGTGCGTCCTGTTCGTGTGGATCGCGAAACCTTGAGTTTGGGATATGCGGGTGTGTATTCGAGCTTTTTGTTGCATGCCGAAAGGGCTTCTGAGCGATATGGGATTGATACTCGTAGTATATTGGAGGAGCTGGGCAAGCGAAAAATGGTAGGTGGTCAGGAGGATATGATTGTCGATGTTGCCTTGGACATGCTGAAATCAAGAGGTCGTTAGGCGGTTTTTGTTGGTGAAGTAGTAATTGTTCGATTACGCAAAACGACGAACATCGATTTTTAGCGGACGGGGTGATATTTTATGGGAACTTTGTGGAATAGTTTTTGATAACTGCACCCTTGAATCTCTATAAATTTGTAAAAAATTATGAAACGTATTGTATTTATCGGCGGCGTAATGGCTGCGTTGTTGGTGGGAACCACTGGCTGCGGTATCAGTTCGAAAGACGCTTACCAGAAATCTAAATTGAGTGGCTTCGTTGCGGATCAAACCAAATTGTTGATCGATGAGAACAACATGAAGTTGGATAAGGGCGATGGTGGCATCGGAAAAGCAGTTGAAGAAACCAAGGTTAAAGTTGCTGCGATTGATGCCGATTTAACTAAGTCGAAGGCGGAAATTGCTGTATTGGAAGCGAAGTTGGAAGCGGTTGAGGCGTTGGAAAAAGAAAGCAAAGCGGAATTTGAGCGCAGTAACGTGACTACAGTATTTTTTGCATTGAATTCTTCTCAGTTAACCAATGATGGGATGCAAGAATTGTATCGTTGGAAAGTGGGTGCGGACCGCAGTGCAACATCGTATGATTTTAACATTGTGGTTTATGCTTCGGCCGACAAAACCGGTTCTGAAACTGCCAATGCGAAATTGCGTGAACGTCGTGCGAATGCGGTAAAGAATTTCATGTCGAATTCTTTGGGTGTTCCAGCGGCAAAAATTCAAATTGTAACTGCACAACCTGCTTACACTGGTACCGATAATTTGGACCGTCGTGTTGTTGTGGGTGTTGTAGTGAAGTAATAACCTGTTTTTAATTTAAGTTGTT
>CAMBTR010000122.1 GCA_945870885.1 Chryseobacterium gleum | reverse complement strand
TTAGCACTCGCCCCTGGATATCGCGAAACCACTTCTTCCATCAAACCCCTCAAACGAGCTTCATGTTCCAATAACTTAGGCGTTTTGAAATCTCTGACAATAAACTGAACCCACGCATGCTCGGCAACGCCGCCCATCGTAACAGGATGGACAAAACCTTGGGTGGCTTCCGTAGTTTCTGGACTCCATTCGCCCTGGGGCAAAGCCGACATAAAATCACCTGCGATCTTTAACGCGTTCACCAACTTATCCTTTGCATAGCCAGGATGCGCACTCACTCCGTAAAAATGAACCTTCGCCCCATCAGCACTAAAAGTCTCGTCTTCATAACAACCTCTCTCACCCGCATCCAACGTATAGCCCACAACCGCACCCAATTTCTCCATATCCACCTTGTCTACTCCCCTGCCGATTTCCTCGTCTGGCGTGAACAAAATCCGAATATCACCATGAGGCAATTCAGGATGATTCACCATGTGCTGCACAAAATCCATGATCACAGCCACACCGGCCTTGTCATCGGCACCCAACAACGTAGTACCACTCGCCGTAACTATATCATCACCAATTCGCTCCAATAAATACGGATGATCCTTGGGCGATATCACCTGCGACGTATCATCGGGCAAAACCAAAACCTGCCCCTGATAATCCCTGTGAACCAATGGCTTAACCCCTTCCCCAGTGCAATCCGGAGAAGTATCCACGTGGGCACAAAAACACAAAACCGGTACTTCATGTTCCACATTCGATGGCAACGTAGCATATACATAGCCAAATTCATCCAAATGAGCATCCTTCAAACCCATTTCTAACAATTCCCCCACCAACACACGCGATAGGTCTTTTTGCTTTTCAGTGCTGGGTTGCGACAAACTGTTTGGGTCGCTTTGAGTATCAATTTGAACGTATTCGCAGAAGCGGGTTTCAATGGTTTTCATGGTTTCTGTTCGATAAATTTTATACCAAATCGGTTAAACTCATTTCCAAAGCCTTGGCACTCATGCCCGTGCTCTTCGGATTGAACTGATGCAAACGCATCACGCTGGATTTGATGATCGCACTCACATCTTTGAAAATGGCGACATCCGTCACTTCCGCGTCCTTTTTCATCAAATAACCGAAAACCCTCGCCATACCGCAGTTGGCCATAAAATCAGGAATCACCGCAAATTGAGAATCCGCCAAAGTGCTAATCGGTCCCATAAATATCTCCTTATCCGCAAAAGGCACATTCGCTCCACAACTCACCACCTCGATACCCGCTCTTCCCATGCGCAAAACCTGGTCTTCAGTTACCAAACGCGATGCCGCCCCCGGAATAAAAATCTCAGCCGGCAAATCCCAAATACGCTCGTTCACCTCTTCAAACGACAACATATTTGGCGCATTCAAAGCATTTCCATTTCGGTTATTAAACAACTCCACAATCTCGTCGTGACCCAAACCCTTTGGTTCGATAATGCCACCCACTCTGTCGATGATACCGCCAATGCGACCGCCATATTTGGTGAGATAGAAAGCCGCAGCCGCAGCCACATTTCCCCATCCCTGAATGATCGCCAATTTGCCATCCATAAATCCGCCATACACTTCATAATAATGACGCACAGCCTCAGCCACACCCCAACCCGTAATCATATCGGCGATGGTATAATTCTTACTCAAATCGGGCGTCAATCGCTCATCGGTAATCGGCAACAAAACCCCCGTCTGCAAACGCGAAATCGCTCTCAACTTCTCTTCCGCACTGTACGATGTCAAATGTCCATTCACCACCCCTTCTTGAGGATGCAAAATGCCCAAATTTGCCGTCATCGGAATCACCTCGTGAATCTCATCCACATTTAGGTCGCCCCCGGTTCCGTAATAGTTCTTCAACAACGGACGCACTGCCTTATACCAACGCTCCAACACACCTTTTTTGCGAGGATCGGCCGGATCAAAATTGATACCACTTTTTGCACCACCAATTGGCGGACCGGCGATAGTAAATTTCACTTCCATCGTCTTGGCCAAACTCTCCACTTCACGTTGATCAAGTCCCTTGCGCATCCGAGTTCCACCGCCGGCAGCACCCCCACGCAAAGAATTTATCACAACCCAACCTTCCGCTTCGGTTTCACTGTCCTTCCAAGCAAATACAATCTCAGGTTGTTTGCCTTCAAATTTTTCTATCAGTTTTTCAAGTTTCACGATACTATTTTTATCTAATTTACTAATAACTATAAAATCAAATTCCGTTTATTTCATTCATCAATCCACTAAAATCGCCATCCAACGACCCCGCAACCCAGTCCTGCGATGCTCCCGTAGCGCTGCTCAAAGTATTGCAAACATTGTGAACACGCATCGTACCCAACAAAGCAAAAATCATCGCTTCCTTATAATTCACCATATTGGCGTCGGGCACCACAACGTTACAATCCATCTCCGAACGCAAGTGATCCACCAAACTCGCATTGAATGCGCCGCCGCCGGTAACCAAAATCGAACAATCTTCCATCGGTTTCTCCGCGATAGATTCCATCGCCTTCCTCACCTGAACCGCAATGTGCATCACCAAAGTCTTCATCCGGTCTTCCACACTCAAATCATCGAACTCGCGAACGATATGCCAAAAATTCTTGTTAATCCACTCCCTACCCAAACTCTTGGGATATCCCATTCCGTAAAATTCAATTTCATTCAACGCATTCAACAAAGTATAATCAATCACACCCGCCTCAGCCAGCGCCCCATCTTCGTCGTACTGCAAATCCCTCTCCCTAGCCAAACGATTCAATACGATGTTACAAGGTGCGATATCAAAAGCGATGCGTTTCCCATGGTGCGATGCAGAAATGTTGCAAAAGCCGCCCAAGTTCAAACAAAAATCGTACTGGCCAAATAAAGCTTGATCGCCGATGCCAACCAAAGGTGCGCCTTGACCGCCCAAGCCTACGTCGGCCCGACGGAAATTGGAAACTACAGGAACCTTCGCAAACGCATTCAACGTAGCCCCATCGCCAATTTGAGCTGTAATCCAACTCTTTGGTGTATGAAAAATTGTATGTCCGTGGGAGGATATAAGGTCGGCAGTTTGACCTGTTTCATTGAAAAAAGCGGATGCCAATTCGCCCAAATATCGACCATAAAAAACATCGGTTTTGGCATAGACTTCGGCATTTTGATAGCGCAGCTGACTCAAGCGAACGCGCCAAGATTCGTTGTAAGGCACCGTTACGCCTTGTAAAATTTCCGATTGCCAGCCATCAGACGTACGTCGCACATCGCACAAAGCCAAATCAACTCCGTCCATGCTAGTGCCACTCATGATTCCTAATACCTTCATTTTTATTTCTAAATTTTGTTGAGAATCTGATGCAAAAATAGGAACGATTTACAGCGGTTTCACCGATAATTTTTGTATCTCTGCAATTTACAGTATCGAACAACATGGAACGCAAGCATTTTTTAACCCTCGGCGCTGGCTTAACGGTAGGCGGACTCTTAGGGAAATCGGCCCTTAACGACGAAGCCATTTCCGATGCAAAAAGGAAATCAACCGACATCAAATTTGATCCGGAAAAACCCCTGCCCTTTGCACCAGAAGCGGAGGAGAATCATCCCGAACACGATGGTCCCTATTGGGATTTTATTAGAACGCTGTTTCCACTGAAATCCGATTTAACATTCCTGAACAACGGTACGATGGGTATCACGCCTTACCCGGTTTTGGAAGCACTCAATAAGAGTTTTCATCATATCGCAGAAAATGGCGCCTACCCTATGCACGATGGCAGTTTTGAAGAAAATCTTGGGCAAATTTTGGGATGTAAAGGCAGCGAATTGGCGATCACCAAAAACGTGAGCGAAGGCGTAAATTTGGCTTGTCGTGCAATTACATTAAAAAAGGGCGATGAGGTAATCATTACGTTACACGAACACGTGGGTGGTTGCGCCGCATGGTTGTATCGTGCTAAAACGGAAGGCATCGTACTAAAACTGGCCGCGTTGGGTGCTACCGGCGAAGAAACACTGAATAATATCAAAGCCGTAAAAACCAAAAATACGAAGGTGATTGCGGTGCCTCATATTCCTTGTACCATCGGACAAGTACTGCCGGTAAATGAGATTTGCGCTTGGTCCAAAGCCAACGGAATTATCAGCGCCATTGATGGAGCTCACCCGCTGGGAATGTTGCAAATGAACCTGAAAGAAATGGGCTGCGATTACTACAGCGGTTGCTTTCACAAATGGCTATTAGGTCCCATTGGCACCGGATTTTTTTACGCTTCGGAAGAGATTTTGTCGCGCTCGGCGATTCATCATGTGGCGGCTTACAGCGTGGACAAATTTGACATGAG
>CAMBTR010000121.1 GCA_945870885.1 Chryseobacterium gleum | reverse complement strand
AAAGCCTTGCCTAAAATCTGTATTTTCGCATGGCTATGAAATCAAATCTTCTCGCAATTGTCATCGCTTTAGGCACAACCCCTTTGTGGGCGCAAGATGCCGCAAAGACAGAAACCAAAACCATCGACTACTCTATCAATAAATCCGGTAGTAGTTATTTCTTTACCCCGAGCAAAATATTACAAGCTGCACCCGTAGAAGACCAATGTAAAACCCTCACCTGTTGGAGTTATAGCACACTGTCTTTGCTAGAAAGCGAATTGATCCGAATCGGAAAAGGAGAATACAATCTAAGTCAGATGTATGTAGCCCGATGCGCCTACACCGAAAAAGCCAAAACCTATTTGCGCATGAACGGCAACCACAGCTTTGAACAAGGCGGTGAAGGTTGGGACATCCCTAACATTGTATCTAAATATGGCATCGTACCAGAATCCGTTTACACCGGCCTTAAAAATGGCGCCACAAAACATGACCATAGCGAAATGATCGCCGTGTTAAAAGGATATATGTCGGCCCTAGTAAAAAGAGAACCCGGCACCTACACCGAAAATTGGCTACCTGCATTTGAAGGTATTTTGGATGCATACCTCGGCGCCGTCCCCAAAGAATTTACCTACGAAGGAAAGACATATAACCCTCAATCTTTTTCCGCTGCGATCGGTTTAAACATGAACGATTACGTGGCTCTATCAAGCTTCACGCATCACCCCTTGTATAGCAATTTTGTGATTGAAATCCCCGACAACTGGTCCATGGATAGGGTTTACAATTTGCCATTGGATGAATTCACAAACACCGTTAAATCTGCCTTGAGCAAAGGATACACTGTGGCTTGGGCAGCGGATGTGAGCGAAAAAGGCTTCTCTTTCCGCGATGGCTTGGCAATTGTTCCAGCGGATGAATCAACGATCAAAAAAATTGGAACCGACAATGTAGGTTTTAACGATGCCGGGGCAAAGAAAGAAGGCAATGCCTTTTCTCAGCCTGTGGCGGAACTCACTATAACCCCAGAATTGCGTCAGGCCGCGTTTGATAAACAAACCACCACGGACGACCATGGCATGCACATCTTAGGTATGTCGACAGAGAAAAACGGAGGCACCTATTTCTTGGTAAAAAACTCTTGGGGCACAGGGAATGCACTCGGTGGATACTTCTATGTGAGCGAGGCATACTTCAAATACAAAACCATTTCGGTGATGTTGCACAAAGACGCCATCGACAAAGGAACAATCAAGAAGCTTGGACTTTAAGGAATATTAAACTTATCGCTTATCTTTGCGCCACTTTAAAATCATGATCATAGGCGTTCCAAAAGAAATCAAAAACAACGAAAACCGCGTGGCATTGACGCCCGCAGGTGCAAGTGAATTGATCAAACACGGTCACACATTGTATGTCCAAAAAACAGCAGGTGAAGGCAGTGGTTTTTCAGACTCTGAATATCAAGCCTCTGGTGCTAACATCCTCAACACCATCGAGGAAGTGTATGCCATCGCCGAGATGATCATCAAAGTAAAAGAACCCATCGAAAGCGAATACAGCTTGATCAAAAAAGATCAGTTGTTGTTTACCTATTTCCACTTTGCTTCTTATGAGCCATTAACTCATGCTATGATTGAGCGCGGCGCGGTTTGTTTGGCCTATGAGACAGTAGAAAAAGCCGATCGCAGTTTGCCTTTGTTAATTCCAATGAGCGAAGTTGCCGGCAGAATGAGTATCCAAGAAGGTGCCAAATATCTTGAGAAGCCCATGGGCGGAAGAGGTGTTTTATTGGGCGGCGTACCGGGTGTTAAGCCTGCAGAAGTGCTAGTTTTGGGCGGTGGTATCGTAGGTACCCAAGCTGCAAAAATGGCTGCTGGATTGGGTGCACGTGTTACCATGATGGATATTAGCTTGCCTCGTTTACGTCAGCTCGACGATATCATGCCTGCCAACGTAGAAACCATGATTTCTAACGAATACAACGTTCGCCACGCCATTAAAACCGCTGATTTGGTGATTGGTGGTGTGTTGATCCCTGGTGCTAAAGCGCCAAAATTGATCACGCGCGACATGTTGCCTTCGATGAAAAAAGGTGCTGTGATTGTGGATGTGGCCATCGACCAAGGGGGTTGCTTTGAAACATCAAAACCTACCACGCATGCTGAGCCTTGTTACGAAGTTGACGGTGTTGTTCACTATTGCGTAGCTAACATGCCTGGCGCTGTTCCTTATACTTCAACCCTTGCCTTAACCAACGCCACCCTACCTTACGCCGTTCAATTGGCGAACAAAGGTTGGAAAAAGGCCTGTGCCGATAGCAACGAATTGAAATTGGGATTGAACGTTATCAGCGGAAAAGTAGTTTACAAAGGAGTGGCTGAGGCCTTCAATTTGGAATATACTGAGGTTGATTCTTTCTTGAACTAATTCTAGCATGACCAACTTGGTCAATTATCGCGTTTACGGGGAAAATCACTCCCAACCCATTTACATTTTGCATGGCATTTTTGGCATGCTCGACAATTGGCATTTGGCCGCTCAGAAACTGTCCGAAAATTATCGGGTTATCACTTTTGATGCCCGAAATCATGGAAAGAGTTTTCACGATGCGGATGCAGGTTACGCTGCTATGGTGCAGGATCTAAGGGATTTGATGATTGATTTGGGCGACAAGTCTGGAATCATCATGGGCCATTCGATGGGTGGCAAAACGGCGATGGCATTTACGGATCAATTTCCTGAAATGGTAGACCAACTCATCGTGGTTGATATTGCCCCCAAACGCTATGTTCCAGGTCATTTGGGATACTTCCGCGCCTTTAAAGAAGTGCCTTTGCATTTGCTAAATTCCAGAAAAGAGGCTGAAGATGCATTCTTGCCCTTTGCCCCTGAAATGGGTGTGAGGCAGTTCTTGCTTAAAAATATCGAACCCCTGCCCAGCGGCGGTTATGCAACCAAAAGCAATTTGGAAGCCATCGAAAATTACTACGAAGAAATCATTGACGAACTGGAGTTTCATCACGTTTTTTTGAAACAAGTGGACTTTATAGGTGGTAGTAAAAGTGGCTATATCAAGGAATCGGACAAAGACGGAATTTTGCAACATTTTCCTACGGCCAATTTCCATGTGGTGGACAACGCGGGTCATTGGGTACATGCAGAAAATCTATCGGGTTTCTTAGACTGCTTAATGCGTATTTTGCCGAGTGCTTAGGGCCTTCCATATTTTTACTTCGCATTGGGATTTTACTGTGGCTTTTGTACCTTCGCTATGTGTCAAGGCGATTTCTAGCAACCCAGAGTTTGTTTTTCACGATACTTTTCAGCTGTATCGTCAATCTGTATGCTCAATCTCCAACCAAGGACACGTTATTACCGGCACCTACAAACATCAAAACGACATTAATTAGACCCAACTGGGTGAGTATTCACTTGGGTTCGGGTTATCAAGACAATGCGGGCAACTGGGCTCAGCGATATGCTGGAACGGCTTTGTTTGATTTGGGGGCGGAATACCAACACAAGGAAAAGTGGTTAATTGGGTTCAACTATTCTCCTTACACTGGGCGGACCGTCAATACAGATAGTTTGTACGGTGGGATTGTGGGTCCTTCTCAAAATCTATTCGATATTAACGGAAATCCGGCGGTGATTCGGACCTATTTGCGCGGTTATAACGCGTGTTTGGTGGCTGGAAGGATTTGGGCACTCAGAGAGAGTAGCCTCAGCAATCCTAGAACATGGACGATGAGCGTTGTGGTTGGTGCAGGTAGAATCGAACATTACACCAAGTTTCAGTTCGACAAGGGGCGGTTGCCACAGTTGGAGAATGATTATACACAGGGTTACGATGGGTATCGCAAGGGATTTTGTTTTTCTCAACAGTTCCGCATGCAGTATATGAATCCCGAAGCACTGAGCTTTTATGTTGGTGTGGGCACGAATCAAGGAATCACAAAAGCCACTCGGGACTGGGATTTTGGCACTTTTCGCGCAGCTAGAGTCACACAATTCGATCTCGGGTTGAATTTTACGGGAGGTTTGATTATCCCTATTGTCATTAGGCAATCCGGAGTTATAAAGGACGCCGAATATTTTTAATCCATGGTGCTGTACAATTTAGCGATGCGATGTTATGCGATGGGCATCGGATTGCTTGCGCTTTGGAATACCAAGGTCAGGAAGTTGAGGGATGGTCAGCGAGAAACCCTAGTTCGATTAAATGATGGGTGGTGGAAGGATGGCATTGCGCCGAAGGATTTGATTTGGATACATTGTGCATCGCTGGGGGAATTTGAGATGGCGAAGCCCATTGCGGCCGCCTTGCAGGCGGCCTCTAGCCAACGGCATATTTTGTTCACGTTTTTTTCTCCTTCCGGGTATGAACATTCCAAGTTAGAATTGAATCAGTCCAAGGCATATTTGCCGTTGGATAGGCCAGGCAG
>CAMBTR010000120.1 GCA_945870885.1 Chryseobacterium gleum | reverse complement strand
TGTTTCCATCAATGGCGGCATCAGTGCGAGTTTCGGTGTGGCGCGTTTTGCTGGAAGTAGTTTCGGCAAGATCACCGCCGATAGCATAAAAAAAGTGCAATGGCATTTCGACAACCCCAACGGCGACCCCGATTCATCGGCTTTCCCGCTGGCATTTGTAAAAAATGGCACTCAGTGGGAAGTGAATGACTACACCTATGTGATTGATTTGGGCGATAAAATCAAAGACAGCACCCGCTACGTGCAGCTAAAATTCAACGGCTGCAAACCTGGCCAGTCCTACGATTTTGAATATAAAAACTTGGAGCCCAATGGTTTTCTGCGCAAACAAACGATCACGGTGAACAGGGACAAAAACTTCGTGTATTACCAGTTCTTGGCGCATCGCATCGTAGACAACGAACCTTTCAACAACGATCAGTGGGACATTCTATTTACCACCTACAAAGAGAGTGTGCCGGATGCCAATGGAGTGCCCTACCCTTATGTGATTCGCGGGGTCTTGATTAATTCGAAGAAGGTGAGTGTTGCGCAGCTCGATAAAGTGGATTTTAACACCATCGACAAGGCCTATGCCAGTGCCGTGGTGTATGGCAAGAAACAGGATGAGATCGGCTACGATTGGAAGCAATACGACCAAACTGCCGAGCGATATACGATGGTACCCAATCGCGTGTATTTGATAAAAACTACAGATGCCATCATCAAAATGAAATTTGTGGATTTTTACAACGACCAAGGCGTTAAAGGGTATCCAAAAATGGCTTGGGAAATATTACAGTAACCTTTCCTCGTTTTTTTTGTTCGTTTGGTGTAATGTCATTTTTATTTCTCGATTTTTTGAATAATTTGCATCCAACAAATCGGTTTTCCGATGGAATTTCTACACTTAAAAAAATCAATAATTATTACCTTTACCACAGAATTTAGCCAACCGTGAAACATACAATACTAGCCCTTTCCACACTTGCATTCGCGCATGCATCATACGCCCAAACCGCACCTAATGCATCAGCTGCGAAGGCGGAAGAGCCACATTTAAAAAACTTAACGCAGTTAACTTTTGGTGGTGATAACGCTGAGGCTTACTGGAGTTTCGATAGCAAAGCCATAACCTTTCAGAGCAACTTCAAGCAATGGGGGGTTCAGTGCGATCAAATTTTCACCTCACCCATCAAAAAAATGGGTATCAAAGACACCACCAGAAAATCAGCGCTGGTGAGTACTGGTTTGGGTAGAACCACCTGCTCGTATTTCATGCCGGACAACAAACACATTTTGTATGCGAGCACGCATGAAGGCGACAGTGCCTGTCCGCCAACCCCAGAATCCAATGGCAAATACGTTTGGGCAATCTATTCCAATTTCGATATCTATGTCGCTGATTTAAAAGGGAATATCACCAACAAACTCACCAACTCTCCAGGATACGACGCTGAAGGAACCGTATCGCCCGATGGAAAATCTATCGTTTTCACCAGCACCCGTTCAGGCGACTTAGAACTCTGGATCATGGACATCGATGGCAACAACCAACGTCAGATCACAACGGGTTTGGGTTACGATGGAGGCGCATTTTTCTCTCCCGATTCTAAAAAACTTGTTTTTCGCGCTTCTCGCCCTGAGACCGAAGAGGAAAAAGCAAAATACATAGATCTTCTCAGCAAAGGACTTGTAGAGCCAACGAATATGGAGATTTACACTTGCAATTTAGATGGCAGCGACTTGCATCAAGTCACCCACTTGGGCAAAGCAAACTGGGCGCCCTTTTATCATCCCGCAGGCAAAAAAATCATTTTCTCAAGCAATCACCATAGTAAACGCGGTTATGATTTTCAGCTGTATATGATCAACGAAGACGGCACAGGTCTTGAGCGCATCACCAACAATAGCATTTTCAATGCCTTCCCAATGTTCTCTCCCGACGGGAAAAAGCTGATTTTCAGTTCCAATAGGAATAACCACGGTACGCGCGACACCAATTTGTTCGTCGCCGAATGGGTTGACTAATTTTCGATGCGATGCTTGTTAAATCAGAAGCCCTGGTCATCAAGCGCACCCCCTATACGGACCATTCTGCCGTTGTGAAACTGTTTACCCGAGAATTTGGGCTGCTTCCCTTTTTGATTCAAGGACTCCACGGCAAACAGAATAAAAATTCCCTTTTCCAACCCGGAACCCTCATCGAAGTCGTTTTTCACAAGCAAAATCGAGGCATGATGCGGGCCAAAGAAGTTTCTTTGATATCAGGTTGGGGATACACCCATCACCCACTGCACGACCAAGTACGATGGTTTTTCTTGGAGATATTAAGTCACAGCTTACACGAAGAGCAGCCAGAAGAAACACTATTCGATCTCAGCAAAGTCACTTTTCAATCGCTCAACGACGGCTGCAAACACCTCCCCATTTTACCCATACAATTCCTATTTCGCTTTTGCGATGTCACCGGTCACGGCATTCAAATCACCGAAGAAACGAAACGTATTGGATTCGATATTTTGTCGGGGATGCCTGCCACATCAAAGAGCGTCCCTTCCAACATGATCGATGGGGAATTATGTACCGCACTAGAAGAAATTTCCATCAACAACGACTTCACGCTACCGTCCAAACAAAGAAGGAGCCTAGTTAATAAATTGGTACAGTACTTAGAAATTCACGCCATTCCTGGCAAAACATTGAAGTCGCTAGACATCTTGCAAATGATTATGTAAGAACCGCAGCAGTAGCCTCTTCGTTCAGCATCGCCACAGCCAAATCTACCATATTCTTAGAGCCGATAAACAAAGGCACACGCTGATGTAATTCCGTTGGCTTCACATCCAAAACACGCTCAGTTCCAGTGCTAGCAGCACCACCGGCCTGTTCAACCAAAAAAGCCATCGTATTGCACTCATACATCAAACGCAATTTACCATTAGGTGTCTTTTCGGTGGGAGGATAGAAAAAGATACCACCCTTTAACAAATTCCTATGAAAATCAGCAATCAATGATCCAATATACCTTGCAGAATAAGGTCGGCTCGTAGACTTATCCTTCGTCTTACAATAATTGATATACTCTTGAACACCCGCGGGGAAATCCTCAAAATTCCCTTCGTTCACACTAAATATCTTTCCGTCTGCTGGCGTTTGAATATTGGGATGACTCAAGCAAAATTCCTGAATGCCATCGTCCAAGGTAAATCCATTCAGGCCCACGCCTGTTGAATAAACCAACATCGTACTAGAGCCATAAATAAAATATCCCGCAGCCACCTGATGCTTGCCTTTTTGTAAACAGTCATCGATGCTTGGGGCAGCCATTGGGTTTTTGCGACTGTAAACCGAAAAAATGCTACCTATACTCGCATTCACATCAATGTTAGAACTACCGTCCAAAGGATCCATTGCCACCACATATTTCTCGTTTTCAGCCCCTTCAACGTAATACACATCGTCGTTCTCTTCAGAAATAATCATACACACCTCACCACTTCTCTCAAGGTTGGCAATAAAAATATTGTTTGCAATGATATCCAACTTTTTCTGCTCCTCGCCCTGAATATTCGTAGATCCTTGATTCCCAAGTATATCCACCAAACCCGCTTTGCGAACATCACGGTTCACCATCTTAGCGGCGAGCTCCAACGACCTAAAAATCTTACTTAAAGAACCTTGAGCGTCCTTATACAGCGACTGCTGGTCAACAATAAACTGTTCGAGGGTGATAACTTTAGAATAGGACATAACTACTTTAACAACAAATGGTATTTATTTTGCAAAACAACAACAAAAACCCCAATTAAACGACTACTAACCCATCAATGAGAATTTTCAAATTTGGAGGTGCCTCCATCAAAGACGCTACAGGAGTAAAAAATGTGGCTGCCATCCTTACCAAGGACGACTCAAATGATGTGCTTGTAGTTATCAGCGCTATGGGAAAGACTACCAATGCGTTAGAGTCGGTAATTCACCACAAATACCACAATACCGGCCAGGTAAAAACGGCATTACAAGTAGTTTTCGATTATCACAACGGCATCCTTGCAGAACTATTTGAATCGAGCAATTTATTTGGTGTAAGCGACATAAAAAACTTGTATTTGGAGCTAGAGAACTTTATTGATAGCCCAAGTGCTAAGGATGATTACGATTTTCTATACGATCAAATCATTGGTTACGGGGAATTGATAGCCACCAAAATCGTGAGCCACTACCTTTTGTCGCAAGGAATTCAAAATCAATGGGTAGATGCGAGAAACTTAATCATCACAGATGCTAGGCATCGGGATGCTAGGGTTCAATGGAAAGAGACTGAAGAATTGATCAAGTCCGATTTAATGCCCATCGCAAAGACAAATTTGGTCATTACCCAAGGTTTTATTGCCAGAGGAAAGAGCGGCGAAACGACAACACTAGGCAGAGAAGGTTCTGATTACAGCGCTGCCATTTTTGGAAGCGTTTTGGGCGCCGAAAGCAT
>CAMBTR010000119.1 GCA_945870885.1 Chryseobacterium gleum | reverse complement strand
TACTACGATTTTGAAAAAATGACACCCTATTTGGAGTTGTTGTCCGATTTGATGCGGAGCACTCACGGATTGCGCAGAATGGGTTCGGCCGCCATTGATTTGGCTTATATGGCCGCGGGACGTTTTGATGCTTTTTACGAAATGGGCTTGGCACCATGGGATGTGGCGGCCGGCGTTTTGTTGGTTGAAGAAGCAGGCGGATTTGTATCGAACTTTACCGGAGGACCTTCGGTTTTGTTTACGCGGGAGATAATTGCAGCCCATCCGGCCTTGGCGAAAGAGTTTTTGCAGCGGGTGTCTGATAAATTGGCCTAGGGTAAACTCGGTTTGGTATCGCCCAAGATCGGGCCTAAATTGCAAGCAGCGAATTGGAATTATTATTATCGATAGGGAAAGGAATTTGGTATGGCTTTTTGATAGGCATATTGAGTTTTGGGCCTTCTTTTTTTACGCTGATACATACGGGTATTCAAGGTGGGAAACGACAAGGGATGCATGTTGCACTGGGGATCTTCCTGAGTGAAATGTTTGTCGCCCTGCTCTGCTTCTTTGGTTTGTCGCACTATTTTACGGCACCCATGTTTAAGTTGGTTTTTACCGGGTTGGCCGCCGTAGCGATTTTATATCTGGGTCTAACGGCTATTTTTAGTAAAAATCACAAAATTCCTGAAATTACGGTCAAAGGAAGTAGTTCGGTGTATCGGGGCTTTTTTATGAATATTATCAACCCCTTTGTGATGCTGCTTTGGGTGAGTGTAATCGCCACATTGAGTGTGGGTTACGAAGGGGAATCTCTCCATGATCGCTTGCCAATTTTGGTGGAATTGATCACCATTTTATGTACGTTGCTGTGTTTGGATTTGGGCAAAGTGTATTTAAGTCATTACATCGGACGGAAGCTAAGCGAAAGTGTTTACGCATTGGTGAATCGTTATTTTGGTCTGATATTGTCGGGTATCGGTTTGTATTTTGCTTATCATTTCGTACTCTTGTTAACGACTTGGATTCAGGCGGTTAGGCCACTATAATTTTGTGGATAGGGCGCAGGATTTCTTGATCCATTTTGGGCTATGACAACTTCGATGATCGACATCAATTTTCTCCTCAACATTGTTTTGGCCTTGATTATGTTTGGGTTGGGATTGTCGTTGAAGAGAGAGGATTTTCAGCAACTTTTTGATCAGCCCAAGAGTTTAGCGATTGGTTTGTTCGCGCAGATGGTAATTTTACCTTTTGTTGCTGCTTTCATAGTGATGCAGAGTCCTTTGCCACCTGAAATGAAGGTGGGAATGATGATTCTGAGTTTGTGTCCAGGCGGTATTACATCCAATTTAGTTAGTTATTTTGTGAAGGGAAATGTGGCCTTAGCGGTTTCGCTAACTGTCAGTAATGCTCTGCTATCGCTGATTTCTATACCTCTGGTTGTGAATTTGTGTCTGCGATATTTCATGAAAGACGGAGGGGCTGAGGTTGTGTATTTGCCGTTTTGGAATACGCTATTTGAGATTTTTCTGGTCACGATTATTCCTGCGTTGTTGGGAATGTCGGCCAAACGTAAGTTTGGCCGACATGTTACCCGAATCAGCAAATGGGTAAATATCATTTTGCCCTTACTGTTATTCTGCGTGTTCGGATTCAAATTTCTGGCAGGAAGTCAGCATGGAGGAACGGATATGTCCGCTGCGGATATTTGGCTACTAACCCCTTATGTTGTTTCGCTCAATATTTTATCGATGCTAGTGGGATTTATCGTGGGTATACCCTTGAACTTGAGTTACCGAAATCGTATCACCATTGCCATTGAGGTGGGATTGCATAATACGGCGCTGGCGCTGATAATAGCGGGCGAGAAATTGCATAACTCGAGCATGGAAAAGCCGGCGCTGGTGTATGCGTTGTATTCGTTTTTTGTGACGTTTACTGTGGCGTACTTACTCGTTTTGATTCGCGAGAAAGTGCTGAAAAAAAGCCTCGACCTCACCAATGACTGATTGAGGTACTAGATGGTCGATCGGTTTCTGATTTGCTAACAGGTCTCTAATTTCCGTGGCCGAAATATGGAGTAGCGGCGCATCGTACCATGTGGCTCCAAAAGGGACCGGTTCCTGGGGTTTTGCATAGCCGGGCCGAGCATAAACATGAAGCGGACAAATTTTTGCAAGTTCTTCCGCGTGATTCCAGGAATGAAAACTTTGCAAGTTATCGGCACCCATGATTAATGAAAATTGATGCTGTCGGAATTCTTGGTAAAGGTGTGTTACTGTGCGATGCGTAAAACTTGGCGTTCCCAAATGAAACTCCACATCACTGCATTCCAATCCTTTTTCCCCTTCAATGGCTTTTTGTACCCAACTCAGTCGTAGGTTGGCAGGTACCAAGGTTTCTTCCGATTTGTGAGGATTTAGCGGCGATGGAATCATCCAAATGGCATCAAACTTTCCCAGCATATGAAAGTAATGGGCCACTTGTAGGTGACCAAAATGGATGGGGTTGAATGAGCCAAAATAGAGTCCAATGCGCATGCTGTCTCTCTTTAGTTTTGAATGAAATCACTGACCAATTTTTCGCAGGTTGCGAAAGTTTCTTCAAGGATGTCGTTCACCACTACCGTATCGTACTGAGATTCAAAACTGAGTTCATAGTTTGCTTTTGCGATGCGTTCTTGAAGTTGGTGTTCCACTTCGGTGCTGCGCTTGGTTAGGCGTTCCATGAGGACATCTACGCTCGGAGGTCTTAGGAAAACAGCGAGCGCTTGATCGCCAAATTTGCGTTTTAGGTTGAGGCCGCCTTTTACATCGACATCAAAAACGACGGCTTTTCCATCGGCCCAGATCTTTTTTACTTCAGACCAGAGGGTGCCATAAAGGATACCGGCATAAACTTCCTCGTATTCTAGAAATTGGTTATCGGCGACGTTTTGATTGAAGTCTTCAATGGAAAGGAAATGATATTCCTTACCATCCGTTTCGCCGGGTCTTGGGCTACGGGTTGTAGCGCTTACGGAAAACGCCAGTTGATTGCTCATGACTTCCAGCAGATGTTTTACCACTGTGGTTTTCCCTGAGCCAGAGGGGGCAGAAAAGATGATGAGTTTTTCCAATTGATTAGAGAAATATCTTCTGGCTGTAAAGGTCGGTATTTTGTTTGGCATTCTCCAAACGGGATAAGCCTTGATCGGGTTGAAATTGCAATAATTGCAACACAGGGATTTCTTTTTGCGAAAATCAAGAAAAATTCAATAGTCTTTGGGGGCAGACACATTTTTTTGGGTTTTACACAAATGTGTTATTTTTTTTTGTTCTCCAACCAACAAATAAGCGAATTTTGTCGTCTACAAACTATTAAAAACACATACAGGTGAATCGCATCCGAATTATTATGAAAACAGTACTAATTATTTTAGTGGGATTTGGGTCGTTTGCGGGCGTAAAATCACAAGGAATTTGTTATCCGTTTATAAAGCGGCAGTATTTTACGAATACAGATAGGGTTGGATTGTCTACCATGTCAACCACTTCCGTTTCTGGAGATGCAAAAGGTTTTTGGGTTGCGGGCTATGGAAGGGTTTTAGGGTCAAATCACCAAGATGGATTTCTGATGCGCTTTAACGATACTGGGAAATTTGTGTCAAGTATCCGATACGGAGTAAAGGGATCTGCTACAGCAAATGACGCTATCAATGATGTGGTTGTGACACCTTCTGGTGGAGCGGTTGTTGTGGGTTCGTCTGCGGTGTCGTCTATTAACACATCGTTGGGTGTTGTTTCCTATTTTACGGCCAGTGGAAAGTTGAAGTGGACAAAACAAACGCCAAGTTTTTCTAGGAATGGTCAGTCTGATATTTTAATGCGGGCCTTGGTTTATGATGCCAATACAATACTTGTGGTGGGTGAAGGCAGGCAGCAAACGGGTAAATCCAATATCATCGCGGCGCTTTTGGATTCTACGGGTATTAATAAATGGAGTATTAACCTTGATTTGAATAATAACGAACACCACGCTTATGGAATTGCTCGCGTGGGAAATGAATGGGTAATTACGGGGTGGAGTAGAACTTTGCAAACGTATCCGTTTGCAGTTTTCGTGAACAATGACGGTACAATTAGAAAAGTGTGGAAGGGGACTAGCAACGGGATTAATCAATTTGGCCATGTTTTGGTTGCACCCGGCGGCACGATCTATGCAATTGGTACTACAGGTGCTGGGTTAACGGCCAATACGGTGGTGTGTGCTTTTACGGCCAACGGCACTAGGAAATGGTCGCGAAACATCGGCACTAATAATGTTGCTGAGGGCGGTCAACATGCCTATTTTGAAGGTTCGTCGTTATGGGTTAGTTCAGTTTATCAAACATTTACTAATACCCGAGTGCTGTTATTTCAGATCGATACAGCGACAGGTGCAACCACCCAAAATCAAAAGATCTTAAGCAACGGGAATGTCAACTTCTCAACAACAGCATCATTTTCATCTAGAAATTTCTTCCCTCGGTCAAAAGGGGGCGTTTTGGCTATCGGTGTCGATAATGCTGCTGGAGTGCACAACAATTTCATGATCAATAG
>CAMBTR010000118.1 GCA_945870885.1 Chryseobacterium gleum | reverse complement strand
CCCATTAAATATTTAGCAGTACCACCGATGGAAATTTTCAACTTCTTTGAATCTATGATAGCTGCGGCCAATGAAGCACCCAATTCTTGATAGGCATTCGCTTGAAAAGAAAATGGCAACGATGACCGTTGGTCCAAATTCCCGTTTTTGCCTTGCATAGAAGTATCAAACAAAACCCGTCCGTAATCCAGTAAACCTGTAGAGACATTTCTTACAGAAACTTGTGTTCTAGTTCTGCTGTGTGTTGACCATACAAACCGCTTTCCAATGCGATTGGCGTAAGATGGACCTCTGTATTCTGCGGATACACTACCCCAACCAGAAGTGCCAATGGGCTGCTGTTTTAGAAAGTCTTTTTGCCAATATACTTTGCCGTTGGCGTTTTGATATTGTGCTGGAACATTTCCAGTAATTGCTTCCCAAAGTGTAAAGGGCGCGGTGATGACGAACATGTTATTATTGACTTCAAACCCCAAGGTAGAAATATTCGCATGTCGTTTATAGGCCATTGACGTTAGCAAGGCAGGATTTGAATACACGGAATGAACGCCAGCGAAGTTGCTATTTTGTATTCCTTCAAACGTTTGTGCGTTTAGGACAGCTGATGACCCCGACCATAAGTTAATAAACCCAAATCCGATCCAAAAGACAAAGCCATTCAAACATCGATTTACTTTTGGGTCCAACATACAGAACAAAAATCGTTGTTTACAAACAAAAAAGAGCCGGGCAAGCCCGGCTCTTTTCAACAGATATAATAAGTGATTAGTTTACTGTCAATTTACTGCTTACACGACCAGCAGCACTTTCCAATGTGACCATGTAAATACCGCTTGACAAACCGTTGGTGTTAACAACAACAGCGTTTTGACCAGCAACACATTGCTTGGCTTCGTTGCTCAATACAACACGACCGTTCATGTCGGTTACAACAGTTTTAACCATTGAATTTGCACTCAAGTCAAAAACAACATCAACTTGTGCATTGCTAGCAGCTGGGTTAGGATAAACTTGGATACCAGTGATACCAGAGTTGATTTTGCTGGTTGACAAGTTCGGGGTTGTGATGTGAATGAAGTTAGAGAAGAACAAAGAATTTGTCCAAATAGTACCTGGCAAGTAAGACTTCAAGAAACCAAATAAGGTTTGACCATAACGAACTTGAGAATTACAAAGGAACATGTTGTTAATCTTATTGGTAGAAAGAATTTCTTGTGCATGGCCTGTCAATGAAGCCAAGCTCAATCCGTACAAGTTGTATTTCATCCAAGCAGAACCATCGTAAGCGATACCGATATCACCCAATTTCGATTTTTGCATTGGCTTGTAAACAATACTGAAAGCAAACAGGTTAGCAGAGTTATTTGCACCGTTGGTTGATTGAGACTTAACATTAACTGGAATTTGAACTCCACGACCAACAAATGATTTAGGCGTGCCATTTTCTATAACCAAACTATCAGCATATGCTTTTGTCAATAAAAGCGTATCTGTTTTGATTGCAGTACTGTTCAACAATGTCTTGGTAGAGAAATTGTCAACCGCAGGAGTCGCATAACGGTAAGTTACTCCTGGATTGGCCTGATAAGAATAACCACCCACTTTGATTCCACCAATATTGAAATACTGAATGTAAACTGTATCAACAATATCTACCAAATTGCCATTCACTGTCATTTGGTCTGCCTGACGGATATAAAATTGAGTAAACGCCAATGAATCAACGGTGTAAGGATTAAAACGAGTCAATACGCTTTTACCTGAAGCCAAGTAGTTACTATCTTTTGGATCGAAGGTTGAACCAATCACGTGCCAAGCTGTTGGTGATTTTTTGCCATCAGAATATACAGTGTAAAGATTTGAATCAGGTTGGATAAAGTTTACAAAACGATCTAATTTCTGACCCAACAAAGTACCTTCTTCGTAAGATCCAGTAAAATTGTACCAGTCGCTGTAAACATCAGCGCGACGGCTTGGCACCAGTTTTTTATCCTTTAGAACGTAAGAAGTCTTGTTAACTGAAATGTTTTTCTGAGCATCAGAAATTTTAAGCTCTGCTGTTTGAGCAATCGCCCCGGTGGTTAATCCGATCAACGCGGCGAATGAAAGTAATAATTTTTTCATCTGTTTTTAGTGTTTAACGCAAATATAATAAAAATCTATCAAACCTTAATCTATGAAACAAGCATGACAAAAAAATTGCACGAAAGGATCCAATGATTCTAAACAAAACGCAAAAAAGCGCAGATCAGCTAACAAAAGCACACCAACCAAATCAAGGTCAAATATCTCCTAAAATCGGCCGCAGGACTACTTCCTCCATTACTGTATTTTCATTTATTAAGAATGCTGAATACAAAGCATTTGCAACATCCTCTGGCTTAATAAATCTCGTGGAGGGCAAATCAACACCAGCCCAGCTATCCGTGAGTGTGGCGCCAGGCAAAATAGCGGTTACGCGGATATCATGAGGAATCCCTTCCAATCGGAGCGACTTACTAAACCCTAGCATTGCGAATTTGGAAACAGAATAACTCCCCCCAGCGGCATAGGCTGTAATACTTGCGATACTGCACATATTAAAAACATGTGCTCTATTGGATAATTTCAATAAGGGCCACAAACCTTTGGTAATGTGGTAGGCAGAGTTCATGTTGGTTGTCATCAAGGTTTCAAATTGACCCTCCTCTTCTTCCATCATCGTTCCTGGCAAGAAAACGCCTGCGTTGTTCACCAAAACCGTAAGCGACGACCAGGTTTCAAAAATCTCAGCGGTGCATCGTTTAGCAACATCAGACTGCGATAGATCGCCGGAAAAAGTATATACTTCTGGCGCACCCGCTGAAAGCAACTGCGATTTTGCGTCAGACAATCGATTATTATCTCTTCCTACGATGAACAGAGAGAATCCCGCTTCAGCCAATCTTCGGGCTACAGAAAAACCTATCCCCTTGCTAGCACCCGTTATTACAGCAGTAAAATTCATAAATTAGTCTTCATCATCCGTGCTAGCTTTACGCGGATCGTCTTCGGCTTCTTCCTCCTCTTCTTCTGCTTCCTCTTCTTCATCATCCCCTTTGGATTTGGTAGAAGAGCGTATCAATGCATCTAAATCCTCGTCTGAAAGGACTTCTTTAGCGCGTGTGCTCAACTTAACCAAATAACTGGTTGACTCCGTTTCTAATCTAACGGCCGTTACAATTTCCCCTTTTGAATTGGGATATCGAACCGTTTTTCCCGTTACGCCGGTTGGGAAAGTCTCGTCGAATAAATCAAGCAATTCGGGCGACAATTTGGCGTACTCAATAACAACTTTAGGCTTGTCCATCTCTTCAAATATATTTTTCAAAAAAACAACAGAATTTGCCTCCTATCACACGGGTTTTGCACATTTTTTTCGCAGTGTAGGATTATCTATTCATGCTAATAAGGAACTCGTTATTATCCTTTGTATTCTGCATGTATTTGAGGAAGGTATTCATGGCTTCTTCGCTGTTCATATCGGCCAAATGATTCCTTAATACCCACATTCTTTGGTTGGTTACTTTATCAACAAGGAGGTCATCACGTCGAGTACTAGAAGAAAGTATATCAATCGCAGGGAAAATTCGCTTGTTAGAAAGTTTGCGATCCAACTGCAATTCCATGTTACCGGTACCCTTGAATTCTTCAAAAATCACTTCGTCCATTTTCGATCCAGTGTCCGTTAATGCTGTTGCGATAATGGTTAATGACCCACCGCCTTCGATATTTCTGGCAGCACCAAAGAAACGTTTTGGCTTGTGAAGCGCATTTGCATCAACTCCACCCGAAAGAATCTTTCCTGATGCAGGTTGAACGGTGTTATAAGCACGAGCCAATCGAGTAATAGAATCCAACAAAATGACAACATCATGTCCGCATTCTACCAATCTTTTGGCTTTTTCAAGCACAATATTGGTCAATTTCACGTGCTTATCGGCGGGTTCATCAAACGTTGATGCTACTACTTCCGCACGAACGCTGCGAGCCATGTCGGTTACTTCCTCCGGACGTTCATCGATCAACAAAATGATCATATAAACTTCTGGGTGATTTTTGGCGATGGCGTTTGCGATGCCTTTCAGCAACCACGTTTTACCGGTTTTGGGCTGGGCCACAATCAATCCGCGCTGTCCTTTTCCGATGGGCGATATCAAATCGATGATTCGATTGGGGTAATTGCTTGCGCTATCGCACAAATTCAATTTCTCATCCGGAAATAATGGAGTAAGGTGTTCAAAAGCAACGCGATCTCTCACTTCTTCTGGGGTACGTCCGTTTACGCTTTCAATTTTCACCAAGCAGAAATATTTTTCATTTTCTTTTGGCGGACGAATGCTACCGCGAACGGTATCGCCTGTTTTGAGACCATTTTGTTTGATCATAAAACCAGGGATATATACATCATCGGGTGATGCAACGTAATTGTAATCTGGGGATCTTAAAAATCCGTAACCATCAGGCACAGTTTCCAGCACACCTTGGGTAGAAACCACACCATCCATGTCGGTAAACAGGGCCAATGCCTCTCTCCTACGCTTTTCGTCAGGAGTAAGCTGGGGCTCCGGTCTTGGTGTAGGCGTTGAAACGGTATTTTCCGAATTCTCTGTACGCGGCTCACGATT
>CAMBTR010000117.1 GCA_945870885.1 Chryseobacterium gleum | reverse complement strand
ACCCGTTTTGATGGAAACTGGTATAGTGGAATTTCTTTGGTGGATCGTTTTGTGGTGGGTCCGTCAGCGGGAATGCCAGATTATTATGTCAACCAAAAAGCGAAGAATGCCTACTATTTCTTGCCATTGTTACTCGGAATATTGGGCTTATTAACCCATTTGAAAAAGCGCAAATACGATTTCTGGTTGGTGATGACATTGTTCTTGTTTACCGGTGTTTTGATCAACGTGTATATGAATCAACCGCCATATGAGCCCCGTGAAAGGGACTATGCGTTGGTGGGATCGTTTCAAACTTTCTGTATTTGGGTAGGTTTGGGTGTATTGGCATTGGCCGAGATGATTCGCAAATATTTGGGTAGCAAGAGTGCGATGGCGGCTACTGCCGCATCGATTTTGTTGGTGCCTGTAAATATGGGATATCAAAACTGGGACGATCACGATCGCAGTGGCAGAAGAATCGGTATCGACATGGCAAGGAATTTCTTGGACCAGTTGGAACCCAACGCAATTTTGTTCTGTAACGGCGATAACGATACGTATCCGTTGTGGTATGCTCAAAATGTGGAAGGGATTCGCACCGACGTGCGGATTATCAACCAAAGTTTGTTGCCTACGGATTGGTATAGCAGTGTTTTGTTGGATAAGGTTTATGAATCTGAGCCGTTGCCATTGACATTGACGAAAGAAGATTTACAGACGGGTAGCTTTGAGGGTGGTATCGAAATCCAAGATATCGAAGGGAAATCTACTTTGTTGGATTTTGTGTTGAAGCAGGTGAAAGATGAGAATAAAACGGGGGTTGAGAGAAATTACTTTAAATCCAAAACTGTTTGGTTCCCAGTGGACCGTAAGTCGGTGATTGCTTCGGGATTTGTTCCTACCAAGGACACTTCAGAGGTGGTGGATCGCATCGAAATCACATTGGGTGGCGGTTATATTTCTAAGGGTGATTTGTTGGTTTTGGATTTGATCAATCAGAATGCAAAATCAGGTTGGAAGCGTCCGATTTATTTCACCAGTGTGAGCGGTTACGATTTCTATGATTTGAACAACTATTTGCAGTTGGAAGGCTTGGTTTACAAGTTTGTGCCGATCAAAGGTGGTGCCAGTTCACGTCAGCCATTGCGCGTAGCCGACTATAAGTTGTATAGTAACTTGGTTAAAAAATATAAGTACTGTGGTATGAAGGAGAAGAAAAATTTCTACTTAGACGACAAGGCTGCTTATGTACCTGGTGATATGCAACAGATGTCGATGTTGCTTGCCCGCACCTATTTGAGCAAGATCAAAACATACGAGCAATACAAGAGTCAGATCGACAAGGTGGGTATTACGGGGGCTCCAATTCCATCAGGATTCCGTTCTGTTGAGGAGTACATGCAACGCGAGGGAGATTCTTTGTCGATTTATCGCAAGCGTGCCATTGAGGTTTTGAATCACATATTAATAGAGATTCCAGAGACAGTAATGCCGATGAGAAAAGAATACAAAGCGGATTACGGTGTTACATTGTTGGAGTTGGGTGATATAGCGTCTGCAAAGAAAGTGTTGGATATGGCGATCAAGGATTGTGTTCAATATGGAACTTATTTTGCGAAGTGGGAGGATGAGATGTTTGGCGCGAGAGAGGTCCAAATGAGTCGTGATTTGATTAAGAATATTGTGGGAGAGTGTGAACGTTTGGGCAAGAAGGATTGGGCTGAGGCTTACAAGAGGGAAACTGCAGCGGTGGGCGTGAATTATGAGAGTTCGGAGAGTGCTTCGGGCATGTAATTAGAAAAAAATGGGTCCCGCCGCAGGCGGGACCTTTGTTTTATGGAATTTAGAAAAAAGGAAAAAGACGCATTCGTGTATGGGATACATCCCGTATTGGAGGCGTTGCAATCGGGTAGAACGGTTGACAAAGTTTGGCTGCAAGAGGGTGTTTTGCAAGGTCAGTTAAAGGACTTATTGCCTATTTTTCGCTCCAAAAATCTCATTTGGAAACAGGTGCCATTGGCCAAGTTGAATACGCTTGTAAAGGGCAATCACCAAGGCGTGGTTATTTCTGTGAGCGCGGTGGATTTTGCCGATTTAGATACGGTTGTGGCCGGGGCTTTTGAAGCGGGTGAAGATCCATTTATTCTGATTTTAGATGGTGTAACCGATGTCCGAAATTTTGGAGCTATCGCTAGGACAGCAGCTTGCGCGGGTGCACATGGAATCCTGGTCCCTGAGAAAGGTTCTGCTCCGCTGAGTGCCGATGCGGTGAGGACTTCTGCGGGTGCATTGATGAAAATCCCTGTTTGTAGAACGCAGTCGCTTTATGGTAGCATCAAGATGCTAAAGAACAGCGGTGTTAAAATTGTGGGTGCTACAGAGAAAACGTCAGAAGTTTTGTTTGATGCTGATTTAACAGGCCCTATCGCAATTGTACTGGGCGACGAAGAGACTGGTTTGAGCGTGGATACTTGGAAACTGTGCGATGCGCATGTTAAGATTCCATTGTCGGCCAAAGGCGTCGGTTCATTGAACGTATCCGTGGCCGCCGGCGTTATCACTTACGAAGTGGTTAGACAGCGCTCCAAATAATTGATTGACAGGAAATAAATTCCACTAATTTTGCTGTAGTTATGCGTAGCATAAAAATGGTTGACCTCCAGGCGCAGTATGCCCGTTTATCGTCTGAGATCGATCAGGCGATGAAGCAGGTGCTCATCCAAGCCGATTTTATTCAGGGGTCAGCCGTAAAGGCTTTGGAATCTGCATTGGCAGAACGATACCAAGTGAAGCATGTGATTTCTTGCGCCAATGGCACCGATGCCTTGCAATTGGCATTCATGGCTTTGGATTTGCCCAAGGGATCGGAAGTCATCACGCCTGCGTTTTCCTATGCGGCCTTGGCGGAAGTTCTCCTGTTGCTTGAGTTGCAACCCGTTTTTGTTGAGGTAGACCCAGCCACTTTTTTGATGGATGTTTCATTGGTTGAAGCATTGATTACCGAGAATACGAGGGCGATAGCACCTGTGCATTTGTACGGACAGATGGTTTCCATGGAACCGTTGTTGGCTTTGGCGAAGAAGCACAATTTATACGTTGTTGAAGATGCCGCGCAGGCCATCGGTTCACAATATTGCACTCCCGCGGAACATGGATTTGCCGTAACGATGGGTCATATCGGCACAACCTCCTTTTTCCCGAGTAAGAATTTGGGTTGTTATGGCGATGGCGGTGCAATTTTCACAAACGATGATGATCTAGCTCAGCGATTGCGCAGCATGGCAAATCACGGTCAGACTGTTAAATACCAGCACGATATTATCGGTTTGAATTCTAGGTTAGATACCTTGCAGGCCGCCGTATTGATGGCGAAATTGCCTCATTTGCTGGATTTTGAGAAAGCACGTCGCGCCGTGGCTGCCAAATATGATGCGGCTTTGACATCTTTAGACGGCTTGACAATTCCCGTTAGGACTGTTGATAGTTCTCACGTTTTTCATCAATATACAATTACTTGTGAATCTTCTGCGATGCGTGATGCGTTAAAATCTTACTTATCGGATCACGGAATACCATCAATGATTTATTATCCGACGCCATTACATTTGCAAACGGCCTATAAGCAGGTTGTTAGTCTGCCCATTTCAGAAGACCTTTGCAATCGTGTTCTGAGTTTGCCCATTTGCCCAGAATTGGACATTGAGCAACAGAATTACATCATACTCAATATACAAAATTTTATCCAAAAATCCCAATAAATCGAATGAAAGTAGCAGTAGTAGGAACTGGTTATGTAGGTTTGGTGAGCGGAACTTGTTTCGCGGAGACCGGCAACGACGTGATTTGTGTTGACATTGATCAGCGCAAGGTTGACATGTTAAGTGGCGGTCAGATCACCATTTTTGAACCTGGATTGGAGATACTTTTCAAGCGCAACTTGAAAGAAGGCCGTTTAACTTTTACCAACAATTTGGAAGATGCCATCAAGGATGCGCAAGTGATCTTTTTGGCCTTGCCAACCCCTCCGGGTGAGGGCGGTGCTGCGGATTTGAAATACGTTTTGGGTGTGGCTGACCACTTGGGTAAAATCATGACGGGCTACAAAGTGATTGTCGACAAGAGCACAGTTCCTGTGGGTACTGCGGATAAAGTTGAAGCTGCCATTCGTGCCAACTACAGCGGAGAGTTTGATGTGGTAAGTAACCCAGAATTTTTGCGCGAGGGTGTGGCAGTGGACGACTTCATGAAACCGGATCGCGTGGTAATTGGTGCCAAAAGTGAGCGCGCTTTTGAAGTGATGGATGAATTATATGCTCCTTATGTACGTCAGGGCAACCCTGTAATGCACATGGATACCCGCAGTGCGGAGTTGACAAAATATGCAGCCAATAGTTTCTTGGCAACCAAGATTTCTTTCATGAACGAGATTGCTCGTTTGTGTGAGTTGTTAGGTGCGGATGTGGATATGGTTCGTAAGGGTGTGGGCAGCGATGACCGCATCGGAAAGCGCTTTTTGTTCCCTGGTATCGGTTATGGCGGAAGTTGCTTCCCCAAGGATGTTCAGGCGTTGGTGCACAGTGCTGCTGAAGTAAATTACGATTTCAAAATTTTGAAGGCGGTAGAAGAAGTCAACTATGATCAAAAGAAGGCTTTGTTGCCTAAGATCGATGCGCACTACGGCGATATCAAGGGTAAAACCGTTGCGATGTGGGGATTGGCTTTCAAACCCAACACAGACGATATTCGTGAAGCACCGGCTTTGGAAATGATAGATGCGTTGTTGCAACGCGGTGCCAAAGTGCAATGCTACGATCCAGAGGCGATG
>CAMBTR010000116.1 GCA_945870885.1 Chryseobacterium gleum | reverse complement strand
TCGTTTCAAACGACATAAAAAGAAAGGGCTTCCTCGCGGAAGCCCTTTCTTTTTATGAGCTATTTGTTTCTTGGGTCCGCAATGAGGCAACTAACAACCTGCGAATAACCTTGAATCCTTGTTTTAAGATGTGAAGATCAAATCACACCATTCTGTATTATCTGCTGCGATTAAACCAACCTCCACGAGGGGTTTTCTCTTCTTCAACAATATTATTTGAACTACCCGATCCCAATGTTGGATAACTTGGTGGCGCACTCGCTGCACTTGCAACGATAGATGCCTTTTTTTCTAGTTCAACAGAATCCATCACCAACGACTCTTTTACTTGTTTCTGGAGCGTACTCACCATACTAATAAACGTGTCCTTGGACGCACGTACCTTACCAATCGTATAACAACCCATCATTTGACCTATAATAAATAGAGCCATAGATCTCGCATCCGTTTGATTTTTCAATTCCCCCGCTACACGTCCGGTCATAATGGCCTTTTGCAAAATGCGAACCTGAACTTCGTTCACCGCTTCCAATTTCTGACGAAATAATTCATCAGCATGACTCATTTCTAAAATCATATTGGTAAGAACATCGCCACGCTTAATTGAAGTGTCCGTGGCTTTTGACTTTTCATTTTCAAAAACCGCGTTCAATGCAGACGCTACTCCCGTTTCGATATTATTCAACGTCGCCCATTTCTGTTCATAAAATGGCAACATCACCTCATCAACAACAGCATATCCCAACTCCGATTTATTCGGAAAGTAATGATAAAACGCTCCCTTTGTAATTTTCAATCGCGCTATCTCTTTGTCTGTGCGCAAGGTCTCGAAACCCTTCGCTTGAATCGCTTCAAAGCATCGTTGTAAGATCAAATGTCGTGTAGTTGTGCTCATAAGGACCACAAATATACCAACAAGTTTAATTAAATGTTAACAAATTGTGGAAAACAACAAATTTTTTTTAAGTTCTTGTTATGCAGCAGATTTAGGGCTCAAAATCGACATATTTCCTGAAAAAACAAGCCAACAAATCGTCACTTTCAACGCAAAACTTAAGGTGTCAGTCTGCCATACATCCTCGGGAATGGTATACTTTCACGAACGTGCTTCAATTTGCACACCCAAGTAACCAATCGTTCCAGACCCAAACCAAAACCCGCGTGAGGGACAGAACCGTAGCGTCTTAAATCCAAATACCACTCAAAGGCATCCATTGGCAAGTCGTGCTCAACGATTTTAGATCTCAGTAACTCCAAATCCGTCTCTCTTTCGCCGCCACCTACTATTTCACCATATCCTTCTGGAGCCAAAACATCCACCCCGCGTGCAAAACGAGAATCGGTTGGATTTCTCTTCAAATAAAATGCCTTCACTTCATGAGGCCAATCGTAAACCATCACCGGTCGGTCAAACAATCGAGTAATTACCGTTTCGTCTGATCCACCAAAATCCTCACCATATTTAAAATTCTTCGCACTCTGAATCCACTGCGGAATATTCCTCAAATCTTCCTCTACGTCCGATTTATCCTGCTTTAACTGGGTAATCTTGGTCTGGTTGAAATTGATCTCGCCTTTTTTCATTCCTGGGACCGCAATCTTTGCCTCTCTTTCGGCAATTTCTGCATCCAAAGAAACCAACAAAGCCTCGCAACGCTTCAGCTCATCCTCCAAACTCACAATACTATTCACCCCGTTCACATCCTCTTCACCCTTAATAATCCTAACCGCTTGGTCGTATGTCATCCTAGGAAAAGCACCCAAACTCGACTCCAATACAGAAACATCCCTTCCGATAGTGGTCAATTCGCCCTTACACTTCTCCAAAACCCGCTTCAACACGTGCTGCAAAAAGCCTTCGATGCAATCCATGTTTTGAAAAATATCATGGAACGCCATCTCAGGTTCTATCATCCAGAATTCAGACAAATGCCTGCGCGTCTTAGATTTCTCGGCCCTAAACGTTGGACCAAACGTATAAATTTTGCCCATGGCCATCGCCATCGCCTCACCGTATAACTGTCCGCTCTGACTCAAAAAAGCCTGCTCGCCGTAAAAATCTGTTTCAAACAAAGTGCTGGTGCCCTCACAGGCATTCCCCGTAAAAATCGGAGCGTCCATCTGCACAAAACCCTCTCCCTGGAAATATTCGTGGATCGAATAAATGATGGTGTTCCTGATGCGCATAATGGCCCACTGACGTGTACTACGCAACCATAAATGTCGCTGATCCATCAAAAACTCAATCCCGTGTTCTTTTTTCGCAATGGGATAATTCTCCGAAACGCCAAAAACACTCAGCGAAGTAACCTGCAATTCCACACCGCCCAACTGCTTCTCATCCGCCTTTAACAATCCATGCAACTCAACACTGGTCTCCAAACTCAACGTTTGCGCCACCTCTAAATACTGCTCATTCGCCGTTTCCGCCGTTACCACACACTGAACATAGCCCGTGCCATCGCGCAAAATCACAAAAACAATACCCTTGCCCTCACGCTTATTTGATACCCATCCTCGCAAAACGACTGTTTCGTTGATGTGCGATTGAAGGTTCTGTATACTTACCGCTTTTGAACTGAAATCCTGACTTCCCATGTTAACTCTTTGATTATTATGATCGATTGAAAATGCTTGTATCGCAAAGATAAGAAAAGGGCTTCAAAATTTGTGGCACGATATTTGTTAAAAGGGCAAAATTTCTTATATTTGTGATATGGCCCTCAAACAAGAGTTATCGCAGAAGCTGTTTCAGAAGCTGAGTCCGCAACAGATTCAATTTATTAAGCTGCTTCAACTGAATACACAAGACTTTGAGGAGAAGGTGGGGCAGGAGCTGCTCGACAATCCCGCTCTGGAGAATTTGGAAGGAGTGGATGAAGCCATTGATTATAGAATAAACGATGATCGCAACAATGATGATCGCAAAGAAAAGCCCGAATCAAGCACTGAGGAATCGGGTCCAGAAGAGCCAATAATCGACAATGCCTACGACGATTATGGTCAGGATATCAATGTGGATGAACTGCTCCGCGCCAGTGGCGACGACGACTACGGAAGTTTCCGCATGGGCGAGGATTACAGCAATGAAGAGCACCGCGAAATGCCCCTAGCCGCGCAAAGCACCTTCCACGAATACCTCTACGAACAGGCCCGCGCCATTTTTGAAGACCGCGAACTAGAACTCGTTTATCACCTCATCGGCTCCATCGAAGACGATGGCTATTTACGCCGTGAATTGCGCAGTATCGTCAACGACCTCGCCTTCAACGAAAACGTAATGGCCACCGAGGCCCAACTTGAGCGATTGTTGATTAAAATTCAGAATTTCGATCCGCCAGGAATCGCGGCGCGTGACCTACAAGAATGCCTTTTACTTCAGTTGTATAAAAAGGATTATGGCGACAATCCCGCCATCGACCTGGCCGAGAAACTACTTTCTGAACAGTTCGATGCCTTTACCAAGAAGCACTACGATAAAATAAAAAAGAGTCTCAAAATTAACGATGAGCAACTCAAAGCAGCGATGGGTGAAATCCTAAAGCTCAATCCAAAACCAGGTGAAACAGGAAGTATCAGCGGAAAAACGCAGTACATCGTGCCGGACTTTACTGTCATCAACGACGAAGGGGTGCTCAAAGTGCGATTAAATGGCAGAAATGCACCTGAATTGCGATTAAGCGCTTCGTACATCGAAACGCTGAAAGCCTACGAAAATAGCCCTCATAAAGAAAAACAGCTGCGCGATGCGGTTCAATATATAAAACAGAAAGTAGACGGGGCCAGATGGTTCATCGATAGCGTGAAACAACGTCAGAACACGCTGATGAAAACCATGCAAGCCATCGTACAACGTCAACACGAATTCTTCATAGAAAGCGGCGACGAGACCAAACTCAAGCCAATGATTTTGAAAGACATTGCAACCCAAGTTGAGCTGGATATTTCTACCATTTCTCGCGTGGCAAACAGCAAATACGTGGAAACCGATTTTGGCATCATCCCGTTGAAATTCTTCTTCTCTGAAGGACTCACAAACGACGATGGCGAAGAGGTGAGCAACCGCGAAATCAAGAAAATTCTGAGCAACGCAATCGGACAAGAGGACAAAGTAAAACCCCTCACAGACGAAGCCTTGATGGACTTACTCAAAGAAAAAGGGTACAACATTGCCCGAAGAACGGTAGCAAAATATCGCGAGCAATTGGGGATTCCCGTTGCGCGTTTGAGAAAGGAACTTTAATTTACTCTACAAATAACTTCTGCTTGCGAATGACTTTGCCATCGCTCGTGCGGACCAAAAAAGCGACATAAGCACCGGTTGACCAAGACTCTGTATCCACTAAGGTTTCATTCTTTTTGATGGCAATGGGCTCAGTCATCGCCTGGCCTAACATCGTAAAAAACTGAACCTCCAACAGTTCTAAAACATCCTCATTCTTTACCTCCACCATCACTTTCTTGCTATTTGGCTTGGGATAAATTAAAATCTCGTTGTATACAACTGTATCAAAAATTCGCATCTTAGTTACAATATCAACTTTGATTGGCAAATCCACCCGATACTCAGTAATTGACTTTCGCATCATCGATACCTGTTTCTTGGTAAAAATGTTCTGACATGCCTCAGTAGCATAATCCATGTAGTTTTCAAACATGTCAGGCATGTCGTTTTTGGGCTCTATACAAGTATTTCCGCCCAAATTACACGTAAACCCCGCTCCGATGCCTTGCAGTGGGGTATCGTCGATGTAATCATCCAAGGTGCACCTATTCGGACTGAATTGATCATCGGCCCAAATATGCCGCAACCCCAAAAAATGACCCACTTCATGAACCGCGCACCTACCCATATTGGCGGAAGCGATGGCACCGGTTGCACGTGGATTGTTCCTCCCCACTATTTTATAATGCAATACCACTCCCTGACGGTTATCGGCGACCCAAGATCCACTCGTCCATGAAGGATGGCCATAGGGTGGAAAGGCATAACCCAATAAATTGTCTTGGTTGTTCACGCTCAAATCGCAAACCCAAATGTTTAAATATTTTGT
>CAMBTR010000115.1 GCA_945870885.1 Chryseobacterium gleum | reverse complement strand
AAAATCCCCTCTTCTCGCGGAATGCGTCTTGTCATTACTGCAGCATCCTTATCGGTAACTTTTTCGAAATGATCGATAACTGAGAAGTCGACATTCGCTGGCAAGAAATCTTCGCCAATACCTTCAGTAATGTAGGGGTAAATTTCGTTTTTATCAAAAATGCCGGTCTCTTTGTATTTTTTAAATACTGAACCGTAAGTATCAATTCCCAACATCTGAATTGCGGGATTTTTCTCTTTTAGGTATTTGCCAGTTCCACAAATCGTTCCCCCAGTTCCCACTCCAACAACCAAATGTGTAATAGTTCCATCCGTTTGATCCCAAATTTCAGGACCTGTTTGTTCATAGTGGGCCTTTGAATTGCTTAAATTATCGTATTGATTGGGTTTCCAAGCATTTGGAATTTCTGCCGCCAATCGGGTACTAACGCTGTAATAACTTCTTGGGTCTTCCGGTTCAACATCCGTTGGACAAACGATGACCTCCGCGCCAAACGCCTTTAGCGCATCAACCTTTTCTTTGCTTTGCTTGTCTGTAGTAGTGAAAATACAACGATAGCCCTTTACCACTGCCGCAATTGCGAGCCCCATACCGGTATTGCCACTCGTACCTTCAATAATTACACCGCCTGGCTTTAATGCTCCACTGGCTTCGGCATCCAAAATCATTTTCAATGCCATACGATCCTTAATCGAATTTCCTGGATTGGTAGTTTCGATTTTCGCATACACGGTACAAGGTAAATCCTTGGTGATCGTATTCAATTTAACCATCGGCGTATTGCCAATCGTTTCTAAAATATTCTGGTAAACCCGCATACTATTGCAAATCTACTTTCGCGAAAGCGGTTTTTTAGAAAAAATCACGAAAACTGATATAAACAATTGATTACTGCTTAGGTTGCTTAGGATTTCGTTGCTAATTTGGCAGACTATTTTGGAATGGAAAAAACTTGCCTAGTAATTCCTTGTTACAATGAAAGTGAACGTTTGGACACACAAGCGTTTTTGAGTGAGTTGTTGGCCAATCCAGACATCACATTAATTTTTGTGAACGACGGGAGCAAAGATGCAACGATAGAAGTATTGCGACAATTACATTCCAATTGTGATTCTAAGGTTCAGAATCGAATTCATATTCTAAGTTATATTGATAACCAAGGCAAAGCAACCGCCGTGCAACGCGGATTATTATGGGCCGATGCATTATCAAACAACACCCCCGCTCCAACATTTCTTCTAAACTGTGAAACCATTGGAAACGGAATTATGGAGGCCAAATACTTTGGATTTTGGGATGCAGATTTGGCGACACCATTTACAGAGCTTACATGGTTTTACCACTTGGCAAAAGACTCAGATCCCGATATGATTATTGGTTCTCGTGTGGCTCGTTTGGGTTCCAAAATTGATCGTACTGTTTTTAGACACTATTCAGGTCGGTTATTCGCGACTTTCATCAGCCAAGGTCTCGGTTGGAAAGTGCACGACACACAATGTGGAGCTAAAATATTCAAGTCTCATCTTATCCCCATTTGTATGGAGCAACCCTTCAAAACATCGTGGCTGTTTGATGTAGAAATGTTACTTAGATTGAAAAAGCATTACGGCAAAAACGCCACAGAAATGATCCTTGAAGTACCCATTCGTACTTGGAACGACGTGAAAGGGTCAAAAATCGGTTGGACGGATTTCTTGAAAGTCCCCTACCAGATTTGGAAAGTTTTCCAGGACTATAATTAATTAGTTACCCGCAATCAGAGCATACTTGATTTGCTCTAAATGATGCGTTCCATGCCAAGCATATAATCGAATCAAATCACTCAAACTCACTTGACGTCCGCTTTCTGGATGTTCTAATGTCTTAACGAGTTGATTCGCCGCATCTTTTAATGATTCGAGTAATAACAACGACCATTTCTGATGCAATCCCAAGAGTATCAGATATGATGCTTCATGATGAAAATCAGCATCCAAAGAAGAGGCCCAAGCATTTTCATCGTAAGGTTGAATTTGCGTTTGATCTTGGGTGATAATGTGTTTGGTCCTCACATAGGCATTCATGTGTGAATCTGCCAAATGATGTACGATTTGTTTTATCGACCATCCGCCTTCGCGATAACTCAAACCCCATTGAGATTCTTGGATATTTGAAATCACCTTGGCCATTTCCGTAGGGAAATGTTGAATCTCTAAAACATGATTTAATAATTCGCCCAAGGAGGTAGGTGCATCCCAATCAAATTTTGGCAAGTTTAAGGGTTCTATCATAAATTAGTTGATCATTGTGAATCCTGTATATTTCACCAATTCCTCCGGTACTACAATTCCCTCTGGCGTTTGATAATTTTCGAGCAACGACGCTACAATTCTAGGCAATGCTAAGGCTGAACCATTTAAGCTATGGGCCAATTCTGTTTTGCCTTCGGCATTGCGGAAACGACATTTTAAGCGAGTGGTTTGGAAAGTTTCAAAATTACTCACCGAACTACATTCCAACCATTTTTCTTGGGCTGCGCTCCATACCTCCATATCGTAGGTTTTTGCACTTGTAAACCCCATATCTCCACCACAAAGCAATAATACACGGTAATGCAAGCCCAACTTCTGCAACAACCCTTGTACGTATTGATTCATTTCTTCCAGCACTTCGTAAGAACCCTCAGGCTTAACAATTTGTACTATTTCTATTTTATCAAACTGATGTAATCGATTCAAACCTCTTACGTGAGCGCCATAACTTCCGGCTTCACGACGGAAACAAGGTGTATGTCCTGCATTTTTGACTGGCAATTGAGATTCTAGAAGAATGACATCCCTGTATAGGTTGGTGATGGGTACCTCGGCGGTTGGAATCAAATACAAATCGTCCAATCCCACATGATACATCTGACCTTCTTTATCCGGCAATTGGCCTGTACCATAACCACTATCGGCATTTACCATCAATGGGGGTTGAATCTCCATATAACCGGCTTTCCCCGCTTCATTTAGGAAAAACTGAATTAAGGCACGCTGAAAAATGGCTCCTTTGCCTTTGTATACGGGAAATCCTGCACCTGAAATTTTTACACCCAATTCAAAATCGATGATATCATATTTGGCAGCCAATTCCCAGTGCGGCATGGCTCCTTCCTGCAACTTGGGCATTTCACCCCATAAGAACACCTGTTTGTTGTCTTCCGGTGTTTTTCCCCTGGGAACCTCAACAGAAGGCGTATTTGGAATGGTCAATAACAGTTGTGTTAATTCCTGATCCAGCAATTCAACATCCGATTCTAATTGCTTGAGTGCATCTTTGATTTCTACACTCTGCAATTTCAATATATCACCTTCGGCTTTTTGTCCTGACTTATATAATTCACCAATTTGCGATGTAATTTGATTGCCCTTGGCTTGTAACGATTCCATTTCTGTTCGCTTAGAACGATTTCTTTCGTCCATTTCCAAAACAGATGACATAAGAGCATCTCCATCCAAACCACGAATAGCCAAACGTTCAGCTAACTCTTTGGAATTTTTTCTAATATTGGCAATTTGTAACATATTGAGAATGCGAATTTCGTGATTTTATTTGAAGAAATCGAGTTGATTCCTTTGACTTGGCTTTATTCTTCGACTTTCGATTTTGGTTTAATTCCAAATTCCTTTGCCACCACAATAGCTCTTGTGAATGCGATTTCTAATTCATTGGGGATTTGACCGTCTAATATCATCTCTCTCACAGCTTCTTTGATCATACCAATGTGTTGAGGATCTCTGATTTCAAAATAGTTCTTGATGTGATTCCCAGTTAGGACAGGCTGCCAATTTCTTAGTTCGTCTTTAGAAATCACTTCATTGATTTTCTCCTGTACCTTAACTAAGTTTTTGAGGTGCTTTTCCACCTTAGCCTCATTTTTGCTGGTGATATCTGCCCTGCATAGTGTAACCAAATCAGTAACATGTTCCCCAGCATCTACTATCAACCTGCGCACCGCACTATCGGTTACAATTTCCTGTGACAATACAATCGGACGTAAATGCAACAATACCAATTTAGAAACATAACGCATTTTGTCATCTAGCGGCAAACGCATTCGCCTAAAAATGACCTTCACCATCCTTGAACCCTTGTCTTCATGACCATGAAATGTCCAACCATGTTGATTGTCGAACCGCTTTGTCGCCGGTTTGGCTATGTCATGCAAAATCGCTGCCCAGCGCAACCATAGATTATCGGTAAACTGACAAATATTGTCGAGCACTTGCAGCGTATGGTAAAAATTGTCTTTGTGAGATTTTCCATTCCGTGTTTCAACACCATGCAAAAGCATCATTTCTGGGAAGATGATGTCCAACAATCCGGTATTTGACATCATTTCAAACGCTCGGCTGGGCTTATCACACATAATCATCCCATTGATTTCGTCGGAAATGCGTTCTTGAGATACAATCTCAATTCTAGACGCATTGGTTTTAATCGCATCGAATGTTTGAGCTTCTATCCTAAAATTCAACCTTGTGGCAAAACGAATTCCTCTTAACATTCGCAGTGGATCGTCATCAAATGTAACCTGAGGATCTGCACAGGTCCGGATAACCATATTTTGCAAATCTTGTATTCCATTAAATGGATCATATAACTCTCCATAATTATCGCTATTCAACGATAAATACATGGAATTAATAGTAAAGTCTCTCCTATTTTGATCGTCTTCTAGTGTCCCATCTTCTACGATAGGTTTACGTGAATCACGACGGTAACTCTCTTTGCGCGCACCAATGAACTCAATGATCCAATCATCAAACTTAATTTGAGCCGTTCCGAAATTCCTAAAAACACTCAAGCTACAGTCATTGTCGAAATCCTTTGCAACAGCTTGAGCAAATTCAACCCCATTGCCCACAACAACAATATCGATGTCCTTGTTTTCACGCTGCAATAACAAATCCCGAACAAACCCACCAACGACATAGGCACGCAAGTCTAACCTATCGGCAGTTTTGCCTATTAATTTAAATATGGGATTCTCTAAAGCCGATTGCACCGCACAAAGATAGCACACCCTATATTTGTTGCGATGCGATTTTCAATAAATGCAATTGGTT
>CAMBTR010000114.1 GCA_945870885.1 Chryseobacterium gleum | reverse complement strand
TTTTCATGGATTTGCAAAGGTACAAAACAATGCATCGGAAAGAAAGATTTATTCAGAAAATTCCTAGGGTAAACGCGGGTTGATTACCAACTTCCGCCAGCGCCACCGCCATTGAATCCGCCGCCGCCGCCAAAACCGCCCCAATCGCTAGATCCTCCGCCACCGAATCCACTTCCGCCGCCGCCACCGCCGCCACCAAAGCCACCCATGAATAATAGGGGCCATGCGCCTACGCCGGAATTGTATCTTCCATTTCTGCGATAACCTCCGCCACCGCCTCCGCGCGACATAATCCTTAGCAATACAATGGCAACCACGATACTCAACCAACCGCGGGTACCGCTTTTACGTTTTCTTGTCGCTTTGCCCTTGAATTTACCCATCAAGGCTTGCTCAAATGCCTGCGTCGTTTGGGCTATGGCATTAAAATAATCTTGGTTTCTCAGGTTGGGTACAAGGAAATCGTTTTCGATCTGACCTAAGCGACTTGCGCCGAGTTTGTCCTGCATTTGATCTGCCGTAACGGTAAAGAATTTTCTATCGTTTATCGCGATGTACAGCAGGATACCATTGTTTTTATTCTTCTGACCAACGCCCCAACCTCTGGCAAGGAACATCGCACGATCTATCGCGGCAAGGCCGTTTGCACTGGGCTCAAGCACTACTGCAATTTGCGATGATGTTGAATCTTCGTAGGCAAAAAGTATCTCGTCCAATTGTTTGATTTGGGCCGCGCTCAAAACATTCGCATAGTCGTTCACGTGACCTTTGTAGGCCGGTAGGGTTTGCTCTGCTTTCAATGAACCCATGCAGCTGATGAATAGGACAAGTATCGCCAACCTCACCGTATTTGATACGTCCTCGAAAATCTTAGCCTCAATTGCCATTGGAAATATCATTGCTTAGTTCGTTTGGATTGATATCGCCAGGGGCAAAATATTTTGACAATAGGGTTGCTGACTCTTCGATGCCTAGCAAAACGCCCGTTTTAAATTGCTGCTGTTGGAAATGATTCTGCATCGCATCGCGCATTTGGTCCCATTGGCCGGGAGCGACTTTGTTGTTGATGCCTTCATCGCCCAAAATGGCAAATTGCTTGGTATATGGAGCCAGGTAAATCAATATGCCATTGCGGTCTGCGGTTTTGTGCATTCCCAACTTTTTGAAAGTTTTGGTGGCTGCTTTTACCGCATCAGTGGTTTGATGAGTATGGCTGATGTGTACGCGAATCTCTGCGGAAGTGCGATTTTCAGCGGCAACAATGCCTGCAACAATTTCAGATTCTTCTGTTTCGGTAAATAGTTTGATGGGTTTTTTAAGGCCGGTGGCCAGCATCAAACCACGAAAGAATGAGGAAAATTGATCCAGCATTTTTAGTCTTTCAAAGCGTCTTTCACGTTTACACGCTTTTCGGTACCCTTATCTGCTTCAAATCCTGATTTCTTTTGGAAGCCAAAGATTCCTGCAAAAATGTTACTTGGGAACTGACGTACTGAAAGGTTGTATTGCTTCACGGCACTGTTAAAATCGCTGCGAGCAGTACGAATCATATTTTCAGCCTCTGAAATCTCGAATTGCAAATTTTCGTAACCTTTGGTGGCTTTCAAATCTGGATAGCGCTCTAAAACGATCATCATTCTGCTAAAAGAAGATTGTTGTGCGGATTCGAACTTATTCAAATTCTCAGGTGTAAGTTGGTCGCTGGTTAATTTAACCTGACCGGCACTGGCTCTTGCATTGGTGATTTCGGTTAAGGTAGATTTCTCAAATTTGGCTTCTGCGCTTACCGCTTCTGCAACTTCTGCGATTTTATCGGCGCGAGTTTGGTAGGCAACTTCTACGTTGTTCCAAGCGTTAGATAAAGTTTCGTCTTGATTTACCAAGCCGTTGTAACTTCCTTTGATCCATAAAAAGGCGATCAATACTACCCCTACGATGATGAGGGTGCGAATGGTTTTACTGTTCATTTCTTTGTTATTGTTAGGCCAAAGGTACTCTCAAAATGCTTGCCCATTTTTTCTTTTACGGCAAACATGTCAATTTTTCCGCCCAATTCCTTTTCCATACTCGTAACGCCCTTATCAACGATGCCGCAAGGCACAATATGATTGAACATGCCGAGGTCGGTGTTGACGTTTAACGCGAGGCCATGCATACTGACAAAACGACTGCATTTGATACCAATCGCGGCAATTTTTCGCTCGGTGGGTTTATCGATATCGATCCAAACGCCAATTCTGTTCTTAATGATGCCCGCTTCAATCCCATAATCCGCTAGGGTTTTGATAATTGTGGTTTCGATACCCTCTACAAATCGCTTTACGCCCATATTGAGTGCCTCTAAGTCAAAGATAGGGTAGACAACCAATTGTCCCGGCCCGTGATAGGTGATATCGCCCCCGCGCTCTATATCGTATACTTTTGCCTCCATCGCCGAGAGCGCCTCATCGGTCGCCAACAAATTCTCTCGGTCTGCACTTTTTCCAAACGTATACACGTGCGGGTGCTCAATCATGATTAGATGTAGGGGTTCTGTTGATTGTTGATTGGTTTTGTTCTGAATCATTGCATCAAAAAGAGATCGCTGGAAGTCCCAGGTTTCTTCGTAGGTCTGATTTTGTAATAAATGCAACTGACAATTCAACATTTTGCAAATTTAGCCAAAACGGAGGGATGCGATTGTTATTTTGATGAGTTCGCCTCAATTTTGAAATTGTGATAGATGAAATTGTGAAAACAGAAGCAGTTATTGCTTTGAATGGTACAAAAAAACAGGTTGGCGAATGGGGAGAAATGCAAGCTCGAAATTGGTTGCAGTGGCATGGCGTAGATATCCTTCATTGCAATTGGAGAAGTGGGCATAAGGAAATTGATATTATCGCTAGGCAAAGTGATGTGTTGATATTTATTGAGGTTAAATGTAGAAGCACATCTATTTTTGCGCCTCCAGAAACGGCGGTAAATGCCAAGAAATGGAAGAACATCGGGATAGCGGCAACGGATTACATGATTAAAAATAAATATTTTGGAAAATTTCGGTTTGATATTTTGGCGGTGACAATTACGCCTTACTGCAAGCAAATCATGCACTTTAAAGATGCTTTTGATCGTTCAAAGACAACCCTTTATTGAAAATTGATGTCAGTGATTTTACATATAACTAAGCCAACCCTAGAAACTTTGATTTTAATTTGCGAACGAAAATGAGACTGAGTAAGATTAATTTAACCGCGGCCTTCGCTTTTTTAAGTATTGTAAATATCGCAAAATCACAGCATAAATGTGGTAGCGATATGCATTATGACCGTATTATAAGAGAGCATCCTGAAGTGAAATTGCTAGAAGATCAGATGAATGCTGAGGCGGATTCCAAGAAAGTGGAATCGAGAGCTTCGATCTATACAATTCCTGTCGTTTTTCACGTGATTCACACCAATGGTGCTGAAAATATTAGCCGAGAGCAAATCTTGGATCAAATGCGTGTTTTGAATGAGGATTTCAATTTGTTAAATAGTAACCGCAACAAATTGCGTTCAACATTTGCGGGCTTAGCCGCTGATTGTCAGATCAAATTTGAGTTGGCAAAAATCGACCCTAACGGCAATTGTACAGATGGTATAAATCGTGTGTATTCTTCGGCGGGTGTCCAAATGGATATGTCTACCGAGCCTGTGAAATCATTGATTATTTGGCCCTATACAAAGTATTTAAATATTTGGGTTGTTTCTTCAATTGATGGAGGAACGAGTGGTGGTGAAATATTAGGGTATGCCGTTTTTCCATGGACTGCCAAATTTAGTAAGGACGGGATTGTTATGAAATCGGATCGCGTGGGAACCATCGGAACAGCAGTGGCATCAGATAGTGGTCGTACCCTCACCCATGAAGTGGGACATTGGTTGGGTTTGTATCATGTATTTCAGGACGATTGTGCCAATGGCGACAAAGTAGATGATACGCCTCCGGCAACGGGTCCATTTACCAATGCAAACTGTCCTGCTGCCGGCAATAGCTGTAGTACGGATTCTCCTGATAAATTGGATTTGTGGGAGGATTATATGGATTACTCCAATGGTTCTTGCCAGTGTTTGTTTACCAAATTACAAAAGACTCGTATGCATTCATACCTTACTTCTGGAACAAGTCCTAGAACAACGAATGTATCGGCAAGTAATTTAATTGCAACGGGAATAACGCCCTCATCGGTAGCACCTGTGGCAACATTTACATCGAGTGCTCAAGTGATTTGCGCCGGTCAATCGGTCAAGTTTTATGATTTGAGCTGTAAGTCGATTCCAACTGCCTGGTCATGGACATTTACGGGTTCATCTCAGCCAAGTGCATCGACACAGAACCCCACAGTGACATACCAAACGCCAGGGGTTTATCCGGTTTCGTTGACAGTTCAAAATACAAAGGGGAGTAATTCTGTCACGAAGAGCAGTTATATTACAGTATTAAAAGCCGCAGGCGCAAACAAGCCAAATTTTGAACAAGGTTTCGAAAATGGTGACCCCGCCTCTTTTACTACCTCGGAAAAATTCGTTCATAGCTCACCAACAACCTCAAGGTTTACGCTGGAAACAACTGTTGGGTACACCGGAAGCAATTGTTACAAAGCACCAATAGCAACGGGCAGTGCAGCGGGTAGTACCTACAGCATCACATTGCCAAGTTTTGATATCTCTGGCATGGGCGCTTCAACCCCCAGATTCACTTTTTACAGTTCCTATGCTCAGCCTGATGCAACGGTCACAGAAATTATGCGGGTTTATGTGTCTACCGATTGTGGTGCTTCATGCAAGCAAATATTAGAAAGATCAGGTGCGGCTTTGGCCTATAGCGGTCAGGTATATACCAACAATTTTAAGCCAACAAAATCAACGAATTGGCGTTTGTCTGGTGTTACATCACTGTCTTCAATTGGGTATGGGTTGAATCAAAATTTGACATTCCGCATTGATGTTATCAGTGGCGGAGGCAATCCTGTATACATCGATAATATCAATATTGGGGCGTTTTATGCCGGTGTGAATACCATCGGAAAGGATTTGATGGGTTTTGAAGTAAGCCCCAATCCTGTAGAGGCCAATTCTAAAATTGTAATTCATTCTGCCATCACCGATGAGGAAGTAAGAGTAGTACTTCTAGATTTGCAGGGCAGAAA
>CAMBTR010000113.1 GCA_945870885.1 Chryseobacterium gleum | reverse complement strand
GAGTTTGGGTCGGAAGCGTACTACTTTGCTGATGCGTTGGCGGGGAAATCGGTTGTGATTCGTTCGTGGGTGAATGGCGATGTAATTGTGGGGTTTGGGGGTGGTTCGCAGAAGCTGAGCGACGTGCTTGTGAATCAGAAGATTGAGCCTTGGGCCAAGGATTATGTGGCGGTGATGACGTGTTCGGAGGGGATTTTGTGTGCGGTGGAAGTGAAGCGATCCAATTTGTTTCGTGTGGAAGAAACGGATGGCTATTGCTGGCGTTTGCGTTGGCTGCACAAATAAGCAACAACTTTAGGTCAATCATTATACCTTTGTTTTACAATGAAAGCCGTTATTCCTTTGGCTGGCATGGGGAGTCGTCTCAAACCGCACACCCGAACCCAGCCCAAATCGTTGATACCTTTGGCGGGAAAACCGATTTTGGGTCATATCATGGATCGATTGGTAGAGGCCGGTGTTACAGAGTTTGTATTTGTGATTGGGTATCTGGGGGATCGCATCGAGCAGTATATCGCAGAGCAGTATGGGCAGTATCAATCTACGTTTGTGATTCAAACTTTGGGCAAGGGGATTGGCCATGCAGTTTGGTTGACCCGGGATACTTTTTCGTCCGATGAGGGTTTGTTGATTGTTTTGGGCGATACGATTTTTGAGGCGGATATTGCGGGTGTTTTTGCCAAAGGCGGGAATGCTTTGGGGGTCAGGAAAGTTGAGGATCCACGTCAGTTTGGTGTGGCTGAATTAAAGGAGGACGGAAGAATTTTGCGCTTGAGTGAAAAGCCATTGATTCCGAAGTCGAATTTGGCGTTGGTGGGTTTGTATTACATAGAAAATTCTGCGGATTTATTCGCTTGTTTGGATTACAACATTCAGCATGAGATTCGGACGCAGAACGAGTTTCATTTAACGGATGCTTTGCAGTGCATGATCGACAAGGGCATTGGTTTTACTACGTTTACGGTGGATACGTGGTTTGATTGTGGACAGAAGGACATCATTTTGCAGACCAATCGCAATTTGTTAAAGCGTGTGGATCAGCAGGCGTTTGTGAAGTTTGAAAAGGGGAATATTATTGTTCCGCCGGTATATATTTCGCCTACGGCGAAGGTTGAGAATAGCATTGTTGGGCCGGATGTGAGTATCGGCGATGGTGCTGTAATTACGCGTTCGATGTTAAAAAATAGCATTATTGGTCAGGGCGCGGAATTGAACAATGCCATTTTGGAGGATTCGTTGATTGGTGCGGATGCAATTTTGGTGGGGGCGGCTTCGAGTTTGAATATTGGCGACAGTGCAGAAATCAATTTGCGAAATTCATAACAGTGAAATTTGCTTTTAACGATATCGTAAAGATTACGGGAGGCAGGGTGCAGGGTGCTGCGGTGGGTGCAGGAAATGAAGTCTGTTCAGTGGTATTCGACACCCGGAAGTTATGGTCGGCCGAGACATCGTCTACTTTATTTGTGGCATTAAAAGGCGTCCGCGATGGCCATGCTTATTTGGGTGAGGCTTATCGCGCTGGGGTACGGATGTTTTTGGTTTCTCGTTTTGAATCTAATTTAATATTGCAATTTAACGATGCATTATTTTTGGTCGTTGATGATACTTTATTGGCTTTGCAGCAATGGGCGGCTTGGCATCGAAAGCAATTGACGGGCGTTGTGGTGGGGATCACGGGCAGCAACGGGAAGACCATCGTAAAGGAGTGGTTGGGGTCGTTGTTCAAAGGCGATTTTTCTATGGGCAAGAGTCCTCGCAGTTATAATTCCCAGTTGGGTGTGGCGTTGAGTTTGTTGGAGATTCCTTTGGCGACACAACTTTCTTTGTTGGAGGTTGGCATTTCGAATGCGGCGGATATGGGAACTTTGCACGACATCGTACAACCCAATTTGGCGGTGATTACGCATTTGGGAGAGGCGCATGCGGAGGGTTTTGCATCGATGCAGGAGAAGGCGAAGAGCAAGGTGGCTTTGGCCGATGGCGCGGATGTGGTGGTTTATCCTTTTGATTTGGAGGCGGTGCGGACGGAGGTATCGAAGTTGAAATCGCGGAATGCTTTGATGAAGACGATTCATTGGGGTTGGGCGGAAGGTGCGCAGTTTCGGATTATGGAGGTTGAGGTATTGGTGGCTGGCGGACAGCGTATACATTTTGTGCATCGCGGCACTTCGCATCAACTGGATATTCCTTTTATGGATTCGGCTTCGGTGAGCAATGCAATGTCGTGTTTATGCGTTTTGCAGGCTTTGGAACGCTGGGATCCGGAGCATTTGGATCGTTTTGCGCAGTTGCCTCATTTGGAAAATCGTTTGCAGTTTGCGGCGGGAAAATCGGGGAATTATATTTTGAACGACAGTTATTCGGCGGATTTGGAGAGTTTGGGGGTGGCGTTGGATATGTTAAAGCGACAGTCGCCCAATTTGTCGTTGCTTTCAATTTTGGGCTCGTTTGAGCAAACGGGCATGGACGCTTCGGATTTGCGCGATAGTATTTTGCGGATGTTGTCCAATTACGGGGTCACGGAAGCGGTGTTTGTTGGGGAAGAGTATAGGGGTTTGGGTTCTGTGCCGGGTTCGGGGGAGTTGGATATGGGTGGTGGCTTTGGTTTGGCAAAAGTTTGGCAATTTGATACAGTTGTCGCGTTGATGGATTCTGCGGTTTTATCGGGCATCGCATCGCGTTCAATTTTAATCAAGGGATCGCGTAGTGCGGGGTTGGAGCGGGTGGCAAATCGTTTGCAGGCCAGGTTGCATCAAACGCGGTTGGAGATCAATTTGCATGCGTTGAAGAACAATTATTTGTATTTCAAACAGCGGGTTGGAGCGGGCAAGAAGGTGATGTGTATGGTGAAAGCGTTTGGGTATGGCAGTGGCAGCTTTGAGTCGGCCCGCGCCTTACAGGCGCTGGCCGTGGACTATTTGGGGGTGGCCTACATCGACGAGGGAATCGCTTTGCGAAATGCGGGCATTACCGTCCCGATTATGGTGATGAATGTGGATTCGGGTGCGGCGTGGCAGTTACAGGAATATGGATTGGAGCCGGTGGTGTATAGTTTTCAATCGTTGGAAGGGCTGATTCGTTCGGGCGTGCAGGGTTTGAAAATTCACATAGAGATCGACACGGGCATGCATCGATTGGGATTTGCACCTGGGGATATGGGAGAGTTGGGGGTTAGGATTCACGATTTGGCTGTGGACATAGAAGTCGCTTCCGTTTTTAGTCATTTGGCGGCCAGTGAATCTGCGGGTTCAGATGATTTTACTGGCGGTCAGTTGGATGTTTTTGCATCGGCGGCAGACTTGTTGGAGCAGGGGTTGGGATATACAGTTTTGAAGCACATTGAGAATACGGGGGGCATTTTGCGCTTTGCAGATGCTCGTTTTACGATGGTTCGTTTGGGCATTGGCTTATATGGGGTGGATCCGCGGGGTGTGATTGAGGCAGCATTGCAACCGGTTACGCGATGGGTGAGCACGATTTCTCAGGTCCAGCTTGTGAAGGCCGGCGAGGGAGTGGGATATGGAATGCATGGGGCGTCTGCCCGGGATCGAGAGGTTGCGGTGATTGCGGCGGGCTATGCGGATGGATTGTGGCGTGCGGATGGACAAGCCAATTCTGGGGTATGGATCAAAGGGGTGGAGGCGCCATTTGTGGGCAACATTTGCATGGACATGGCCATGGTTGACGTTACGGGATTGAATTGTAAACCCGGCGATGAAGTAGAATTGTTTGGTGAAAATTTACGCGTTGAAACACTGGCTCAACGTCGTTCCACCATTCCTTACGAGGTCTTAACGGCAGTATCGCAGCGTGTTGCGCGCGTTTACGTGGAGGAGTGATTGAGTGATCGTAATAATTGGTCCGGGGTATTTACTTTTACCGGAGATTTTTGAAAATCCTTGATGTTACGAGTAACAATGTAATCAATGTTCCCGTTTAGTGCGGTGAAAATTTGGATTGAATCTTCAAAATCTTGGTGGTTGGACGACAGCGCGTGCTGAATTTCTTTTTCTGTGACGGGGAGTATTTGGATGTGTTGGTTGAGTTTGGTCAGGGCTAAGCGGAGTTCTTTTTCTGGCAGCAATTTTTTCATGATGTAATGGGTGGTGGCAAAGCTGTGTGAACTCGTGAATAGCTCGATAGATTTTTTACGTCCTTGCCTGAAGATATCGGTAGCGTGTAGCGAGAACGGTTGTCGATCATTTAAAAAATCGATGATGATGTTGGTGTCTAATAGTACGCGAATCATAAGAGCTATTTAGCCGTGTTTTTCCATGATGGCCTGGTATCGTAAATCATCGATATCGAGGTTCTTGGGTAGTTTGATGCAGCCTCGAAGTGCGAGTAAGCCGTCTAAGTCGTCTTCGTCTTCTTGTATGATTTGAGAGGCGCGATTCAGGGAAACGAGGTATTCTTCCACCATTTTGGAGAGGGATCTGCCGCTCGCTTTGGCCACAATTTTGGCTTGGTCGATAACCGACTTTTCAACGGTAAGGGTGAGTTTTGTAATCATTGCACGTGTGTTTTTTACAAAAATACGTGTATTGTTTTGTTCGAGCAAGTGAATTTCTTGGATCATGGCTTTTGGTGTATTAACAAGACCACAAAATAAAGTGCCAAGGGCTTTCAGACCTTGGCATTTTGTGCAAATTGGAGAGAAGCTATGGGTTAAGTTTTGTGAATTTTACAAAACTTAAAATCATTAAAGCACTTTTGCTGAAAAGGCATTTTTGAGGCCTTGGTGTTGGATTAAATCAACTTTGATTGAGCCTACATAGATTTCCCCTTCGATGCGCACTGGGATGTGGTTGGCATCATCGGTGACCCAAACGGTGAGGGCATCGGCGTGTTTGAAAACGCGGTCTACCACCAATTTCGGTTTGATTTTGATGCATCGAATTTTACCGAGGTCGGTTTTGATCACTTCTTTCCCCTTATAGGTAATGGGCAAGCTATAAACTTGGTTGTCGATGTAAACATCCACTGGAAACTGTTTTCCTATGTTGGCGTTGGTGTAGTCGAGGTTTCTTAGGTAGTAAATGGCCGAGGCGATGTCTTGGGTATATTGGGGGATGGTGAGTTCGCCTTGTTTGTTGCGGAGTTTTTTATTGTCGTGATCGTAAATGGCAATATCCTGGTGGAAGTAGGTATTTTCTCTTACGGTTTTGGCATATCTCAGCGGGGCTTGTGATTCTTGGTCTACCCAACTTTCAAATTTGTCGCGCACTTTATAGGCCCAATCAAAACTTTTGAGGGTCTCCCCTTC
>CAMBTR010000112.1 GCA_945870885.1 Chryseobacterium gleum | reverse complement strand
GCAAAGCGTATAATCAATGTTGTTGACACCAAAAAGCCAGGATTGTTTAGCTATGGAAAACGCTTGGTTGATGGCGACGTTGTTCAGTTGCAGATTGGAAGTTTGTTTGTTGATGCGGTTACTGGTTACGACACTTGTAACGGAAGTATCAGCGTGAATAAAGTTCCTGGCTACAATGGAATGGTTAATACATTGGTTCGTGCAACTTATCCAATTGTCTATTATGCAAAAGATATTCATGGTAACGCTGCTGTAGAAGATGGATTTGTTATCAATTATCGTGTTGATGATTACATTGCTCCTGAGATCTCTTTGAACACAACCGATACTGTGTTCCACGATGTTAATAATCCTTACAGTTCACAGCCAGTAACTGCAACAGATAATTTCAGCTCTGGAAACAAGTTAAGTGTTGAGCGTATTGGAAAAGTTAATCCATATGTTTTGGGGTTGTATACCGAAACATTCACAGCAACAGATGAAAGTGGAAATGTTACAAAGCGATACCGTTATGTTAAGGTAGTGGATCGTATCGCCCCAACTTTGATTACCTCTTCAGTGAACGTTTGTGCTGGAACTCCTTTCTGGGCGATGAGTGAAGTTGCTGTAGAAGACAACTATTACGGAAACGATGAATTGCTTCCTTTGGTTAAGATTTTGAGCCATAACGTGAATATCTGGCAGGCGGGTGTTTATTACATTAACTACCAAGTTACCGACCCAAGTGGTAATAAGAGTCAGGTTGTATTGCGTCCTGTCATGGTTCAGTATCCACCAGATTGTGAGAACAGTTTCACAGGAAAGAAAGAGTTGACATTGGCTGAGCAGGTGATGGTTTATCCTAACCCAACTTCTGGTATTGTGAAAGTTGATTTTGCAGTAAACAATGTAAATCCAATATCAATCGTAGTTACCAATTTGGTGGGAGCCCAGGTAGCGGAATATACCTATGGAGGTGGTTTTGGATCAATGACGCTTGATTTGGCGAAATATGGTCAGGGTGCGTATATGATACACATTGCCAATCAGAAAGAGGTTGCCACGAAAAAGATCATTGTAACTAAGTAAGTGTAGGATAGAAAAATTATTAAAGGAAAAATATAGGAAATGGATTTAAGAAAAAGAAATATTGGAGCTCGAATTATTGCCCTTGCGGTAATGCTTTTGGGGTCCTTTGGAAAGGGAGAAGCGCAGATTTGTACAGCAAGTAACAGCAGTGATTGTAGCTTGATGTGGCTGTCTGGTGTATCGTTTAAGAATAGCGCAGGATCAACTGCTACCTACTCTGGTTTGAACTGCGCAAATACCGGTGGTTTGAGTCCAAAGTTGATGACGAGCGGTGCGGTGATGGATATTACTCCAGGTGAGGTTATGAGTATGACCATAGAAAACACTTGTACATATGCATTGTATGTGGGTGTTTGGATTGACATGGATGGCGATAATAATTTCACAGCCGCGGAGTGTATGTCGACTGTTGTGGCGCCATTTGCCCAAGTTGCAGTAAACTCTACGAAAACTGCAAATTTAGCTGTGCCGTGTGCGGGTTCAAAGCCAGGTGTTAGAATTATGCGTGTGCGTGCTTCGTATTATACCTTTACTCCATCCCAAGGTTGTGGCACTATTTCGACTTACGGGAACATCATGGATTTTGAAGTGAATGTGAAAGCCGTAAGTCCTCCAGTAGCTGACTTTGCTGTTCCAACAGGATCAAACTTTATCAAAACGCCAATTGGTTTTAACTCTACAACAACCAGTTCAGCGTATAACCAAAAATGGAGTTTCCAATCAGCAACTTCAATTATTAGTACTGGTGCAAAAGGTCGTGCTAGTTGGCCCAATACCGGTTATTACAATGTGAAATTGGTTCAGCAGTTCTGTGGTATGTCTGATTCAATTATTAAAACGGTAAAAATCGACAAGCCAACGGTGGCTCCAACAGCTGATTTCTTGGCTGCGAGCAACCAGGTTGAAGTGTTTTATACAACACAGTTGTTTGACTTGAGTACCAATGGCGCATACAAGTGGAATTGGACGGCTACTTCGCCATCTGGAGCAATTGTATACACGAGTACTGCTCAAAACCCAGTATTCTCATTTGATGAATTGGGATGGTGGACGATTTGTTTGACATCAACCAATGATATCGGACCTAGTACTAAAGTATGTAAGTCAAGTTATATTCAAGCGGTTCCTCCTGGGGAATTCTATTTGGGACCAAACAAAATTGCATCTAACCAGGGTGGTATTTTGTACGACAATGGTGGTAAGGGCGGTAATTATGGTAACGGTAGAAAAACGGCTATCGATTATTTCCAAATCTTCCCATGTGGTGCTAAAGAAATTCGTTTGAAATTCAAACAGTTGAAACTGTCCTTGGGAGATGGTGGCGATCGTTTGCGCATTTATGATGGTCAAGATGCTTCAGGTAAGGAGATTTCCCCTGCAGGTGGTATTACTGGTGTGAACTTCACTATGTTCTCATCTACTGTATTTAAAGCTTTCAGTGGTTCTATGTATATCACATTTGAATCGAATACAGCGAATAACGATAGCGGATTTATTGCGACATGGGATTCTGAGTTGTTGCCTGTGGCAAATCCTAAATCTGGTTATGATGTTGATTACACAACCATCGGCAACGGAACAAACTTGGATTTTGTTGCAAATGTAAAGGATGCACAAGGTCAGGTTGAATACGATTGGATGATCGACGGTACTTCAGGATATGGTGCAAAAGCGAAAGTATTTACAAATGCTTTCTATACAGATGGTACGTATCAAGTTTGCTTAATTGCAAAAGTGTGTAATGGGGTTGATACTTTTTGTAGGAACATCACAGTGAATACACCCACAGGACCTGGATTCGTTGATTTCACAGCGAGCAATTTGCGTCCAAAAGTGGGAGAGGTTGTATCTATCAAAACAAAGACAGATTTTGCTTCAAATTTCGAATGGAGTATATATCCATCTACCTACAGTTTTGTGGGTGGAACAACAATCAATAGTCGCAATCCGCAGATACTATTTAGCGTAGGTGGTGCTTATACGTTTACGTTGCGTGCATGGAGTACCCCTGGTGGACGTGCAGCAACAGAAAAGAAAATCATCAAAACCAAGTATGTAATCGCGGTTAAATATTGTACCCCTGTTACAGATATGTTGTCGTCTGACGTTGCGATTTCTAAAGTTGAATTATTGCAAGATAATGTGAGTTTGTTGGAGAATACTTCTGAAGTGGGCGTGTCTGCATACATTGATTTCACTGATCAATTCAATGATGCGTTGAGTTATGGTTCTTATTATACAGTTATTGCTACACGTCGTACCAATGCCAACAATGCCAATTTCAAAGCTTGGATTGATTATAATATCGATGGAACTTTCACTGATGATGAGTTGATACTTAACAGTGGCTCGATTGTCGGTACTAAGGCGAGTAATAAATTTCGCGTTCCTGATTTGAAAGATTGTTTTGAAGGGGTTACTCGGATGCGTATTGCTGTATCTTATGGTTCATTCTCAAATACGGCTTGTGGAGTAAACGTGGTGGGTGAATTTGAAGATTATGGTATCACATTGGCAAACGACAAACGTGCTCCAGTGATTACATTGGTAGGAAGTGATGTTGTGCGTGTTGAAAGAACGTCTAATGCAACGGCCTGTTGGTCGGAAGTGGCCTACAAGACCTATTCAGCTGCGGATCCTACGGAAGGTGATTTGACATCGAAAGTTTTGATCACTGGTGATTTGGATTGTACAACGCCAGGTACTTATGCAATGAACTTTGGAGTTACTGATGCCGCTGGTAATTCTTCAGCTCAGGTAACAAGAACCGTTATTGTTGTATTGGATAAAACGCCTCCAACACTTACTTTATTTGGTAGCGATACAGTTACGGTTGAACAGTGCGGTGTTTATTCTGAACAAGGTGCTGTAGCCAGTGACTTGGTTGATGGAAACCTAACGTCAAGTATTAAGACGAACGGAAAGGTAAATACTTCTTTGGTTGGCGTTTATACTGTGACTTATGATGTTATGGATGCGCAAAGAAATGCATCAACCAAAACTAGAACGGTAAAGGTGGTTGACACGAAGAAGCCAGGGATATTTAATTATGGAAAGCGGTTGGTTGATAATGATGTGATCAATATCCAATTGGGTAGCTTATTTGTAGATGCGGTGAATGGTTTTGATACATGTAACGGAAGTATTTCAGTAAATAAAGTACCGGGTTACAATGGCATGGTAAATACATTGGTTCGTGCAACTTATCCTGTGACTTATTTTGCCAAGGATATTCACGGAAACGATGCCGTAGAAGATGGTTTCACTGTAAATTATCGCGTAGATGACTACATCGCCCCTGAAATCACATTGAATACTCCAGATACAGTTGTACATGATGTAAATAATTCTTACAGTTCTCAAAATGTAACGGTGAGAGATAACTATAGTGCAGTTTCTAAGATTTCAATTGAAAAGACTGGCAAAGTGAATCCATTTACATTGGGACTATATGTGGAGACATATACAGCAACCGATGAAAGCGGGAATATCACAAAGCGCAGTCGTTTCGTAAAGGTTGTAGATCGTATTGCACCAACACTAATTACTTCTGCGGTAAATGTGTGCGCTGGTACTCCTTTCTGGGCGATGAGTGATGTTGCGGTAGAGGACAACTACTATGGCAATGCTGAATTGATGCCGTTGGTAAAAGTATTAAATCATAACATCAATATTTGGCGTGCGGGGATGTACTACATCAACTATCAAGTGGTTGATCCAAGTGGTAATCGCAGTCAGGTTGTATTGCGTCCAGTTCGCGTGATGTATCCACCGGATTGTACAAACAGTTTCTTGGCGAAAGAAGATTTGACATTGGCTGAGCAGGTGATGGTTTATCCTAATCCTACGAATGGTTTGGTGACATTTGATTTTGCTTTGAATAATGCATCTCCAGTTCATGTTGAGATCACAAATATGGTGGGATCAAAAGTGGCGGAATACAATTTCAATGGTGGCTTTGGTTCACAAGAAATTGATTTGGGCAAATTCGGTCAAGGTACCTATTTGATAAACATTAGAAATAATAATGAAGTAACAACAAAAAAGATCATTGTAGCAAACTAAAAATTTAAAAAACTAATAACACGATTATGAAATTGAACAACTATATGAAACAGAAATTCAAGGGTGCGTTGCTCTTGATTTCTTTGGGTTTGTCGTCGGCCTCGGCCTATGCACAAATGAGTGGTAGTTATACCATTGATCCAGCAGCGGCGGCAACCGCCACAAATTTTACTTCATGGACAAGTTTTGCTACGTCATTTAACGCGGCAAGTAT
>CAMBTR010000111.1 GCA_945870885.1 Chryseobacterium gleum | reverse complement strand
GTGCTGTATTTACTGTAGGTTTTGATGGTATGCGCCACCACTTTGGTAGAATATTTACGATACAAACCATAGGCTTCTTTTGCGTAGTAGCTCATGCAATTGATACGTTTTCCTTCTACAAATTCGGGCATCGCATCCCAAACGAATTTTCTTGAACTGCCCCAAGCAAAATCGCGGACGTTGGTTGCTTTGTAGTGCCAAGTTTTTGTATGAAGCGTATCGCGATGCTGCTCGCGGAACTTCGCCTCGTCTAAAGTAACAATTTCTGTCGGATCCATGGTGCCTTTGGCCGCAGCGACATCAATTGCAGAAAGTTTCTGCACTGCATTCCACCTTTTTAATTGGTCGGCGGTTAATACTTCGCTGTAGTTTTGACATTCGCCCGTGGCGGCAATGACGTGATCTGCCGGGACGGTCATTTTGACATCGAAATTGCCAAAAATCAAACTAAACTCGCCTCTTCCGGTAAACTGCTTATGGTTCCAACCTTGATAATCGCTGTAAACGCAAAGTCTTGGGAACCACTGAGAAATGGTGAAGATGTGGTTACCATCTTTGGGAAAGTATTCGTAGCCACCGCGACCGCCAATTTTTTGACGTTCCGGGATTTTATAATTCCATTTTACATTGAATACATATTTCTGTTTGCTAGCTAAGGGCTTAGGCAAATCAACACGCATCATCGTTTGATTGATTAAGTAGTGAAGCGGATTGCCTTGGGCGTCTGTCACCGACAATACATTGGCGCCGTATCCGGCAAGTTTTGCTTTCACATCCAACCCATCAATTTGTCCGGGAGTGATAGGCAGACTCTTTCCGCTTTCGTTAAAATAGTTATTCTCTCCATTAGGACTGTGCTCGTTTTCATCGAGTTGCAACCACAAATAGGTTAGAACATCGGGGGAGTTATTGAAGTAGGTGATGGTTTCTTCTCCGTGCAAGTATTGCTTTTTCTCGTCTAATGTCGCCTGGATTTTATAATCTGCACGCTGCTGCCAATACTCATGACCTGGTGCACCAGAGGCGGTACGATAAGTGTTTGCATCAGGCAAAATCGTACCCAATTGTTCAAATTTGTTACCGTGATTGGAAGTGGGATTGTTTTGAAGATTTTGGGCATTCGCAATGGCGAAAAACAACGCAAAAGAGAAACACAGGGAGTAGAGTTTTTTCATCAATTTAGAATTTTCGTTCCCGAGCAAAAGGGACATTCTACAAAAATACACAAAACGCATTAAAACATGGCATGGGCTCGTTCAAACATGAGCCAAAGTGCAACAAAACCCACTGGAATGGCGATGCCACGAACCAGATAAAATCGAGGAATATGCGCATATTCGTTGAGGGAGGTAATTGTAACAAGTGAAAACAACACAATCACTATCTGACCTACTTCTAGGCCCAAATTAAAGAACAGCAAGGGTTGCAAAATATCGGCTTGGGAACCTAGCATCGATCGCAGCATATTGCTAAAACCAAGGCCATGAATCAGGCCAAAAAGCAAGGTTATAGCGTATACTTTTTGATCTTTTTGATACGATTTATTCTCGTTTTTTTCTACCTGAATCCATCGGAAGATGGCGGAAATCAAGATTGTAAGTGGGATCGCAAATTCGATCAAAGAACTTGGCAATCGAATGATATTCAACACACTAAGTGCCAAAGTGATACAATGTCCGATGGTAAATGCGGTGATCAAAATCAACCAATCCCAGTTGCGAAAACTATACACACTGCAGAGAATCAACAAAAACAGCATATGGTCGTATCCGGCCAAATCAGTGATATGCTCAAAGCCCGTTTGAAACCATAAAATATTTTCACCCATTGCTGTTACCTTTGTTAGGCAAAGTTCGATTTATTATGTCGCTTTTTAAACACTCAACCTCTCGCTTAAGAATTTTTCTAGCAAATTTCACAATTGCAATGGCATTGGTTGTTATGGGCAGTGCGACACACCCCTATTATGTCGGTGTAACTGAAGTGAGCATCGAAACGGCAAAAAAAGACATCAGAGTAAGCTGCAAACTCAACATGAACGATGTCCAACTGACTCTTTCGCAAACCGCTGGCAAAGCAATCGATTTAAGCACGATTACACCAGCCAACCAACTATCGTTATCAGCATTAATACAAGCGGGGCTTTCAGTCCAAGTGGGAAGCAAACGAATCAATCTTGCATTTTTGGGTTATTCGATAGAAGACGATGCCATTTGGTGTTTCTTGGAGGCAAAAAACATCAAATACTACCCTCGAATTTCTGTTTGCAACAATTTGCTATACAATCAGTTTGAGTCGCAGACAAACTTCATACATTGCATCGTAAACGGCGGAAGGAAGAGCTCGAAGATCACGAACCCTGAAAAGTGCGCAACGTTTATGTACTGAAATCAGATTGAGCCTAATTCATCATTGGTTTTAAAGATTAAACGGACACGCAAACGACGATAATTTATCGATTTTATGTCAGGAATGCAAAAAAAATCAACAAAACACAAACCATCGGACAACAAAACTTACACAACGAAGGTCTAACTTCGTGTTAGAGAAACAACTCATGAAAAAAACGATACAATTTTTATGCTTGGCCTTAGTATTCTTAATAGGAAATTCAGCCCAAGCTCAGTCAACTACTCGCATGAAAGCTGTTGTTACAACCAATTGCTTAAATGCGGTTTTTGTTGCGGAAGGCTCATTGGTTTCAGACTCTTGTGCATCAGTTAAATGGACAATTAACAACGGAACATCGGTGGTTGCGATGGGGAAAAAAGTTTATTACACTTTTTCAACCGCTGGTACTTACACGGTTTGCGCCAAGTTGTATAACACCTGTAAGAAGTTTGATACTTCTGTATGTACCACAGTTACCGTAGTGGCATGTGATTGCAAATTAACTACTGAGTTCTCATTCAAAAACGATTGCAAAAAAGGCTTTTTTGTCGCTTCGTCAAATCAAAAAGGAGCAACATATACTTGGAACTTTGGCGATAAAACCGAAGGCAAAGGCACCGACCCAACACACACTTATATGTCTGAGGGTGTTTACAAAGTTTGTGTTACCGCCACTTGGAAAGATTCTACAGGAAAAGTTTGTACTGCCACTTTCTGCAAAGAAGTTAAGATCAGCTGTGGAACACCTTGCGATTTAAAGGGTGAATTCGGATTCACAAATACTGGTGGCAAGTTCCGCTTTAAAGCAAGCAGCAACAGCGGATATTCTTATAATTGGAGTTTTGGCGATGGAAAGACTGGCAAAGGCATCGACCCTTACCATGAATACGCCAAGGCAGGAACCTATACCGTATGTGTAACAATCACTGATAAAACAGGCAAGTGCAAGATCAAAATCTGCAAAACCGTTGTCGTTACTAGCCCTTGTAATTTGATTGGCTCATACAGTTGGAAAAAGTTAAACGATAGTACTTATAAATTCTATGCGACATCAAACGGAGGAACAGGAACAACATATACCTGGTCATGGGGTGATGGAACAACTTCAACTGGGGTCTATGGAACTCACGTTTACAAAAAATCTGGTGTTTATGAAGTTTGTTTGAAAATCTACAATTCAACCAAAAAATGCTTCACTTACGTTTGTAAAAAGGTCGAAATCGTTGTTCCCTCAGCTACGAAGAATTGCAAATGGGACAAAACCGCAATCAAAGTGGGATATAGCAACAAGTGTAATGTTTATTCATTTGAAATGACCTTATTCGCTGATAGTTGTATCAAATATCAACTGAGCATTTACGATAAAAAAGCTGGCAAAACATATACGCTACCCGCTGGTCGCACCGGAACTTATACTTTCTCAGATACAGGCAAATTTGTAATTATTGCAAAATACTCTAACAAATGCAAAGGTTGCGACACCCAAACCAATTCAACTTTTACCGTCACCTGCAAGCCAACGCCATGCGCTGCAAAAGCAAGCTTTAACGTGGATAGCGTTGCATCAAACGGAAAAATGTATGTGAAGAATACTAGTACAGGCGCTAAATCGTATGTTTGGAACTTCGGCGACAGTACTGCGGCTAGCAAGGACAAGACACCAGTTCACCAATTCTCTGCTTCTGGTACATATACCGTTTGTTTAACTGCTTATGATTCTACAGGAACTTGCTCAACTGTATATTGCTACACTGTTAAAGTTCTTAAAACACGTTCAAACAAGTCGAATACTACTGGCAGTGTTGGAAGCAGCTACCCCAACCCATCAGATGCAGGTTTCTATATTAACTTAGGTAGTGAAAAATCTAACTACGTGGTATATAGCAGCACAGGCCAAATAATTGCGCAAGGCGATAATTTAGGAATCACTTTTGTAGATTCTAAAAATTGGGCAAATGGGATTTATCAGATTTCCATCCAAAACGCGTCCGGCAACAGGATTGAAAGCGTAATGATTGCACACTAATCAATTAAATAAACATTACACAAACAAGGGCGGTGAAACTTTCACCGCCCTTAATTTTGCCTACAAACCATGAATAAAATTGCAATAGTATTTTTTTTCGCATTAAGCATAGCATTTCCAAGTGTGCACGCCCAAGAAACCATCGTAAATGGCCGCTTTAACAATTGGGATCAAACCCAGTTTAAGGTACCCACTAAATGGACGGTGATTGGATCGGCGACCTTGGATTCATCGAAGACCGCTGGTAATTCTCGTGGAATCAAGCTTTCTAACAGCGTTTCCGACCGAACAATCAGCTACGCGTTGGAAGTGGGTGCGGCGTATCCCAACGTATTGAATGGCGGATACCCCATCAGCGGCACACCTACTAGCATCAAAATCAACTATAATAGTAGTGCTTTAGGCAAGGACACTGCAGTTGTTATCGTTGGATTCACAAAGGGCGTTGATCCTATGCCAATGATTTTGCAGCAGTTCTATTTATTTGCCGATGCTTCAGGGTCTGGCGACAACTCAATTACTGTCCCATTGACATATTTCCATGTGATTCCTGGCTTGGTAGCGGACTCCGCATTTATTTACATTGCGAGCAGCGCAGCAGCGGGAACGCCAAATTCATCCGGTAGTATTTCCATTTACAACATCTCCTTCCCCGATGGCAAAACAGCCACTACAGCAAACTTGGATTTTGAATCTTGGGGTGGATTAAGCGTCTTGAAACCCGCATCGTGGTATACTTCACTAGACGCATATGAAGAGAAAGTCGGCAAAATAGCGGGAATACAGCAATTCGCTTTGCAAACAACATCAGCGCGGACTGGGTATGCCTTAATCCTCAAACAGCGACCAGTTGTAATGCAGTCGGGTACAGAAATATTGCCCTCTTGGCTTATCACACAAAATCCCTCCTATTCGGTTGGTGCGATGGATTTGCCCAGTTTTACTGTCGATAAGCGTTTTATGAGTTTACGCGGTTATTGGAAAGGCAGTTTGGCTACCGGCGATAGAGTTTCAGTGATGGTCAACTTTTTTGATGCCGACACGTTGGTTGGCTCAGCAATGTTTTCTCAGAATAGCACTGCTAC
>CAMBTR010000110.1 GCA_945870885.1 Chryseobacterium gleum | reverse complement strand
AAGCAAGAACTTGGGTTTAAAAGCAGCCTAAATCGCGAAATACAAGACAAAAAGCTACTCAGTTTGGTATCACCTCCAGATTTGAGAGCTTTCGGATTAATTCCAGAATTGATTGGTCGACTACCCATTTTAACAGCCCTTGAACCACTAGATAAACCGGCATTGAAATCCATTTTATCTGACCCTAAAAATGCCCTATTAAAACAATATCAGCACCTATTCTCATTGGATAATATCAAATTATCATTAGAAGACGATGCAATTGATTTTATCGTCGATATGGCCTTTGAAAACAAGTTGGGCGCCCGAGGATTGAGAGGTATTTGCGAATTGATACTGCAGGATTTTATGTACGAAGCCCCCTCTCTCAAAGGCAAATCAGAATTAATCATTACCAAAGTCATCGCCGAAGAAAAATGGAATCGGGCTGATAGCCAAAAATTTGCATCCTAATTTCTTAACTTCTTGTGATCAAATAATGATGCTTTTGTGAATCATTAACAAATTCCAAGCACCTACACTATCACACATCCTCAAGGTTAATCCAAAATCCCACATTTTTGGGTAAATTGCAATCCTCTTATGGAAAAGAATAACAAAGGTGTAATGACCGCTTGGACAATGTATGACTGGGCGAATAGCGTTTACTCACTCAGCATTTCGTCTGCCATCTTCCCCACGTTCTATGAAAGCTTCACTCCCAAACACATAGAAGTAATGGGAATGGACTTCAAAAATACCGCTTTATATAGCTATTGTTTGAGTTTTGCCTTCCTAATCAACGTATTGCTAGTGCCTCTATTATCGGGTATCAGCGACGCTTCCGGAGCCAAGAAACCCTTTATGAGATTTTTTGTCATCCTTGGTAGTTTGGGATGCAGCGCCTTGTATTTCTTCAACGGCCACAATTACACATTTGGCCTAATAAGTTTCATGATTGCAACCTTGGGTTTTGCCGGTAGTTTGGTATTCTACAATGCCTACCTACCTGAAATTGCGACACCCGACAAGTTCGATAAATTGTCTGCTCGTGGATTCACCATGGGTTATATCGGCTCCGTTTTGATGTTGATATTCAATTTGCTGTTATTAATCAAGCACGATTGGTTCGGATTGCCTTCGCCAAAAACAAGCCCTCTGCCCTTTCAAGTGGGTTTTGCAACAGTTGGAATCTGGTGGCTGGGATGGTCGTTTTGGCCCTTATTAAAACTCCCTGGCAAACTAGAAGCAAAAGCCAAAGTGAGCATTTGGAATGGCTATCGCGAAATCAGAAATGTATTTCAAGAAGTCAAAAAAATGAAAGCCGTAAAAATATTCTTGGGCTCCTTCTTTGTTTATACGATGGGCGTGCAAACCGTAATTTACGTCGCCGCACTTTTTGGAAAAAACGAACTCAAATTGGAATCCGAGGACATGCTAAAAACAATCCTTTTGATTCAACTCATTGGAATCGCTGGCGCTTTCTTCTTTGCTTGGGCCGCCAAAAAACTGGGAAACAAACCCGCTTTGTTTATCAGTTTAAGCATTTGGACACTGAGTTGTATTTTGGCATACCAATTAGAACCCCAAAAACCCAATCAGTTCTTTGCGTTGGCTTGTTTAATTGGCACTGTAATGGGCGGTATTCAAAGTTTATCTAGAGCCACATATGCCAAACTCATCCCCGGAGACCATGACAATACCTCCTATTTTAGCTTCTTTGAAGTTACCGAAAAACTCGCTATCGTTTTGGGCACATTTGCTTGGGCCATGATTGATAACGTAACAGGAAACATGAGGAACAGCATTTTACTGCTCATGGTGTTTTTTATCATTGGTATATGTATTCTCTACTTCCTACCAACCGATAAAATCAAATCGGAGAAATTATCTCAGCAGGGAAATTGATCCGCTATACTCATACTTCTTCTCATCGAGGCTGTAGAGTTTAAGCGTATACATATAGACCCCATCTTGACAATCAGCCCCGTTGGCACGGCCATCCCAACCTTTTAACAAATCGTTGGTTTCATACAATTTCTCACCCCAACGATTGAATATCACCATGGTTGCATTTCTATAATTCATTGCAACCGGAGCAAAGGTGTTGTTTTTGTTTGGACCCGCGTTATCAGGAGTGAAGGCATCGGGAATAAATACAATGATATCCGGACCGATATAAACCAGTTTTGTAGCCGTATCCGCACAACCCTTATCTGATTTCACAATCAACGTAATGGTATAAGTTGCCGTATCCTTTCCGTAAGAGTAGAATGCATTTTTCAACGTAGACGTATCATCCATCTTCGTTGGATCGCCGAAGTCCCAGTCATATTTCAAATTGGCACCAAAAACACTAGAATTGATACTACTACTGTTCAACATTCTAAACTTAGGCAATGCAACCGTTGTCTTGGTTGGATCCGTATTGAACGATGCCACCGGAATTGGATAAGCCTCTACGTTGGCGGCACTCGTATCTTTACAATTACCCGAAGTATTGGTAGCAATCACGCGGACATTATACTTTCCTTGGGTGGGATATTTTACATCCGCAGGATTTTGAACATTGGAAGTATCACCATTTCCAAAGTCCCAACGATAAGCCATTTGATTGGCTGGAATTCCTCTATTGTCAGAAACCGTCCACGCAGTATTCAATGAAATACAACCCGATTGGTTATTAATCACTGACAAGTCTGGATATTGATGCAATACAATTTGAATACTATCAGATGCCGGCGGACAAACATCACCCGCAATTGGAGTGGTTGTCACTTTCAAGAAAGCACCCTTTTGAATCTTATCAACAGCACCATGAACATAAAGGACATTTTCCGAGGTGCTTCCGGTACCAAAAGTACCATCACTCAACGATCCGTCTAGATGTTTTTGCATTGTCCAAGACACTTTTGTATCGCAATACTTGGAGCTACTTTGAAGCGCAAACGGACTGCCTTCACAAGCACTTGCGGGTTTGCTCGTGGTAATACCAATCGTTGGCTGATTTCGAACAAATACCTGATATACTTCAGTATCAGAACATCCATTATTATCGGTGTAGGTAAATCTAAAGGAATGTGGGCCTTCAATATTATTAGCCGTTCCGGTAGAGAATGGTTTAAATGTAGAAGTACCTGTCACTGAAACGCCAACACTCGTGCCTGTCCAAATACCCGTAGCGCTCGCGGGCTTGGTCTGTGTTGCATTGATTCGCGTATTCAAATCCAATGGTGTACCACTTGCGCAAATGGTTGTAGGAGCCAATAAAACCGCATTTGGCGTATCGTTCACGTAAATATAAAAACTATCCTCCTTCAAACATCCCGTTGCTGCATTGCCATATTTAATCAACCAAGTACCTGTTCCAAATGAAGGTATAAACCTATGTCCTTTAATTAGCGTCGTACTCGTTACTTTAGGATCTAGACGGTTATAGTTGTATTCAATAATTTGATACTTTGAACCATCGTTATCTCGCGCTTGATTGCCGTTTACTTTAATAAAATCATACAATTCCATGGTATCCCAATTCACACACACAGGATTCGGCGACGTCACTTTTACTGTTGGTTCTGCGATAATTTTAATGTCCACAGAATCACATGTCAAACAACCTGTCAACTGGTCTTCAACACACAACTGGAATTTATAATCTCCTTGATAAAAATCTTCGGTAGGATCACCAAATCTAAAGACCCAATCCGGCGTTCCGAAGGGATTGTCATTTGAAATAATCTTCGAGGGATCAACACCACCCGGCGTTCCGTTTTTCATAACAGTCCAATCCAACTTGATTCCAATTTTCACTTTGGGCCTAAGCGTGATTTGATCCATTTTGATTGAGCCCAAATCTTGGCAGAAAATACTATCTCTAATATCAACCATCGGGTTACCATTGATTCTTTGAATTACGCTATCAATATTCACACAACCATTGGTATCGGTATAGGCTGCATAAATTTTAGCCTGGAAACTATTTCCATTCTGAAGTTGGGTATTATTCAAGAAAGTAGTTCTAAACAAATGTCGTCCGGTTGTAAGCGAATCAACATAGTTTCTAGCAAATCCAGGACCAGGGGCAGTAGAAGTCGTTGGTTTTGAATTTACATTGTTTGGCGCTTTATTTTCAAAAGCCCAAATCCGAGTTTTTACTTCTTTTCCTTTACTAAAGAACGAGTTGACTTCGATATCACCGTAGACAAAACACTGAGCTTTCAAAGGTTTTGGATCCCATTTCACTGCGGGTAATGTATTTACTTTTACTCTGATTGTATCAATTTGCTGACATTCATGACCACCTTGATTTACCTTGGTCATCAAGGAATAAGTAAAATACTGAGCAAATCCACTTGGAGCATTGGTATTTTTCGGGGTGACCAAATATTTGGCATTATTTCCTAGGGTCTTGGCGCCGGTAATATCAACCCAAGTATAATCTCCAGTCAGAGCAGCCGGTTTATGAGATGCCGTTAATTCGATTGACTTTTGATGACAGATCACAGTATCATTACCCGCCCTACTCATTACCGTATCATTCACAAACAATTCCACGGTATCTGTCATTGTGCACTTCCACTTTTTCTCCATCACACGCACGATGTACTTCCCTTTCACATTCTTGGTTACAAAACGCGTAGTATCACCAGAATTCCATAGATATTTAACAGAATCCGCATTCTGACCATCAAATGTGACTGTTTCGTAGGTACAAATTCGCTGATCTGGGCCCAAACTAACTTTGGGTAATGGTTTGACATAAATCGATGCGGTATCATAGAAAATGCAACCATCGCCATCCGTGATTTTAATTCTCAATGTAGAGTCACGATTGATGTTTGGGATTGACAACTCTTGCAATGTATCGCCAGATACATGTGTCTCAGATTTCCATGCTGCCTTTGAACCCGTATCCTTCACGATGCGCGTCCAATAGTATTTAAAAGGCGCATTGCCGAACAATACATTCGCATTCAACTTCATTGTTGTGGAGAAGCACGCAAACGTATCGGCCTTGGCCATGATCACTTGCGGTGGATCAGGAATGATAACAGTATCACGATAAATGGTTGGACAGTTTTCGGCATTATTTACGGTATGAACAATGATATATTTACCACCCCGATAAAACTTCATCGTATCCGATTTTTTGGTACTGTAGAAAATTTCGCCTTTACCCATACTGTCGCGCACACTCCATTTAAACGAAGGAACACCTTTGAATGAAGCACCTACGGTAGCGGCCATAGCGAATCTTCCACATTTTAATTTTGTATAGGTACGCTTACTAAAAGCCCTAGGGTTCACTTTTACTTTATACGCGCGAATTGATGTTGATGGCTTTGGGCAGTGTTCATCAGATACTGTCACGGTAAATGAATATGCTACATCTGATGCCATACCAACTGATGGTGTCCATTCGAAATCCGCATAGGCCTTCCTTTTTTCCGGCCAATCGGCCTTTTTCGCTAATGTGAATTTTGCCCCAGGAATACCTTTATTCCACTTCATTGTGGTGGTATCCGGAACTTTTTGATACGGAGAAAACGTCTCATCTTCCGACGAAACCTTGAATTTTATTGTCTCTCCCTCACAAACCTTGTAAGAATATGGACCTTCCACCGTTGGTGCATTGTTGTAACCACAGTCGTCTTTGACGACAATCTGCATATCACGACGCGTTTTCCCCACCCATCGCCAGACATTATTGGTATCTCGCCGCCATTCCGTAATTACCAATACTAAAACAGCAACTTCATCACATTTTGTGGGCGTAAAAATCAAATCCCCAGTTCCCGTATCCATTGAAAATCC
>CAMBTR010000109.1 GCA_945870885.1 Chryseobacterium gleum | reverse complement strand
AGCGCATTGGTGAACTCAGCGGTAAAGTCGGCGTTCCAAGGCATCGCATCGCAACTTTTTTCGTAATGGCTCAGCGCTTTCTGAACTTGGCTGGGTGTATTAAGGTCGTATGCCTTCGCGATTCGATATTGAGTCCAAGCATCGGAGAGCAGTTCGCCTCTCTGTTCTTCCGTTATACCGGTTTCCCACAGTTCAATGATTGACGCATGCTCTCTTAAGTTATAATGATACTGTATCTTGGTCGCTAATTCGACACTGGGGTCGTTGTAAAACGCTTTCGCCTTCTCCATATACAGCATTTTTGAATCGAACTTTTCAAAGTAGGACACGTAGGCATTGAACAATTCACGATGGCTTGGATTTTTACTATTCACTGAATGTAGACCTATGATTTCTCCCGTTGTAATACTCTTCGATTTGCCGTTGATTTGAAGGTTGTATTTTGTGTTTGTTTTTGAAATTAAGTGGTCGTGAATACTCACGTGCGGTATATCTCTTGTATCGCTACTGGGCATGTGACAGCCAACGCAGGTTTGGGTTCCACGCATCGATGCACTCAGGCTGCATCCCTCATGTTTACTCTTCTTCGTTTTGGGTTGGTGGCAGCTTTTACAAGTATTGTTGAATAACTCTTGATTGGTTTTTTTTACGCTTACATGAGGGTTATGGCAATTGATACAAGTGAAATTGATATTCGCATTGTATTTGGTAAGATCGCCTTTGTTACTCCCTTTAAAGCAGGCACTCATTTGAAATCTTTCGGCATGGCCAGCCATTACAAAGGCTTTGTCTCCTGTTTGACTTGGCATGTAAATGGTAAAAATGGAGTCGAGGTGCATTCCTGGTCTAAAATCAGTGAACTTTTTCCCAGGTTTTAACACGTTATTTCCTTGTAGGTGGCATCGCTGACAGATATCGACCTGCAGTTTCCAAGGCAATCGTTTGGGGTTAACGATGGAATAATCGGCTTGCTTGTTGGTATTATAAATGATGCCATTCGATTTTTCCTGTAAATGTAAAGACCCTGGACCATGACATCGTTCGCAATCGATGCCGAGTGGGAGTTTGTTGAAAATATTGACGGATCCCTCTTTTGTTTGTGGCATGCCGGTATGACAACTCATGCATTCAATGTCGATTTTCCGATTAAAATGAGTATTAAAATCCTCATAACCTGGCGGCAGATCCCAAATTCCTTTTTGGGTGTAAAATGTAAGCGGTGCTTGAAATAGATGTTCACCGTCCATCCAAAAGTGACTATTGGTGTGTTGGCCGCTTCCAATAATATGTGAGATTTGTTCGATGCGATTATGAATGGTATCACGTCCGCGCAATTTGAATTCCTGAATATGGAGTCGTTCATTTTTCCAAAAAGCGTAGTAGTAGAGGTCGTTTTTTTTATCGTAAACGGGTTTTACATTATTGAAATCTGCTTTTGAGTATTTTCTTTCAGCCAGGTGGAAACTCTGGCCCATGCCAGTTTCGATGAAGGTGGCATGTTTATCCGAGTGACAACCTTTACAAGCGGTTATCCCCACGTAGTGTGCCGAATCTCCTAAGTTTCTGAAGGGTTGCGAAGGTTTAGTATCTGAGGAATTCAGAACGCCGTTACAGCCCCAAATACCTGATAAAGCCCACGTTAAAAGGCAAAATAAAATGCTGCCAATTAAGTATTTTGGCTTCAAGATGCAGTTGTTGATTATTCGCCAAATTGCGATTTCCAGTCCATGACACCGCCAATTAGGTTGCGCACATTGGAGTAGCCTTGTGAGGTAAGGAACATTTTAGCGGTATTACTTCTCGCACCAGACCTACAGTGCACTATGATTTCTTGGTCTTTCCAATCTTCGATTTCGTCTAATTTTCCTGGCAAGTCGCCCAATGGAATGAGTGTACCATTTAAGTTAAACTCGTCAAATTCGTATTGCTCACGAACGTCAATGAGGTTTATAGATTCTTGATTGTCTAAACGTTTTTTTAATTCAATGACTGAAATATCGGTGCTCATGATTTAACGAAGTGTGCGAAAGAAATTTGATTGTTTGGTGATATACATCGCAAGATATAATGGCCTGGTTTGAGGTCGCCCACGAAAATGCGATTATTGAATTGAGATTTGATTTGGAGTTTTCCGGTTACATCCCAAATTTCACATTCGGTGGTTTCTGGCAATTTCCCATTGATAAAAATATAGTCGTTGCAAGGGTTAGGGTAAATACTAACTTGAGTTGGCGAAATAGTTTTGGTTGAAAAGGTGTATTCGGCCCGATTTCCATACAACATACGAATCATTGGTGTTCCTTTGGCCTCGGTTCCAGCGTATTCCCAGCTACCAAGTAAATTGCTGTAAATGTGCGGGTTTGTCTGGTCCTTTCCTAAATATCTGTAGTTATTGTCGTATCCAATATTTAAAACATAAGGCATTTGCTGAATCCAACCCACATAATACTTTCCAGCGGGTAACATCAATACAGAATCAAAAAAGATATAGGCGAAACCGTTGATGCTATCCTTGTAAATTGGACGATTTATGGCGAATTCGTATATCAGTTTATCCTGGTTGTCGGGTCTTCCAACGGGGCTCAAAGATTGCCAAATACGCAATTTGAAACTCCTTGCTGAAACATCGGTGAGACTTTGGTTGAAATATATCGCCAATCCTCTGAGGGAATCAGATTTAAGTGTGTTAAACTCCATTGCGAACTGACCTTTTAAGTTGCCCAAATAGGCGTAATCAAGTCCAAATCCACCTTCAGCACTTCCATCATCGTAGGCGTACCATGGCATTACGGTGCGCGAAGTCTGAATCATATTGTTGTTAGTTATACTATTGTATGCGGCAGGTGTGCCATCATTGCTTTGGGGGTCGATACTATAGGTGTAATCTAATCTAGGGAGGGTGCTTGAGAACGTATCGTAAGACAAAGACTCGTAGTTTTCAGTGGTGTCTCTACCGCCAGCCAAATTTCTACTACTAGCGATAAAGGGTTTGTAATAAATTTTGGTTTGGTACTGGTTGTAAATACTCAATTGAAATCTCGTTTGAACTGCATTGGCATTGAGGTTTCTCACGACCATGCTTGGGCCTTTTCCTCTGCCATCTTGAATATTTGACTGGTAATGTGAATAAGGAATATTGTTGTAATCTTTAAATAAGCCATCTGATACAGATGCGATTCCTACGTCTTGAATTGATTTTTCTCCGACCTTTCGATTTTTTTCGATACGGATATAATCGATGTGCCAATGATTTAGGTTTCCAGTGGCTTTGGTGAAATTCACAAATCGGAACTGGAAATCGGGTGTAAGGTATTGGTATTGTGCAATTGGGACGAAAAATTCTTGAAATCCACCAACAAATCCACCACAAATAGCCCATTGCCTGATCCAATTGTTATTGATGTCTTTAAAATAAAGCATCAACGTATCATCAATTTCAGGGGCATCGCCAAGTCCTTGACGTTGCACAAAAAAACTGAAATAAATGGAATCTTCTGGTTTGTAGTTAACGGTTGCTGCTCCAACTCTACGAAACTGCAGGTTGATGGGTTGTGAAGTAAGGCTGTCCGCATATACCATCATTCTTTTATCTAGAGTATGGTAAGGTTTTCCTTTCGCGTTTAGGTGGTCAAATGTGGCAACACCATAATTTGGGGCTTTAACGGGGAAAGAGTTGTTTACCCAAACAAGATTGTCTGTCCATGTCTTTGATGAGGGATAGCCTGCTGGTTGGACAAAATCCTCAAAAAAGGGTAGGGAAAGGGTGTCTGTAATTAATGAACTAATTTGGTCGGTTTTGGTATTTTGAATGGAAGCGATGGGTCGATTACCAATGGGTAAAAAGCGCAGGTATGATTGTGCCGTAAGCCCTGAAGTCGCAAGGATACACAACGATAATATTACTTTTCTTACCCGCATTTTGATTGTTATTAAACCTTGGTATTGCGATTATTACCGCAATAGACTTAACAATTGTGCTAAATTAACGAATTTTGTATTGATTTATTGTAAATACAAGTCACTTTATTACATTAAACCGCTTATTCTTCCTCGGGATTTGGTATCTCCGCAGTCGTTGAAGTTGAGTCACTTGTGGGCGTTAGTTCGGTATCGACAACAATTAGGTCTACGGTGGTACCTTTTAGCACTTTCTGACCTGCTTCAATTGCTCGTCCGCCAACTTTCTGACCTACAACTAGATTGTTGCCATATTCTGCATATTCATACGTCACTTTTCCTAGGATTAATCCCGCATTTTTTAGTAGTGCTTTCGCTAGATTGAAACTGCAATCGGTAAGCTTGGGCATCGAAATTCTAGGTCTACTCATTGCGTTTACGGTAACATAAACCATCCTTCCAGATTTCACATCTTCATTTGCCAATGGCAATTGCTCCACAATAACACCTGGCTTCATTTTGTCTAGGTAAACGGTGTCGATGATTTTCATTCGCAGTTCCAATTCACTCAGTTTTGCTTCTGCTTCGAAGGGTTTTGAGCCAAGAACATCAGGCACAATTATTTTGTCGCCGTGCCGTGTATAAGCGTCAAGTCCAAAGTAACTTAACGTAAGAATTATGGCGATGAAAAGGCCACCCAGTCCGATATTATACATCCAGTTTTTCACGCCGTTCTATTTTCTCCAAATTTCAATATTTCTCTGATGAATTCAAAAGGTTTGTAGCCGTTGATTGCCGCTTGGTGATAAATACATGTTGCGGGGGTCATTCCTGGGAGAGAGTTCACTTCGATGATAATGGTTTCAACGTTGCCATTTTCGAATATTCGCACAAACGCATCGATTCGGCAGTAGCCTGTCACATTGAGTGCGACGGCAACTTGGTGTAGTGTTTTTCTCACCTCACGGCTAATTCTTAATTGTTCTTGAGGGGTGTTTGAGAATCTTGATGGGGTTAAGTTTTGACCTTGGCCGGCTAGAAATTTCTCTTCTAGGCTAAGTATTTCGCTTTCCGCGAGAGATTCTGAGGGTTCGAATATTTCGTATGATAACTGTCCGTTTTTATCATACGATGTTAGCATACCTCCGGTGACTTCAAGGAATTTAGATGCGCCCGCGTGATCAATAAATTGTTCGATCAGGAGTTCTGATTTCTGGGGCATCTCGTCGTTGAGTTTCACGTTAAGTGCCGCGCAAAGCGCGGCACTTAACGCCACATCCTCCCTAAAAATAGCCTCCATGAACAAATGTAATTCCTCGGCAGATTTGATTTTCCTCACTGCAGCACTGCAACCGTCGTCCGCGGGTTTTGCAATCAACGGAAGGCCATATTTCGATGAAATCCCTTTGCATAAATCTAAACCTCTGTCTCGCCAGTCTGATTTCGAAACCAATTGGTGCTCAGCGACCAAAAAGCCCATCTCACGGAGTTTTTTGTTCGTCTCAAATTTGTTGATCGTTACCGATGATGCCTCGCTCTCACTGCCGTTGAAATATAGTCCAGATCGACTTAAATCGGCCTGTATGGTTCCATCTTCTCCCGGTCTGCCATGCAATGCAATAAACACCCCTTCGCACAAATTGGGCAGTTCCGAAACAGATACCTCACTCGGTTTGTATGTGGGCGAAGATCCCAATACGGATTTTGTTAATTCGCGACTGGCCTCCTGAATTTCTGCCAAAACCGGATTCTCCGAATAATGTAAAATCTTGTCTCGGATGTCATCCGCATTGTCCTTCAACATCATGTTGATCGGCAAATGAAATAATCTATAAGAATGAATATCGCCCGCTAAAAACAATGGAATCGGCTCGAATTCTTCACTGCTGCTCAATTTTTCGTA
>CAMBTR010000108.1 GCA_945870885.1 Chryseobacterium gleum | reverse complement strand
GAATTTCATGTCGAATTCTTTGGGTGTTCCAGCGGCAAAAATTCAAATTGTAACTGCACAACCTGCTTACACTGGTACCGATAATTTGGACCGTCGTGTTGTTGTGGGTGTTGTAGTGAAGTAATAACCTGTTTTTAATTTAAGTTGTTTAGGGGAGGCCGCGCGCAGCGCGGCCTCCCTTTTTTTATGCCAAATACCACGGACATCCCCATCCTGTGTTATATTCGCTTTTTATGAATTTGACAATTCTAAACCATCGCAGTGGCCTGCAAACTTTTGCGCAGTCGTGGCGTGATTCCCTTCTTGTTTGCTTTTTATTTTTTGGGTTGATGTTTCCCCTATCGGCGCAGACAAATTCATCATCAAACAACCTTTCAGAATACGTCAATCCATTTGTGGGCACGGGCGGACATGGACATACTTTTCCCGGAGCGGCATCGCCCTTTGGTATGGTTCAGCTTAGCCCCGATACCCGCATCGATGACAGTTGGGATGGTTGTGGCGGATATCATTACGACGACAGTTTTATTTACGGATTTTCACATACGCATTTGAGTGGTACCGGCGTAAGTGATTACGGCGATGTGTTGATGATGCCCACTGGCGGACCGAGGTCCATCATGCCTTCCTTCAATCCTAACAACTATCGAAGCAATTACAACCATAGCTCGGAAGTCGCCGAAGCAGGTTATTATTCGGTATATCTGCCCACCCATGAAATTAAAGCCGAACTAACGGTTACCCCCCACGTGGGCATACATCGGTATACGTACTATCAGTCGTTCGATAAATCTAAGTTCACTGCCAAAGTATTGATTGATCTCAATCACCGCGATTATGTGATTTCGCATCGCATGGAACAGTTGGATCAGCATCGGATTGGTGGGTGGCGACAGAGTAAAGGCTGGGCAAATAACCAATGGGTATTTTTTGTGATTGAATTTTCTCAGGACATTTCTCGCATCATCACCGCCCAAGACGGTCGGAAAATGGTGGTTGAGTTTGATATGGGCTATTCGGATGCCAATTTGGGGTCTGGGAATGCATCGGCCAACCCTCCCAAATACGGCGAAGGACATCTATGTGAAATCGTTGCCAAGGTCGGGATTTCCTTTACCAGCGAAGCCGGGGCAATGGCCAATTTGAATGCGGAGATGATGGGCGATAAGAGTTTTAACGACTATCGGGCAATGGCAAAGCAGGCCTGGAATGAGGAGTTGAGTAAGATTCAAGTGACAAGTGATTACGAGGCGCAGACGTTTCGGGTGGGTGCACAATCCGTGAAGACAGATGTAGAAAAGCGCAAGTTTTATACGGCACTATATCATTGTATGATTCATCCTAGTTTGGCAAGCGACGTAGATGGAAGGTATCGTGGACGCGACCAGCAGTTGCATCGGGTGGGTGAAATTGCCGCCAATGTAGTTCGGGTGAGTACTTCAAAGCATCACAAAGTGTATTCTGTTTTTTCGCTTTGGGATACGTATCGGGCGCTGCATCCGTTGTTGAGTATAATCGACCCAGATCGGACGGTGGATTTTGTTCGGAGTTTCCTTTTGCAGTATCAACAGGGCGGGAAATTGCCGGTGTGGGAGCTGGGTAGCTGTGAGACGGAGTGTATGATTGGCTATCACAGTGTGAGCGTAATTGCCGATGTGATTCTCAAAGAAATTGGTGTAGAAAAGGATGTTCAAGGTCGGTCCGTTTACCCATTTGATTATAGTTTGGCCTTGGAAGCGATGGTGCACAGTGCCAAATTGAAAGACTCTGCTTTTTTGGATCAGCAGGGAAAGCAACTCGGTTACATGGGTGTAGAAAATACCGCAGAAAGTGTGTCGAAGTTGTTGGAATATGCCTACGACGATTGGTGCATCGCACGGGTGGCCTATGTATTGAGCAAAGATGATATTGCCAAAACCTTCTATGCTCGCAGCGAGCGCTGGAAGAATGTATACGATGAGAAAACGGGTTTCATGCGTCCTCGCGTGAATGGCGGATGGTTAACGCCTTTTGATCCTAGGGAGGTGAACAACCATTTTACTGAGGCCAATGCTTGGCAATATTCGATGTATGTGCCACACGATATCATGGGGATGATGGATAAATTGGGTGGTGTAAAGGCTACAGAAAATCATTTGGATTCTTTGTTTAGCGCTGATTCTCGCACTACGGGCCGCGATCAAGCGGATATTTCGGGGTTGATTGGTCAGTATGCCCATGGCAACGAACCAAGTCATCACATGGCTTACTTGTACAACTATTGTGGAAAGCCGGAGAAGGCACAGGCCATCGTGGATAGGGTTTGTAAGACATTTTATAAAGACAGTCCGGATGGATTGATTGGGAATGAGGATTGCGGACAGATGAGTGCTTGGTATGTGATGAGTGCGATGGGGATTTACGCGGTTTGTCCGGGCAGTAATGTTTACACGACCGGTGTGCCTCAGTTTTATGAAGTGGAAATTCAGCGTGAGGGCAAAACGCCCTTTTATATCACACGCGGCAGTTTGAGTAAGGCGGAAAAGACAGCGGAGCCGATGATGTTTCAAGATGGTGTGCGGCCTTGGGCGGCGCATCAAATGGAAATGCCTAAGGAATCGGAGTTGCCGGCTTTGCCGTCGATCAATGATATGAAGGGAACTTTTGCGCAGCGAAATAGGGCCTTGGAGGAGATGAAGCAACAGCGGCTCTTGGAAATACGCAACATGCGTAAGGTATTTAAGGCGGCGGAGTTAACGGTATCGCATCAGCAATTGATGCAGGGCGACGGGATCGTTTTTGGTCAGGTGGCGGATGCCGATCGAGACAATTTGTTGCTGAAGACGCCCAAGCAAACGATGGTGACGGGGTTTGTTTCGGTGCCTGTTTTGGAAGGTTCGCGCACGTTCAGAGACAGTTTGCGGGTTCGGGTTTCCGTTCCAAAGGGGACGAATGGGGTTTTGGTGATTCGTGTTACGAACATGGAAATGCAAGCCTCTGGAGTGGATGCGGGGGGAAAAGCGACTGTCGGGGCGAAAAAGAAAAAACAGACATCGAAGAAGGGTGCGTTGGATATAAATTCCATTCCGGGGATGCTGATCTTTGGAGAAAATAGGGAAGAGACTATCACTTTGGATGCGGATGGCGAAAAGCCCTATGAATTTCTGATTGGCTACGATGCCGTGGTAAGCGCCCAATTGGTAGATGTGAAAGTATATGGCGGTTTGCCTGGTTCAAATCCTGGAAATGTGGTGGGCAAGAGCGACTGGGCTACTGCGGTTTACAATCGGAAAGAAAATAATTATAAGGTGTCGTTGGGTGAAGGCGTGGTACCTCATCCTCAGTATTCTGCGGGTGGTTTGGGCGCCTTGGTAGATGAAATCCAGGGGTCGATTGAATGGCGTGCGGGAGGATGGATGGGTTTTTACGACCAAGATTTCTCGGCGGTGATTGACATGGGTTCGGTGAAGTCGGTGAGTGAAGTATCGGCTCGTTTCTTGCAAGATTCCAGGGCTTGGATATTGTGTCCGAGACATTTTTCGGTGATGACATCTACGGACGGTGTGAAATATACCTCTTGGGCGCAGGAAGTCGCTTTGAAGGACGATTGGCAAAACAACGAAACACGCATCGATCAAGTGACGATAGCGCATACTGACGGAAAGGCGGGGGTAAAACCCATCAAGGCGCGGTATGTGAAAGTGGTGGCGGACAAATACGGAAAGTTGCCGGAAGGACATTTGGGTTACCCGTATAATGGCAGTGGTTATATTTTTATGGATGAAATTCAGATACGATGAAAGGGGTTGAGGTTTGTGTTTTCTCGGTGGATGACGCCTACGCGGCAGAGGCGGCGGGCGCAGCCCGCCTTGAACTTTGTCGTGATTACGACAAAGGAGGAATCACACCACAGTGGGTAGATTTGCAACGAATGAGTCCGCAATCCGCCTCCGACGATGCCCAACTTAGAGGCCTCAGAATCCCTGCCGTGGTTATGGTGAGGGAGCGTGGGGGCGACTTCGCTTACAGTAAAAAGGAAAAAAAATGGATGATGGACGCAATTAAGCGCATCGCCAAATTGGGATATCAGGGGGTGGTTTTTGGTGCGTTAGAAAAGAAATCAGGTCATTGGATTTTGGATCGTGTGTTCTGCAAAATTTGCTGCGATATTGCCCATTCATTAGGGTTGGAAGCGGTTTTGCATCGGGCTTTTGATGAAATTTCTACGCCGTTTAACGCGATCGATGAGGCGGAAGCCTGCGGTTTTGATCGTTTGTTAACCGGATGGGGTTCGATGAAAATGGAGACGCTAAAAATGTTGAAGTGGCATGCCCAGAATATCGATATTTTGCCAGGGGGTGGGATACGCCCGGAGAATGTATTTCACTACCGCGATTTGGGTTTTCAGGAGATTCATACATCGTCGAGAAACGCTGAGGGTAAGCTGGATATCGAACAACTAAAAATGATGGTGGAAGCGATGAAAGGAGTGCCGCTTTGATACGACAAAAGGTTACTGCGCCCGCGCAGTTATTACGGGGTGTTTTTTTTGTGCTGATGCTGTTGTCTAGTGCAAATCTTATCGCACAACTCAATTCCCTGCTCACTCTGCCCAATTCCCGCATCGCTGAGAGTAACAACGAACCCAAAAGCCATCGCATCGAAAAATGGGAGTTGCTGGAAGAGGATTTTGTTTTTGGAGTAACGGCAAACGAAAAGAATGCGGACCATCTTAGCGATTACGATTCTTCGGTAGGAGGTCGGGGCTGGATTCCGGTGCAATATACCCCCGCGATCAACGATTTATATTGTCCTCACCCATCGCCAAAAGCGTGTTCGGGAAATTGTGGCAAACATCCAATTGCATCGCCACCAGTAATTTGTGATCATAAACAACTCACGGAATGCAATCTTCACTGCAAGAGCGTAGAATGGCGGGAGTGGAAATATCGTGCGGCCTTGTTTGAAAGTGCTGAGGAAGCGCAAAAAGAGGAGCATCATTTTCTGGAAATCAAGGAATGGGAGGGCGCTTACATTGAAGTATTTGTGAACGGTAAGCCCGTGAAGAGTGTCAACCCGTTGTTGAGCAGTTATACCACGGTAACCATCGATTTGGATGGGTTGATTCGTCTCGATGGCAAGGATTCTATTTATATCGTTTTTTCATCGCCCACTCGGTTGGGGAAGATTTACAGTCGGCGCAGTGGGATGAATTTTCCGGCGGACAATGAGGCTGAAATTACCATGTTTGGTTCGTACGGCTATAATTCTTTGGCGAGGAACACGTCAACGGGGGCCTCTGTTGAGGGGTCGTCGGCCAAGGCGAGTCCGTTCTTGCGCAAGCCCATCGTACAGTATGGCTGGGACATTGCTCCGCGTAGGGTTTTGGTGGGATTGGGCGAAGGGGTTACGGTGCATGGTTGGAGCGATAACCACCTGCAATCTCTAAAAATTTCTCAGGACTCGAGTTGGATGGGTTTGGACGAAAGGGGTAAAGCTGCGGAGTTTGTTTACGGTCATGCCGATTTGTATTATTTGTGCGATACGATGCGGGGTCGGCCTAGCTTTGTGCGTATCACTTCGGGGAATTTGCCCGGCATGCAAGACGATATCGAATGGGATATTGTGCGGGTGGCGCGTCCTTGGACTGCAGTTTCGGAGCCAGACGTGGATGTTGTATTGATGTCGGCAAATGCTTTTGGGGTTGAGGCCCGGCATCGACGTATGGTTTTTCGCATGAAAAATCCCAAGCACTGGTTACCCAATGGTTTGTATCAACAGGTGTATCAGGATTCGCATCCGGCATTGTATAATATTGAGATTTCGGCGCATCAGTTGGATAAAAATGGTCGAAACCAGATCCATGATATTGAGACGAATTGGGGTGTGCGGATGGTTATATTGGATACTTCGGGCGGACGATTTGCGTTTTCCGTTAATGGAATTTCGGTATTTGCGATGGGTGCAAATTTGATTTGGGCGAGGCAGTTTGGCGACAGTGCGAGTGTATATCCGGAGCGATTGTTTTTGGGTGAGCCGGG
>CAMBTR010000107.1 GCA_945870885.1 Chryseobacterium gleum | reverse complement strand
AAAAATTGATTCGCGTTCGCGAATCAATTTTGTAATTACTTCTTTTTCTTCTTATCCTGAGGCTTGTCGGCTGGGGCAGCGTCTCCATCGGCAGGAGCAGCAGCATCACCTTCAGCACCCGGCTTCACCTTTGCAGGACGTGCAGGTCTCGCTGGACGCTCTTTCTTTGGGGCTTTCTTTGGAATCAAAATGTATTCCGCATCTGTCAAATAAGATTCTGCCTTAAACACCTTGAACAAGCTCTTACCCAATGTAGGCTGATCTACTTTGTCGGTGATCTGGAATGTGATGTTATTGATGACATATCCGTTGATCTCCAATTTGTTGATCATGAACTTGTTGCTTGGCAACTTTGTCTTGCCCACTTTCAATTTTTCACCTTCCAAGAAGTCTTTCTTACTAATCAACTTCTCTTTATACCACTGGGCAGCTACTTCCAAAGGAACCGCAGTGAATTTACCGTTAAAGTCAAACGCAAATGCAGTAGGCTCTTTGTCCAACACCATCGCTGTGATGGTTGGCTTACCCGCATTGTTGCCCAATTTCGCATGAACCGCATAAGAAATATCTAAACCGTTAGCAACAGGGGCATCAGCGGCTTTCTTCGCCTTTTCAGCGCTGTCTTTTTCTTGCTTTCCGATATTGGTGTTATTAATATCGACATCCTGATTCACGATTGCGCGAGAAATCTGACCTTCAAATCCGAAACGAACGGTTGTTCTACGGTTTTGTTGGTGCTGGAATTCATCACAAGCAACAAAGGGTTTTTCATCTACGAACTTGATTTCAGAAGGCTTGTAGCGCTCATAGTAACTTTTAACCACATTGCCCACGGCATCTTTTTCAATCACCATCTTTTTGGTTTTTCCTTCAATGTAAGGCGTAAGGCCCGCCACTTCGCCGCCTTCACATTTACAATCGTTGATCAATTGTGTTTCACCGTAACCACGAGCCACGATACGTGCAGAATCAATTTTCCACGTTTTCATCAAGTAGGTACGGGCACTGTCTGCACGGCGCTGTGCTAATTTTACGTTGTAATCGTAGCTAGAACGACAGTCAGTATGAGAACCCAATTCCGTAATCAGCTTAGGGTATCTCAATAATACAGTTTGCGCGAAAGTATCCAAAACGCGGGCTGCATCGCTACGAATGAATGCTTTGTCCAAATCGTAGAAGATTGGAAGTGTAATCACCTTCTCCAATGGGTTTTCCAAACAGAAATCTTGCACCAACTCAGTCGTTAAACGGATGCCATAGGTGGTTTTTTGTGCTGGCTCTGCTTCAAAGTAGTATTTCTCTGGATATTTAGAGAAGATCTCGTAGTTGGTTTTTTCACGCAACTTGGCGGTATAAACCCCTTGATCATCGGCCTTCAATACCATTTTGGTGGTGTCGCGATCGTTGGTCAAAATCACAGTAGCACCAGCCAATGGCTTCTTGGTGTTACAATCAGTGATGATACCGCGAATCGTAATAATAATAGGAGTAATATCGAACGAGTAAATATCGTCGTTGTTCTTTTTGTCGCCACGGTTACTACTAAAGTACCCTTTATTGGCATTGCCTTCAAAGAAAGTGATACCGAAGTCGTCACCCCCTGAGTTGATTGGCTCACGCATGTTTTCGCGCTCTCTCCAAACACCAATTTCGTCGGTGGGTTCTGCGTTGTTGATATCCAAACCACCCAAGGTTGCCCATCCGTCAGACGACCAATACAATTTGTTGTCGTGCTGGTTGAAGTAAGGATAGTATTCGTTTCCGCGGGTGTTGATTTCCGGCCCTAAGTTGATAGGATTTCCCCAAGATTTTGAGCGTTTGCTGTAGGTAACGGCCCAAATATCAAAGCCACCCAAACCACCTTCGCGGTTCGAAGAGAAATACAATGTCTTTCCGTCAGGACTCAATGCAGGGTGACCATAGGTGTGCGCGGTATCTTCTTTACAGAATTCTAATGGCTCGCCCATGATCCATTCTGGACCTACTTTTTTGAGTTCGTAGATGGCGCATTTTTCTGATTTGCCTTTTTCGCGGTGTCCACACTGGGTGACATACATCGTGCTGAAACGGCTATCGAAGGTCATCGGACCGTCGTTGGCTTTGGTACTAATTTTATCGGTTTTGTCTTTATAAATCGCAGGCCCCCACTTTTCTTTTCCTTTTTTACCCGTCTTTTCAACGCTCCAAATGTCTGTCCATGTTTCCATGGTTCCTTCGTAGAGACGCTTGCTGTTTCCACCTTCACGATCCGATACAAAAAACAAGACATCATCTTTTTTACCCGCAATCATCGGCGCCCAGTCGTTGGCTTTTGAGTTGGCGGGTTTGAATTTTTCGACTTCAAATTGAGAACTATCTTCGGTCCATTGCAATGCCAATTCACATCCTTGCTTGCGGACATCCGCGAGGGTGTCGCCAGGGACTTCAGCCAAGTAAACATCGTATGCATCCAAGGCTTCGCGGTATTTTTCGACCTTTTTAAGCATGTTGGCGCGCATCAAAAGGGCTTTGGTGTTTTTTGGGTCTGTTTTTAGGACTTTATCATACAAACGAAGTGCTTTGTCATACTCATCCGAAAGCCGATAGGCCTCAGCCGCAAAGAATATCGCTTCAGATTTTAGCTTTTTGTCCTTGGTAGATTTTGAAAACTCTTCAAAAATGATGGCTGACTGACGGTAGTAGCCTTGTTTGAACAATTTGTCGGCTTCTTCATATTTGGGTTTGCAGCCGGTTGCATAAAATGCAATGGCAACCAAAACGAGGGTAAAGAGGGAGCTATATTTTGTGCGCATTCGGAATCTTTTGATGTTCATTAGTTAGGTTTCGGGGAAACAGATTGAGTTTAAGATGCTAAATAATGAATTTATAGGCAAACATCAAAGGAAATACGTAAAAATAACGCCGATTTGATGCTGTGCGGACATTATTGTGCGATCGCCAAAAGTCGTTTTTGTTCTTCTGCAGTATAGGTTCGACCTAGGAATGGGTGACTAGGTAGTTCTTGTATTTCTTTGATTATAAGTGCTTTGTAATTGCTTTGTTGTTTGAAATATTGGAGCAAATCGATGGCGGGAGAGGCCAACCGGCTGTTAAAACCGAGAATCGCATCAAAAAGGTTTTGTGTAAGTTCTGGTGTTAAAACATTTAGGCGCTTGAGCGCGGCCATTGCATTACTTCTCGTTCTGAATTCATAGTAAGGTCCGGTCATGGAAATGAGGCTGTTCAAGAAAATTTGGGGCTCATTTTCTGTTCTTTGACCCTGAAGTGATCCTTGTTTTTTCTGTTGCTCGAGGGCGTCGGTGTAAGCAAGTTCAAAATACTTCACCGTCAGGTTGTGGAGATAACCGGTTTCGTCTTTGATGGCTTCCAGGATTTCGCGGTGGCTAATGAATGCGGGCTGTGGCATATTCCAGAGGCGATTGACCACCAATTCGATGTTGGTATAGCTTGAATCTTTGAGTCCTTTCAAGAAAAGTTCTCTGAAAGTAGGCTGCAGTGGAAGACGTTCGAATAAAATTTTACGCACGGAAGAATGGACGCTATTTGCGAACATTTGGATCATTGAGGCATTTTGGTCTGCACTATTTGTTGATGCGCTTGATGCAAGTTCGCTTTGGTTCGACTTCACATTGCTAGTGGCAGTGAAAACGCCTGGTAAACTGAGCCACTGGGAAGCAATTTCCACCTTCATTTCGCGGAATTCGTTGTTCGGAATATTGGATGAAAGGCCCCAAGTGGTTTTAAGTTCAACTGGCGATAACCAACAGATTCCCAACAATGTCGCTTTCCAAGGATTTGTGGGGGTTTCAGGGAAATCATGCAGTGCCGCCAATGCATCATAGCGGTCGAGCATGTTATTGCCATGCGCCAATTGCCAAATCCATTCTTCTCTGGATTTTTTCATGTCCAAGGTTTTCAGAAGGTAGCTGCCCGCATCAAAAACCACTGTTACCGGCTTCTTTGTAGAAGAAAATCGCATCGTTTCTTGTTGTTCGTCTATCCAAAATGTGCGGACTTCGTGACTGCCATCTTCAAACAGCAAATCGATATCCACCGGTGCTTTGAACAAGCCAACCACAATGTCTTGGTTTTGGGTTTGTTTGACGTTGATTTCTATGTCGTACTCGGGGATCAGCACATCCACATTGGCGGAATTGTTGTTTCCCACGTTTGCGCGCACATTCCAATTCACCGCGTAAATGGGTTCGCCACCGCGGTGAATCCACTGATCAAAAAACCAATCCATGTTGATTCCTGTGGCATCGATGATGGCTTTTTGCAAGTCCCAAGTCTCCACCGTTTGAAGGCCATGTTTGGATAAGTAAAGGTTGATGCTTTTGCGATAGTTTTCTTCGCCCAAAACCTTCTGCAACATATATAATACGCTTGCCCCTTTGGGATAATGCCTCGAAGAACCCGCCGCACTATGTCGGACCGGCAATGAATTCGCCTTCCCCGCAGCAATCGCGCCGCGCATTTGCTCCCTGAAATACCAAGACTGTTCGTCGGAGCCATAAATGCTTCCGAGAAACAAGCCGGGGTAAAACGTGGCAAAACTCTCTTGTAGCCACTGCTCGCCATCATGACGGCCGGTTATGTAATCGCCAAACCACTGATGCGTGGCCTCGTGCGCGTTCACTGTAATGTAATTTCGCTCTTGATAACTGCGCTTATCGACCCAGAAAAAGTCGCCAAAAGTGGTGGCCGAAGTATTTTCCATCGCGCCAAACATGAAATCCTGAATCATTACCTGCGAATAGGTGATCCATGGGTATTTGATGCCGGTTTCGTTCGATAGGAAATCGATGATTTGCTCGCTGTAACGCGCGGTGGGCTCAATCCTTTCGGGGTGCTCCTTATAATGCCAAAATTGCATTGGTGTGCCTGCGGGACTCACGGATTTTTTCACACCGTAATCGCCGATGGCAAGCATCAAAAGGTATCCTGCGTGCGGATTATTGATTTTGTAATGCCATGTGATAGTGTTGCTCTCAGTATTGTTTGATTTAATTGGTGGCAGTACCGCCGTTTGATTTTTACTTTTTTTGTCGGCGGTTGGAGTCTTTCCAAGGGCATTGCTCGTTTTGGACAGCAACGTTCCGTTTGATAAAACTTGGTATTTCGCGTCGAAGGTGATCACGGTTTCAGTAACGAATTTATCGCTGCGATCATCGATCATCGGAATCCAATAGCGGTTGTCGACGCCCTGACCCTGGGTCCAAATCTGTCGGTGGGTCATTTCATCCGGACTGCTGATTTCGCCGAGGTTCCATCCAATAAAATAGATGCCTTTGTTGGGTTTAGCGATATATTCAAATGTGATTTTATGTTGCATCGATGCGCCATGATTTGGCACCTGCATGGGTTGGTAGGGTTCTGATTTCAGGCCTGGGTAAACGACCACTCCGGTGGGGATGATTTTGAAGGCGAGGCCCTTGCCGTCCATCGATGCATTTAGAATATTGATGCCGGGTGCATCGAAGAATATCGTATCAATTACACTTTGCAGGGGCTCAAAAGTATGGGTGACCTTGCCGAAGACAGTTTTTTTGGGTGCATCGAACGAAACCTCCAATTTCATGTGCAGGACATCGATGTTCCGATTGCGCTCATGTCCGCCCGGATCCATATGATAGGCTTGCGTTTCAGGGAATTGGGCTTTGAGGTGTGACGCTGTGAAAAATAATATGGCGAGGAGGGGTAGCTGTTTCCAAGTGATGGCGGTGTTCATTATGATAGAAGTGGGTTGTGAAGTTAACGGGATGGGTTGTAAAAAAATGTTCAGCGAATATAGTACGGACAGGCCGCGAGAAAAATTCATTGGCATTTTTTGCAAATGATACTTGCCTATTGGCATAATTCGCCTTATTTTTGCAGTCCTTTTAAGAATCATAGACGCGAATGTTGGTAACAACTACTAGTATCAGAGAAGAAAATTAGGAAACGGATTGGTAGTTCAGCTGGTTAGAATGCCGCCCTGTCACGGCGGAGGTCGCGGGTTCGAGTCCCGTCCAGTCCGCAA
>CAMBTR010000106.1 GCA_945870885.1 Chryseobacterium gleum | reverse complement strand
CAGAAAACGATGAACCTAAAAAAACACTGGTATAAATGGGTTGCCGCAATCTCTTTGCTGTATGTCGTTTTGGGCGGTCTGTTTTTGCCTTTGAAGCCAGGAATCACTGCGGTTACACCGGTTAAGTTGGAGTCCGGCAATAATATTTCCATCAAACTGAATGTTTATAATGCGCCTTGGTTAAGGGATAACACTTCGGCTGTTGAATCCTTGCCTAAAGAAGGTGAATTTCAAATCCCGGCAAAGGTTATTCTTGTTTCCAAGGGTGTTGAAGGCAGGTGGGAAAGTCAAAAGATTGAATTTTCGGGCAATCACGGCCAAGTGATCGCACTGTTCAATCTAAAAATGGGTCAATCCAAGATTCCCAATGAATATTATTCCGTATTTATAGAATTGTCGAACGGCAAATATCTAGGACTGCCAGATGCGATTTTCTTGGAAAGAAGTGCCGGCGATACGGTGGGTATCTCTACGATGACCCCAAGTTCAAATGCGAAAATCGCTGTAGAACAAGAGAGTTTTGAAATGAAATTTCCCAACCGCGTTGTTTTGAACGAAAGTGTTCGCAATCTGTTTTATCACGTTCCGATGTGGTTTGCGATGCTGGCCTTGCTGGGTATTGCGGCTTGGTATGCCTTGAAATATTTGAGATTCTCTAATTTGGAAGACGATATTATGGCCGATGCTCTGATTCGTGTGGGGATTTTGGCGGGAATATTAGGCTGCATCACTGGGGCGACATGGGCTAGGGTGACATGGCAATCTTGGTGGCCGGCGGCAGATCCGAAACTGAATGGGGTCGCTATCGGAATGACAATGTATATGGCTTATTTGCTTTTGCGTTCAACCATGAATGATCCTTACCAAAGAGCCCGAATTACCTCCGTCTATTCGGTGTTTATTTTCCCAATTTTCATTGCCCTGATTGTAATAATGCCCAAATTATCACCCAATTCATTGCATCCGGGTTCTGGCGGTACAGTAGGATTCAATAAGTACGATTTGGATTCAACAATGCGACTTTTCTTTTACCCCGCAGTGATTGGATGGATTGCCCTGTTTTATTGGATCGCTAATTTGCGATTGAGAATTGCTCAGTTAAACGAAAAACAACTTAACAAATGAAGACATCTGTCAGTGAACAGTTTGATGCCAATGCTGCCGAATTACTAGCGCATCACAACCTTATGAATGCCGTTTATGGCGTTTTGGTAATAATTTTTGTAGGAATACTTCTCTATTTGGTTCGATTGGATCGAAAAATTTCACGCTTAGAAAAAAATCAATTATGAAGCCGTTTCATTTGATTTTATTGGTGTTAGCTGGGGTTGGTATCGCCACAGTTATTAGTATGTACGGTAACACTACGCAATATGTCGCCTTTCCCGACGCCAAACGCATCGCCATCGAAAATCCAGGAAAAGCAGTACACGTAGTTTGTAAACTCAACAAGGCCAAGCCTGTGATTTACGATGCGCAAACCAATGCCAATCGTTTAGAATTTTACGGATTTGATTCGTTGAACAATGAAAGCAAGGTGATATTCACCAAGCCAAAACCTTCACAATTTGAGCAATTGGAGAAAATGGTGCTCATTGGAACTTACCAAGACGACCATTTCTTGGCGACTGAAATCCTCAGTAAATGTCCATCCAAGTATGAAGACGCCCCAGGAGCTGTGAAATCAAACAAATGAACGAGCCAATAAAGAATATCATTTTTACAGGAGAGTGGCTTTGGTTAGGCAATTTGGGTCATGCCCTTACGATTATGGCCTTTATCGCAGCGATAGCTTCTGCGTACTTCTATTTTCAGCATGAATCAACCAAGGATAATTCCATGTTGCAATGGGCAAAGCGTTGTTTTCAGCTGCATGCGATCTCCATTGTGGGTGTTTTCGTGGTCTTGTTTTCGATCATTTTCTACCATCGTTATGAGTTTTACTATGCTTGGCGACATTCGAGCAATGCCTTGCCTGTATATTATATGATTTCCTGTTTCTGGGAAGGGCAAGAAGGAAGTTTCCTTTTATGGCTTTTCTGGAATGCCTTGATAGGTTTGGTTTTACAGCGTAGCGCCAAAGATTGGGAGAGTCCAGTGATGGTCGTGATTGCCTTTGCGCAAATCGCTTTGGGATCAATGCTTGTGGGCTTTCATTGGGGTGATTTCAAAATCGGAAGTTCTCCGTTTGACCTACTCCGTGAACAACGCCCCGATTTCCTTAACATCCCCATTTTGGGTCAGTTGGGAGTAGAGAACTATCTCCAAGTTTTTAAAGACGGAAATGGATTGAATGCTTTGCTTCAAAATTATTGGATGGTGATTCACCCGCCGACATTGTTTTTGGGTTTCGCAACAGCCATCGTGCCCTTTGCTTATAGTTTATCGGCACTTTGGAGAGGGAACGACCGCGGTTGGATTGCTCCCGCTCATATTTGGAGTTTGGTGTGTGCCGGAATCTTGGGGTTGGGAATCATTATGGGTGGTTTCTGGGCCTATGAGAGTTTGTCGTTTGGTGGTTATTGGGCATGGGACCCCGTAGAGAATGCCTCGTTGATGCCATGGCTCATTATGGCGAGCGCGGCGCATATGTTGATTATTACGAAAGCCACGGGCCGACATCTATTCACATCGCATTTATTGGTTCAATTGTCGTTTTGGTTGGTCTTATACGCAACCTTCCTAACACGAAGTGGTATCCTCGGCGAGGCCAGCGTTCACTCCTTCACAGATTTAGGATTATCGGGCCAGCTTTTACTATTCTTGTTGGCATTCTTGGCATTGGCCTTGGTCGTTGTATTGCAGGGCAAGCAAAGAAAAATCGCGTTGTTTTCTATATTGGCTGTCATGCTGATTCCTATGGTTTTGGCGTATTCGATCGAAGCACCATCTTCTGTCGAGACGTTTTATCAGTGGCTCAAGGGCTTAGGGACTTGCCTGTTTTTTGGCTGGTTGATATACTACATCTACGTTTTGTATCAGCGTACCAAAATGGAAATGTCGGACGAACGCATGGATTCTCGTGAATTCTGGATGTTCTTGGGTTCGATGTTTTTGATTTTGTCACTGGTTCAAGTATTTGCAGCGACGAGTATTCCAGTCTTCAATAAATTGTTCGGTTATAAAACTGCAGTACCTACCGCTGCCGATTACAACAAAGTGCAATTGTGGTTGGCTATGCCCATTTTCTTGTTGATGTCGTTGGGTTACTGGTTCAAATTCCGTGAAACCGACATCGCGTCAATAAAACGACCATTGCTCGTAAACACAGTTTTGACTTTGGTGGCGGCATTGTTGTTGACGATAGGATTTGCTATCGAAGGATATCAGTTTATCTTATTTTTGGTATTAACTACGGGTGTGGTTGTGTTCAATATGATTTACGGCATCCAAAAGAAGAAAACTGAATGGAAACGATGGGGCGGAAATGTATCCCACATTGGATTCGGTATTTTGATGATGGGTGTACTGGTGAGTTCTGTAAATAAGAACATTTTATCGTCTACCAAAGAAGGGATTGACATGGCGCCTGAGGTGGACCAAAAAGGAAATCAGGATACCAAGGGCATAAAATTCAATCGTGAGAATCAGTTATTGTATAAGAATAAGCCCCAAGTATTACAGGAGTATACTGCTATTTATCTTGATGATAGAAAAGGACTTGGAGTAGATAGCATCGACAAATACTTTAGGGTCGCTTTTGTCAAAAAGAATGAACAAGGCAAAACGATTGATAGTTTCGTATTGGAGCCTAAGACCCAGAATAATCCGAAGATGGGGTTGCTTGCGGAGCCATCTACCCGACATTTTCTACATACGGATATCTTTAGCCACGTGAACTATGAAAGTAGCATGGATCGTAAGGAGCCCTATAGTAATTTTAGAATCGATACGATTGGATTTTTCAGGCCTTTCATTACGCAAACGGGCAAGGTGGTGATGACGATTGACAGTATTCGTAGAACCAAAGAGACCGCGGGTTTGAAGTTGGTATTGGCGATCAAGGCGAAGCGTTTGGGCGATTCTGTTTGGTTGCGTCCGGAGTTCATGATTAATGAGCAGACGGGAGATTTTGAAATGAAAGCAGCGGAAAACGATCGCTTTGGCATCATGGCGAATATCATCAATTTGCAGATCATCGATCCAAATCCTGCGCATCAAAATATTGTATTTGTGATTCAGACGGGTGAAAAGACGCCAGTTTGGGATTATATTGTCATTCAGGTGATTGCCTTTCCATGGATCAATTTGGTATGGGCCGGAACAATTATCATGGTAATTGGGTTTGTGATTTCGGTGCTCAATCGAATTCAAAAACAAAAGAAACTGACGGCATGACCCACCGAATCATCATATGGGGCTTAGGCAAAGTAGGCAGAGCGCTATATGAGGGTTTAAAGCATTCTTCCATTGGTGTAAACGTTGTTGTTGGAAGGGAAGCATCGAATCAAAGAACTGCTGATTTGCTTTTTTCGGGAGTAGTTGCTTTGTGGTCGGCGGAGGAAGTTTTAGCATCGGCGCATAAGTTCTTTATTCCAGGTGATTTGGTATTCGTATCGGTTGTTGATCGTGAAATAGCCAATATTTTTCAACGCTGCGATGTTGAGGGTGTTACTTTGGTGCATTCTTCCGGGGCTACGGGGATGGTGAAAGTGGAAAATGCTCAATCAGGCGTCTTTTATCCATTACAGAGTTTTGTCGGACAAGGTGAGGAAGATTGGCATCGAATTCCTGTGTTTATTGAAGGTTCGAGCGAAGTTGTTGAGTCGACGCTGACAGAAATCGCCACGGAAATGGGGGTGATGTCGATTGAGAGATTGAATTCCGAGCAAAGGGCTTATTTGCATTTGGCAGGTGTTTTTGCCAATAATTACACGATGGCGATGGCCGGGATTGCAAAAGATTTGTTGGATAGTCAGGGGTTGAATCCGGATTTGGTTTTACCGATATTGACAAAAACTGCAGAGAATTTTGGTCAGGGCAAGCCCTGGGAGTTAATGACTGGGCCCGCTTCGCGGGCCGATCTAGCCACCATAGAACATCATCGTTCAATGTTGGAAAATCAGCCCGATATGCTAAGTGCCTATAATGCAATTGCTCAGTACATTATAAACCGACCGAAGGACTCGTCGGAATAGACATTAGACCAAACACCTCGGCCGAATCGGTATCGAACTAAAGAATCATCAAAAAATACTCCATCTTAATCCGGCGTATATGGTTCTTCCATTCGTTGGTCCCCAAGCATAACCTGCGTCAAAGTCTGTCGCAACAGGATTTTGCCAGTTCATAATGGGATGATGCTGTGATACATTCGCCAAATTCTCACCCCCAAAGTAGAACTCGAATTGCTGAGAAATCACCTTCCGGACTTGTAAGTTAACAATCCAATAATTGGGGCTGTATCCTGGGTGTTGAGGATGATTGATGCTAGAGTAGTAGGGCAGTCGTTTGCGGCTATTGAATTGACCTACCGCATCAATATACCATTTGTTCCTCGTTTGATATTGTAAGGCGCCAATGGCTCTATGCACCGACTGTAATGGTTGCTGCTGAAATTGATAATTCAACCATTGCTGACTGTTGATCCAGCGATAACTCACCTTAAAGCTCAATCTTCGATGCAAATAACCGTTTAAATCCACTTGGGCGATACGCGTTTTCCCTGCTTCTTTTCCATGAACAGAATTGATGTACACTTCCGTTGCATTTTGATCTCTATCTACCAATACCTGACTCAAGAACTTGGTTTCAAAATAATCCATCACCAAGGTTGCAGGGTAATCAAACATCATGAAATTTTTCATATAGCTGATGCCGTAATTCCATGCCTTCTCTTGCGGAAGCCATTGATTATTAATGAGCGATGCGGAATCCAGGATTATTGTCCTCCCGTTAATCAACAAAGGCAAGTTCTCCGCGATGAAATAACTGCTTCTTCGGGCCATACCCCCTTGAATGTTGATGCGATTGGTTTTATTGATTTGATATTTCGCATGCAATCGTGGCGTGAGAAAAGCCTTGTAAATGTTGTGATAATCGGCGCGCATGCCAATCACCGCCGATAGTTTACTGCCTTCAATTGTATATTCACCAAACACCCCAGCCGAATTCTGCCAACCATTTAATCGAAAGGAATCACC
>CAMBTR010000105.1 GCA_945870885.1 Chryseobacterium gleum | reverse complement strand
TTGTGCGATGCAAGCGGCGCGGTAATTGGCGAAGTAACCAGCGGTACCATGAGTCCTAGCTTGAACAAAGCGATTGGTTTGGGATACGTGAAGAGCGAATTCGCTGCTGCAGGTACCGAAATTTACGTCGAGGTACGCGGCAAATTGCTGAAAGCAACGGTTTGCAAGATTCCTTTTATTTAAGGATTTTTTATCAAAATATTCAGGAGTTTTCTCCTAACCAAAGAAAAAGGGGCGTGAATCACGCCCCTTTTTCTGTATTGTAAATTCTATATTATTTGAAATGTTAATCAATCGAAGCGTAGCGCCTCAATCGGGTCCAAGCGCGAAGCGCGACTCGCTGGATATAAACCTGCGCCCAGTCCCACCACAATGCAGACCACAACGGCGAGCAGCATCCACTCCCACGGAGCAACAAACCCCGCGCCAAGGGCCACACCAACCAAATTGCCAATGATCAAGCCCAGCAGAATTCCGCCGGCACCACCAATCTGGCAAATCACCACCGCCTCAATCAAAAACTGATTCTTTATCTGTTTTGCCGTAGCACCCAACGCCTTGCGCAAACCGATTTCACGGGTACGTTCGGTAACCGATACCAGCATAATATTCATCAAACTCACAGCCGCACCCAGCAAAGTAATAATCGCAATTACCGTCCCCACACCCGACACCATTTTGATATTCTCCAGCGCTTCCTTGGCCATCGCCGTGCTTTGCTGAATCACAAAATTCTCGTCTTCGCCGGGTTTTAAACGTTTAATTCTGCGCATCAACGTATAGGCCTCACTCATACTTTCATCCAAATCCAGCACCTTGTCAACCGCCACGTTTATCATACAATTGTCCTGCATGTTTTTCATATCGCGCTTGGCACGGGTAATAGGCACAAAAATCACTCGATCGCCACCGCTCATTCCCATGCTCGACCCCTTGGTTTGCAGAGATCCAACCACGCGATACGGCTTGCCATTTACCGCAATCACCTGATTGATGGCCCTACCCATTTTATCGGAGCCGGGAAACAATTTATCTACAATTTCCTGCCCCACAACAACCACCGGCACGGCGCGCGTTACCTCGTTATCGGTAAACGTCCGACCCGCACCCAATTCATAATTTGCTGTTTTTAAATAATCTTCATCGATGCCAATCACCCGAACGTTGGGGTTGGTTTCGGCCGACTGAAAGGAGGCCTTCCCGGCGAAATCCGCGTTGATACTCAGGGCAACCGTTGAATTCCTACCCTCCATCCGCTTCTGAAACTCCCACGCTTCATCAAACGTAAGCCGCGTATTGTCGTCCACTTCCCCATATCGCTTCACACCCCCCGCATTTTTTATCGTGAAACTCTGCGACCCCATTTTACTGAAGGTCTTCGTCACGGCAATTTGCATCGCACTGATGCTCGTTAGGATGCCAACCAAAGCCGCAATTCCTATGGCAATAATACTCGATGTGATGACTGCTCTAGTGGCGTGGGCTTTTACTGAACCCAGTCCTTGTTTGATATTTTCGGCGAACATCGACATCAGGACCGATCCTTAAAATCAAGAAAAAGACTGTCCACAACCGCAAGTAGACGCTGCATTGGGGTTGTTGAATGAAAACCCGCGATTTGCCAATCCATTTTCCCAATCCACTTCCATTCCCAACACATACATCACATGGGCCTTGTTCATCACCGTTCTAATTCCATCTACATTGTAGATGGTATCACCCTCTTCTTTTTTGTCAAATGCCAACAGATAACTCATGCCCGAACAGCCTCCACCTTTCACGCCGATGCGCAAATACTGGTCGTCGCTCAATTCCAAACTCGCTTGCAATCGGTGCAATTCAGCCAAAGCAGAAGAAGTAAATTTAACGGGGGCGGTTTCAACAGAAGAAATGACAGTTTCCATAAATACAAATTTAAGACAATCGGAAAGGATTCTGCATAAACTTCTCGACGAACGGATTGTATCTTTGCCCAATGGATATATTTACGATGATTTCCCCGATGGCGATTTTCCCTGCCGGAACGGATATGATTTTTATTCTTTGCTTGATTGTATTGCCGGCGTTGTTGGTATTTTTCACAGCACAATACATGATGAAACAGCATGTATCGAACAGTTTACAGTTGATAAAGACGGAAGTATTAAAAACCAATCACCAGAGTTTCACGCCTTTAAAATTGCAGGCTTACGAGCGGTTGGCATTGTTTTTAGAGCGGACAAGTATTCCTGTTTTGATACAAACCTATGCACAGGCTGGTCAAACGGCCCGCGGCTTCGCCGCGGCCGCCTCGCACGCCATCAAAGAAGAATATAACTATAATGTATCTCAGCAAATCTATGTGAGTTCTCAAATGTGGACCCTTACAAAAGCCATCAAAGAACAACACTTGCAACTTTTGCAAAATATCACCGCATCCCTGCCACCCGAAGCCTCCGCCGCCGATTTATGTCAAAAACTCATCGAATTCCTCCAATCCATGGAAGTGCAACCCCAAGATCGCGGACTGGAATTCATGAAAAATGAAATCGCTTTAACCCTCGGTCAATAATCCCATCGCGCAGCATGTCAACCGAAAAAAAGAACAATAGCGGCCTGCCCATCGATGTGGTTTACGGTCCCAATGAAACAAAATCAACCGCTTCGGAGCAACCTGGACAATTCCCCTATACCAGAGGTGTAAAGGCAGACATGTATCGCGGCCGACTCTGGACGATGCGTCAGTACGCCGGATTCTCTACGGCCGAAGCATCAAACGAAAGATATCACTACCTGCTCAACCAAGGAACTACCGGACTTTCAGTAGCATTTGACCTTCCAACGCAAATTGGTTACGATTCAGACCATGCAATGAGCGAAGGTGAAGTCGGAAAAGTAGGCGTGGCCATCGATTCGCTGTCTGATATGGAGACCCTATTCAAAGGAATCCAATTGCAAGATGTCACCACCAGTATGACCATCAACTCAACCGCTTCAACGCTACTTGCGATGTATGTTGCTTTGGCCAAAAAACAAGGAGCAGATTTGAGCAAAATTGGTGGGACAATCCAAAACGATATATTAAAAGAATACGCTGCCAGAGGTACTTATATCTATCCCGTAAGACCCAGCATGCGTTTGATTACCGATATTTTTGAATGGTGTAGCCAAGAACTTCCGCGCTGGAATACCATTTCTATCAGTGGGTACCATATTCGCGAAGCCGGATCAACCGCCGTACAAGAACTCGCATTCACTCTGGCCAACGGGAAAGCCTACGTAGAAGCAGCCAAGAAAAAAGGGCTGGACGTAAATGTGTTTGGCAAACGATTGAGTTTCTTCTTTAACGCACACAACGATTTCTTTGAAGAAGCAGCCAAGTTCAGGGCCGCGCGAAGAATTTGGGCCAACATCATGAAAAGCATGGGCGCAACCAACCCCGATGCCATGATGCTGCGTTTCCATACCCAAACCGGTGGATCTACACTCACCGCACAACAACCGGAGAACAATATCGCCCGTGTTACGATTCAGGCCTTGAGCGCTGTTTTAGGCGGCACACAGAGTCTTCATACCAACGGTTACGATGAAGCGTTAAACTTACCAACGGAAAAAGCGGCGAAAATTGCCCTACGTACGCAACAAATTATTGCCCAGGAAAGCGGAGTAACCAGTACTGTGGATCCTTTGGCAGGTTCGTATTACGTGGAACACCTTACAGATACGCTAGAAGCTGAAGCGATGAAATTGATAAAACTCATCGACGAGATGGGTGGTTCTGTTGCTGCCGTTGAAGCGGGATGGATGCAAGAGCAAATTGCCAGAAGCAGTTACGAAGCACAAAAATCAATCGAAAGTGGTGAGCAAATTGTGGTGGGTGTAAATGCTTTTACTTCTGATGAAACAGAATCGATGCCATCCTTCAAAATAAACGATAGTATTCGGGTTCAACAGAGCGAAAAAATCGCCCATCTCAAAGCGACCCGAAATGATGAAATTTTTTCGTCGGCCATCAAGAATTTGGACAATGCATGTACCACAGAAACCAACTTGATGCCCCATATTTTGGGCTGTGTTGAGGCATATGCCACCTTGGGAGAAATTGCTGATATACTGCGAAATAGGTTTGGAGAGTACCAAGGATAAGTAATTGTTGTAACGTGTATTTTACATACCATTTAGTACCTTACTAAAAAAAATTAAAAAACAAGCAAAAAAAATTAGCAGTTTGTGAATTTTGTCATTTTCTTAGCACTCTAGTTCAAAAGTGGAGCAGCACTTTGAAATACAAACTCAGTAAATTATCATCAGTTAAACACATTATCGAAGCGAAAAAAAATGACGGACAAAAAGGCACATGAAGTTTCTTGGCAAGAATGCCTTACAATCATCAAAGACAATGTAACTCCGCAGAGCTACAAAACATGGTTTGAGCCAATCAAAGCCATCCGTTTAACCAACAAGGTGCTTACGATCCAAGTCCCTAGCCAATTCTTTTACGAATGGCTAGAAGAACATTACGTGCAACTGCTTCACAAAACGCTTAAAAAAGTAATTGGTCCAACCGCCAAGTTGGAATACAATATCATCGTGGAAACCTCTGCCCCAGGTCACGACACTACGCCTTACACCATTAACCTTCCAACAGGAAGCAATAGCACAAAATCAGTGCAGAACGAATTGAGTATGCCAATAAACTTGGATACGCCCATCAAGAATCCGTTCATCATTCCTGGTTTGAAGCGCATGAATATCGACAGTCAGTTGAATCCCCGTTACACGTTCGACAATTTCGTGGAAGGTGATTGCAACAAATTGGCGAGAAATGCCGGTTTGGCCATCGCGCAAAAGCCGGGTGGAACTGCATTCAACCCCCTTATGGTTTTTGGTGGATGCGGATTGGGCAAAACTCATTTGGCTCATGCTATTGGTAACCTCATCAAGCAAACACACCAGCAAAAAGTTGTGGTTTTTGTTAGCGCTGAGAAATTCATCAACCAATTCATCGATTCTGCCAAGCAAGGAAATAACAACCAGTTCATCAATTTCTACCAATACCTAGATGTATTGATTGTAGACGATGTTCAATTCTTCGCCAAAAAAGAACGTACCCAAGAAATATTCTTCCAGATTTTCAACCACCTTCACCAAAACGGCAAACAGATCATCCTGACCTGTGACCGCGCACCAAAGGATTTGAAAAATATGGACGAGCGTCTGTTGTCGCGCTTCAAATGGGGCTTAAGTGCTGATTTGAATACGCCTGACTTCGATACCCGCGTTTCTATCTTGGAAAACAAAATGTATCAAGACGGGATTACGTTGAACCGAGATGTAGTTGAATATTTGGCCCACAACATCGACACCAACGTGCGTGAGCTTGAAGGTGCCCTAATTTCATTGTTAGCACAAGCCAGTCTTACTCGCAAGCAATTGGATTTGAATCTTGCCAAGCAAATTGTGAAGAATTTTGTAAAAAATTCAACCCGCGAAATCAGCATCGATTACATTCAGAAATTGGTTTGCGACTTCTACAACATCCCTGTAGAGGCTGTAAAATCTAAGACTCGTAAACGCGAAATCGTTCAAGCCCGTCAGATTGCAATGTACTTCACCAAGGATCTTACGAAAGCATCTTTGAAGAACATCGGTATCTTCTTTGGTGGCCGCGACCACTCAACGGTGATTCACGCTTGTCAGACAGTAAACGATTTGATCGAAACCGATAAAAAATTCCGTCACGACGTGGAGGAAATCGAGAAGAGAATCAAAATCAACACTTTCTAATCCCCCCTTCTAAGTTTATAACGGAACTGCATGCCTAAGTTTCATCAATCCATGCGTTTCGCATTAAACGGGCTAATCACTCTGCTCCGGACTGAGCGCAATTTCCAAATCATGGGAATTGTATCCGTAATTGTTGTGATTGTTGGATACAGCCTTGATTATTTTGGCGAACACCTAAACCGTTTCGAATGGGGAATTTTATGGTGTGTGATGGGATTGATTTTTGTATCCGAAGGACTCAACACCGCCTTAGAAACCACCATTGATGTACTTCACCCAGATCAGCATCCCATGATTGGTCGTGCAAAAGATATGGCTGCCGGCGCAACCCTTGCCGCTAGCATTATAGCAATCATTGTTGGGCTCTACATCTTTGGCCCACATGT
>CAMBTR010000104.1 GCA_945870885.1 Chryseobacterium gleum | reverse complement strand
CTGACTCATAACAAATTCAATTGTGGTGACCCATCACCGCCCAAAATCACATTCCCATCATTATCGGGTTTATCCTTCCCTTTGTCCTGGTCCTTATTCTCAAACGAAGGTTTCAAAGAATCCATACCACTCGCAGAATCAAATCCATTCACAGAACCCCCACCGTTATCCGAACCCATGTCAGCATCGCCCTGATCATCAGAAACATCCGAATCAACATCATTCAAATCCTCGCTTACCACCGGAACAATTCTACGTGTTACCACCGGCGCCGCACCCACTTTATCACTCTTCAAAACTAACTTCTTTACCTTATCCTGACTCAAACGATTGCCCAAGACCTTCCAGCCCTTCACATCCATAAACTCATCCAGAACCAACATCTCAACCACCTTCTCCCCGCTCTTTTTCTCCGTTGTCAACTCCACCTGCGCACCCACCGATGTACTAGCAACCAACAACTCAGAACCCTTTTCTTCGCCGATGAATGGGAACTTCTTGCCCATCGTCAACGTTTCTATCAAAAAGCGTTTTACATACTGAAACTTGGATTTACCCTCCAGATAAACCACCTGAATCACCTGCGCAGCAACATATTTCTGAATAAAATAGACCGTATCTGGCTCAAAGCGGTTGATTAATTCGTAGTTCGACAATTCGTAATGACCGTCTTTGTAAATAACCAAAACCTTATCATCGCCTTCAAATTCGCCCAAGAACTGACCCTTTGCATCGCCGTTCAATCTGCCCGTCATGTCGTCCCACCAGATCTTCACTCCGCCCAACGTTGAACCGCCCTTTTCCTTCAAATCCACACGCTTGATTGGATACTTTGTAATCTGATTTCCCCTAGCACTCTTGCCTTTGATCGCCAAATTCGAAAAATCATATTCCAAACTCTTAATCCGCGCATTCGCCATCGCACTCAAATGCAAAGTCACTCGCTCCGCCTCACCATTTGGATTGGCAGAAAAATACAAGATCGTCGACTTCGGATGATCGCTTGAAAACACATATTCCTTCTCACGAATCAACCCCGTAGCATTGAAACGCTTTGCCATCACCTTCTTCGCCTCGCCGTCCCAATAAACCACGTTATACGTAGTCCGCTCATCGTTTTTGCGCCATACATCCACGTGAATCAAATCCTTCCCATAGAAATATTTATCCGTCACCTTGGCGATGCTGTACTTCCCGTCTTCCCTGAACGCAATCACATCGTCGATGTCTGAGCAATCACAGATAAACGCTTCCTTCTTTAAGGCCGTTCCGATGAAACCCTCCTTCAAATTGGCATACAACTTCACATTCGCCACCGCAACCACATTGGCCTCGATGGTATCAAACGCACGAATTTCCGTCTTCCTTTCCTTACCCACACCAAACTTCTTCAGCAAACGCTTGTAATAGTCCACCGCATAATCCACCAAATTGTCCAAGTGATTTTTCACCTCAACAATATCATCCTCCAGCCCCTTGATATACTCGTCCGCCTTGAAACTATCGAACTTCGAAATCCGCTTGATTTTAATCTCCGTTAACCGAGCGATATCGTCCTGCACGATTTCCCTGCGGAACAACTTCTTATAAGGCTCCAAACCTTTGTCGATGGCCGCCAGCACCGCTTCCCACGTCTCGCACTCTTCAATGTCGCGGTAGATTCTCTTTTCGATGAAAATCTTCTCCAACGACGAAAAATGCCACTTATTCTCCAACTCGCCGAGCTCGATTTCCAACTCTCGACGCAACAAATCCAATGTGTTTTGGGTCGATGCTTTCAGGATATCATTCACCCCCATAAACTTGGGCTTGTCCTCGTGAATCACACAGGCCAACGGTGAAATACTTACTTCGCAATCCGTAAACGCATACAAAGCATTGATGGCCAAATCTGGACTGATCCCCGGCGCCAATTGCACCTCGATTTCCACATCCCTTGCCGTATTATCAATTACCTTCTTAACCTTGATCTTCCCGTTATCACTCGCTTTGATAATACTCTCAATGAGCGACCCCGTAGTGGTTCCGAAAGGAATTTCCTTGATCAACAACGTTGACTTATCCTTCTCCTCAATCTTGGAACGAACACGAATCCTCGAACCTTTTCTACCTTCGTTGTACATCGAAAAATCGGCGTACCCACCCGTAGGGAAATCAGGCAACATATTCACTTTCCTACCCCGCAAAATATCGATACTCGCCTCACACAACTCGATAAAATTGTGGGGCATAATTTTCGTACTCAAACCCACCGCAATACCATCAACGCCTTGCGCCAACAACAATGGGAATTTCATTGGCAAGGTGACCGGCTCACGCTTCCTACCATCGTAACTCAACTGCCAATTGGTGGTCTTTTCGTTAAAGGCAACCTCCTTCGCAAAGGCACTTAACCTCGCCTCAATGTACCTCGGTGCCGCCGCTCTATCGCCCGTTCTCACATCACCCCAGTTACCCTGGGTGTCGATCAACAACTCTTTCTGACCCAAATTCACCAACGCATCGCCAATCGCAGCATCCCCGTGGGGGTGATAGGCCATGGTCGACCCAATGATGTTCGCCACCTTATTGTAACGACCGTCGTCCATCTCGTACATCGCATGCAAAATCCTGCGCTGCACGGGCTTCAAACCATCTTCTAAGGCTGGAATCGCACGCTCCAAAATTACATAACTGGCATATTCAACAAACCAATCCTTGTACATCCCGCCCACGGCACGAACCTCGCCCAGATGACCTGTAACGCCAGTCCCAGAGACTTCATCCTGTGGTGAATCCAAATCTTCGTCGTGCTCCATATTGCAGCTTCAAATCAAGCCAAAATACTGCAATAAAACCCAACAGTTTATTCACATTCAATGGTTTAAAACCCATTTTTATCTACTCAGAACCTACACCCATCGATAATAGCGATTCTATATGACAAAAAGTCAGTTTTTTTGTATCTTTGTAAATAGGAACGAAGCGCATGGACATTCAACTAATCAAACAAAGATTCAGTATTATTGGGCACTCACCACTATTGACAACCGCTTTAGAGACGGCGATCAAAGTGGCCCCAACCGACATGAACGTGTTGATTCTTGGAGAGAGCGGAGTAGGAAAAGAGAGTTTCAGCAAAATCATTCATCACCTCAGTGCAAGAAAACACGCTCCTTTTATCGCGGTAAACTGCGGTGCAATTCCTGAAGGAACCATAGATTCCGAATTGTTTGGTCATGAAAAAGGCTCATTTACGGGTGCTACCGATAAGCGCAAAGGATATTTTGAAACGGTTAGCGGCGGCACAATTTTCCTCGACGAAGTGGGCGAATTGCCATTGAGCACCCAAGCCAGACTGCTGCGTATTTTGGAAAACGGCGAATTCATCAAAGTAGGTAGCTCCGTGGTTCAAAAAACCGATGTGCGCGTTGTTGCGGCAACCAACAGAGATTTGCTCGAAAGAGCACGACAAGGCAAATTCAGGGAAGATTTATACTATAGATTGGCTACAGTTCCCATTCGCGTTCCAAAATTGAGCGAGCGCAAAGAAGACATTTATCTGCTGTTTAGAAAATTTGCATCGGACTTCGCCGAAACCCATCATAGCCATTTGCTAGAACTCACCGCAGAAGCACAGCAGCTTTTAATAAACTACCCTTGGCCTGGCAATGTACGTCAGCTCAAAAACGTATCCGAGCAAATTTGCGTGCTCGAATCGGGCGCCATCGTCAATGACCAAACGATTTCAAAGTACATACCCCACGTAGAACCACCATTGCCGATGCTTTTGGGCAAAATCGACGGGACGGAAGGCATGAGTGAGCGCGATATTTTTTACAAAGTATTGATCGACATGAAGCGGGATGTTAACGACTTAAAAAAGGTGGTTTTCGGACTCCTCGATGGCAACCTCGATGCACGTCAGTCGATGAGTACTGCAATGTCGACCGTAACCCCATCACCCACAGTACCCGCCTCGATGGTTAACCCTGTTTATGCAGAACCTAGCGGAACGCCCAACCCCATCATCATTCATCACGAAGAGGAGGACGACGACGATTTCCAGGACGCCGAAAGCTATCCATCCACGCAAACACTGAGTTTGGAAGCCCAAGAAATCGAGATGATAAAACGGGCCTTGATAAAAAACCATGGCAAACGCAAGAAAGCCGCCGATGAATTGGGCATTTCAGAGCGCACATTGTATCGAAAAATCAAACAATACGAATTGGAAGACTAAGTCATGAAAGTCATTGCAAAACCCTATCGGTCGATATACTTTGTGCTGCTATTTCTGGCCGTAGCCACAAGTGGTTGCAAGCCATTTTGGAAGTATTACGATTTTAAAGGGGCGAATATTCCGGCCGACATCAATACGTTTTCAGTAACTTTTTTTAGCAACGAAGCGCAGTTGGTGAATCCGCAGCTTAGCATGAATTTCACAGAAAATCTCAAATCCAAGTTTCAAACTGAAACAAGATTGGGAATGGTTTCTGGCAATGGCGACTACCAATTTGCGGGTAGCATAACCGATTACAGCGTAACGCCGGCTTCGTTAAACGCCGATATTGGGACCGCACAAAACCAATTTAACATCAAAGTAAGGGTGGAATTCACCTGCGAGAAATACCCTGAAAAGAGTTTCGCGCGCGATTATTCGTTCTTTAAACTGTTCGATGCCAGTTCGTCGTTTCAAAGTGTGGAGGAAGGACTTTCTACTGAAATCCAAACCCAAATTGTTCAACAAATTTTTGCCGCAGTGGCCCTCGACTGGTGAACCAACAAGAACTCAATCATATCATTCTGCAGCCCAACGAAATCAATGCGGCTTCGGCCAGCGAGTTGGTTGCCTTGTGCGACAAATACCCTTGGTTTTCGGCGCCGCATAGTTTGTTGGCACATTATTTTGCCCGCACCAACGATTTCCGAAAAGAGGAATGGTTAACCCTTGCAGCCAGCAGAATCCACAGTCGCGAATGGCTGTATTACTTCTTACAACCCATATCGAGTGATATTCCTGCGGGGATTTCTATGGCAGACGCATTGGAGAATTTGGCCCCTGAACCGACAAATATCTCCGCAAACTCAATGACCGAGTTATCGGCGATGCAAATCCCTCAAATGGAGTTACAAACGCAAACCGAGGAGGTTCAAAATACGATTCCCAACAAAATGAGCTTTACGCCGGTTGATTTCCCAGCGGCAACCGTTCCTCTATTCCAACCAGCGGAAGAATACGACATCGCCAAGGCAATGGGTACGACTTTCAATTTTGAGCCTGTTGATTTCAACCACAACAATCAATCATCAGAGCCCTTAGATCAACCAAAACAAACCAGGCCATACAACATCGAAGAGTTCCTTTCTTTGGGTTTAATCAATAATAACGAAGAGAATACCGAAGCGCCGGAACCAATCAAACCAGCGGTCGTTAAGGCCCCTGAAGAACTCGATTTCTTTGATTGGCTAGAAATAAAAAATTCAAAAACGACTTCAACTAGCACATCCAATAGCGATGGTGGCTCAGTAGACCAACCAAGCCAAGGGGATTCAACATCAAATGCAGCGGAGGTGCAGAAGCCTTTGACGAATCTTGACAAATTCGGACTCATTAACCAGTTTATCGAAAAGCAACCGAGCATCAGTCGGCCGAAGCAAGAATTCTATTCCCCAGAACGGGCAATGAAGCGCAGCGAAACCTTTTCCCCCGCCATTGTAACCGAAACACTAGCAAACATTTTCCGAACCCAGGGGCACTTCGAAAAGGCAATCATTTCCTACGAAAAACTGCAGTTGAAATTCCCAGAAAAAAGTGCTTACTTTGCATCCCTTATCGAACAAATTAAAAAAGAACAAAACCAATGAATTGGATATTGATTATCGGAATTATTGCAGCCACATTGTTGATGCTGATCATTTTGGTCCAAAACCCTAAGGGCGGCGGATTGGCTTCAAATTTCTCTCAAGGAAATCAATTGTTTGGCGTTGAGAAAACTACCAACGTGGTTGAAAAAATCACTTGGGGAGGTGCCCTGTTATTGGTGGTAATTTCGTTGGTTGCTGCATCTTACAATAGCGAAAAGACCAAGTCTCAAAAAGGCAATGGAAAAGCGCGTACAGAGCAAGGTGCTACTTTGCCAGATGTAAAAGCGGGTAAATAATACCTCTTTCCACTCATTTATTTCGGCTTACAATTCGTTTTCGATTACTTCGGAAACAAGGCAATCGGTTCTCGGTCTGGTTTCGCGTAACTCAATCGGTCTATCCAACTTAG
>CAMBTR010000103.1 GCA_945870885.1 Chryseobacterium gleum | reverse complement strand
GGTAATGCTCAGATCAAGTCAATGAAAAAAGTGGCTGGTACGTTGAAATTGGACCAAGCGCAGTATCGTGAATTGGAAGCCTTTGCAAAATTTGGTTCTGATTTGGATGCAGCAACTAAATCTGTATTGGAGAAAGGTTCTCGTAACGTGGAAATTTTGAAGCAGCCCCAATACAGCCCAGTATCTGTAGAGAAGCAAGTAGCTATCATTCACTTGGGAACATCAAATTTGATGAGAAGTATTCCGGTGAATAAGATTCGTGAATTCGAAGCAGCTTATTTGGAGTATTTGGATGCTAAGCATAAAGATACTTTGGAATCATTGCGCAAAGGAGTGATTGACGATTCAGTTAAGGCTGTATTGAATGCCGTTTGCGCTGAAATTTCAAAGAGTTATACTGCGTAATTAGTTGCCATGGCTAACCAGAAAGAGATTCGGGCGAGGATTTCGTCCACCATTAGTACACAACAGATCACGAAAGCGATGAAGTTGGTGAGTGCAACAAAGTTGCGCAAAGCCAGCGAAGCCATCATTCGTATGCGTCCTTATGCTCAAAAATTACAGGGTATCATGGGCAATTTGCAAGAAAGTACTGATGATGCTCAATTGGCTGGATACTTTGAAAATCGCGAAGCGAAACGAGTATTATTATTGGTGATAACCAGTGATCGTGGATTGTGTGGTGCTTTCAATGCCAATGTAGTTAAACGTGTTCGTCAGTTGTTGGATACCGATTACTCCGCAGCTCACCAAGCTGGTAATGTGACTTTGATGTGTATGGGTAAAAAGGGTGGAGAAGCCCTTAAGCGTTATGGATATTCTGTTAATATGGATATGGTGAACCTTACTCAAAGCTTAGATTCACAAAAGGCATTTGCTGCAATGCAAAGTGTTATCGATTCATATCTTTTAGGTCAATATGACCGTGTGGAAGTGATATATAACAAATTCAAAAACGCAGCAACGCAAATTTTGGTGAACGAGCAATTGTTACCTGTGGTTCCTGCTGCCAATTTGGAAAAATCGTCTACATCAAATGATTATCTTTTTGAGCCGGATCAAATTGCCATTTTACAGGATTTGATCCCTCGTAGTTTGAATACTTTGTTCTATCGTTCGATGTTGGATTCATTGGCTTCTGAGCATGGTGCTCGTATGGTTGCAATGGATAAGGCTACAGAGAATGCCGGTGATTTACTACGCGCATTTAGATTGGCCTACAACCAAGCACGTCAAGCAGCAATTACCCGTGAAATCTCGGAGATTGTTGGTGGTGTAGCTGCGTTAGAAGGATAAAAAATATTAAATATATTGTAAAAGGGCATCCATTCGGCTGCCCTTTTTTATTAGTCTTCCCTAGTCACTTGAATGTACTTATGCGTTGCTTTGATTTTAGCAATCAACTGTTCCAAGTGTAGCAAATCGTAAATCATTATTTCTATTTTCCCGCCAAATGTGCCATCGTCATTGCTGGAAATATTGATGCTCTTCATATTCACTTCCATGTCTTTTGAAATGATATCTGTAATTCGACTTACAATGCCCACATCATCAATTCCTCTCACGGCAATTGCAGTCTCAAACGCCTTTTGATAGCCGTCGCCTCGCCATTCTGCGGGGATAATTCTGTAGCCGTATTGCGACATTAATCTTGTTGCACTGGGGCAGGTAGTTCGGTGGACCATGACGCCCTCGCCTACGGTAATAAAGCCAAAAATCGAATCGCCTGGTACGGGATGGCAACATTGCGCAAGGGTATATGACGACTCATAATCATCGCCAATAACTATTTGTTCTGATTTTGATTTAGCCTTTATGCTTTGCGTAGGGGCATTGCCAATTTCAACGGCTGTTACAGACGTTTCAATGGGCTTTTTCTTGATGATTTGAATAAGCAAATCCTTATTTAATCGTATTTGACCATCGGCAACACTGTGAAAGAACTCTGCACTCACCGTGAACTTGAAATGGTGCATGAGTTTCTTGATATTGCTATCGGTAAGATCAAGTTGGTGCTTTCTAAATAATCGTTCAAGAAGTAATTTCCCTTGTTTTGCTCTTTGCGTTCTTTCAGCTTTTAGTGCCTCCATGATTTTCGATTTGGCTCTGGCAGTTTTTACAATATCCAGCCAATCGCTTTGAATACGGATTTTGCTCGTCGTTAAGATTTCGATTATGTCACCGTTCTTCAATACGGTCTGAAGCGCAACCAATTTGTTGTTGACCTTCGCCCCTAACGTTCTAATCCCAATTTCTGTGTGAATCGCAAAGGCAAAATCTAAGGCGGTAGCTCCTGTGGGTAACGATTTTACGTCGCCTTTGGGTGTGAAAATGTAAATTTCTTCACCCAACAAGCTGGTTCTGAATTCGCTGACCAAGTCCAAAGCGCTTAAATCACTATTGGACAAGGTTTCCTTTACCGTATCGAGCCAATTTTCAAAAGCTACGTCTTGAGGGGTGGGTAATGTGCTCTTGCTTCCCGCTTTGTATTTCCAGTGAGCGGCTAGTCCACGTTCAGCAATATCGTCCATACGTTTGGATCTAATCTGTACCTCAATCCAACGACCTTTTGGCCCCAATACAGTTGTGTGAAGCGCACTATAGCCATTGCTCTTTGGGTGGCTGAGCCAATCACGAAGTCGGTTGGTATGCGAGCGATATTTATCCGTGATGATGCTATAAATTTTCCAGCAGTCAGCCTTTTCTAAGTTCAATGGGGAGTTAACAATCACGCGAATAGCAAAGGCATCAAAGACTTCTTCAAATGGGATATGCTGCTTTCCCATTTTTTGTGAAATGCTAAAAATGCTCTTCGGTCTACCTTTGATTTCTAGGATGTTAAGCCCCGATTTATCGAGTTCCTCTTTAATTGGCTCGATAAATTCCTTGATATATCGTTGTCTGGTATTTTTTGTTTCTGCCAGTTTCGACGAAATATCCTTGTAGATTGAAGGATCTGTGAATTTCAGAGCGAGGTCTTCCATCTCCGTTTTTACCGCATTCAACCCCAAACGGTGGGCGAGGGGCGCGTAAATAAACAGGGTTTCAGAAGCAATTTTTAACTTAGTATTTTCCGATACGGACCCCAAGGTTCTCATGTTATGCAAACGATCGCATAGTTTGATAAGAATCACTTTTAAGTCATCGCCCAGTGTGAGCAACATCTTCTTGAAATTCTCGGCTTGTATGCTTTGATCCTTGTCTACCGTTTCAAAAACTGTAGAGATTTTGGTAAGCCCATCGATGATATTGGCGACGTCTTTTCCAAAACGATGTTCGATGTCTTCTAAGGTTGTGTCGGTGTCCTCAACCACGTCGTGTAATAAGGCACACACAACAGAAGTTGCGCCCAAACCTAGTTCGGAAACGGCAATCTCAGCAACTTCAAGTGGATGGAAAATATAGGGCTCGCCACTTTTGCGCACAGTACCTTCATGGGCTCTGGCGGCCATGTCGAACGCATCTCTAACCATCCGGGTTTTTTCCGGATCGAGATTTTTACCAAGGCTTCGCAATAAATGTTTATACCGCTTTAGTAAATCCGAGCGGTAGGCTTCATAAACCGGGCCTTGGAGCAACGCCATTATTGATTGAGGGCTGCGAAGTACTTAAAGAATTGAGGAATAGTTTCTATTCCTTTGAAATAGTTGAAGATTCCGTAATGCTCATTGGGTGAATGTATTGCATCAGAATCCAAACCAAATCCCATCAAAACAGTTTTGGTTTGCAATTCCTTTTCAAACAAAGCCACAATTGGAATACTTCCACCACCTCTTGTAGGGATAGGGTCGATGCCAAAGGTTTCTTTCATTGCAAGTGCCGCCGCTTTATATGGAATTGAATCCGTGGGCGTAACAACAGGCTCTCCACCGTGGTGAGGAGTCACTTTTACTGTTACTCCCGCAGGTGCAATGCTCTCAAAGTGTTTCTGGAACATCTGTGTGATTTCATCGCTGATTTGATTGGGAACCAAACGCATCGAAATCTTTGCAAACGCTTTGCTCGGCAACACGGTTTTTGCGCCTTCGCCGATATAGCCACCCCAAATTCCGTTGACATCAAGGGTAGGGCGGATGCCGGTGCGCTCGATGGTTGAAAATCCTTTTTCGCCCATCACATCTTTCACGGCTAGGTGTTTTTTATATTCTTCAATATCGAAAGGAATCTTGGACATCGCCTCCCGGTCTGAGGCCGAAACTTCTAATACTTTATCGTAGAAACCGGGGATGGTGATATGACGATTTTCATCGTGCATACTAGCAATCATCGTACACAAAGCATTGATTGGGTTTGCCACTGCACCCCCGTAAACACCAGAGTGTAAATCGATTCTTGGGCCAGTTACTTCTACTTCCACATAACTCAAACCACGCAATCCCACGTCGATACTTGGAATGTCAGTAGCAATCAAAGCAGTATCGGAAATCAATATCACATCGGCTTTCAATTTGTCTCTGTGCGTTTTACAGTAGGTTCCCAAGTTGTTTGATCCTACTTCTTCTTCGCCTTCGATCATGAATTTGATATTACAAGCCAAAGAATTGGTTTGCATCATGGTTTCAAATGCTTTTACATGCATAAAAACCTGTCCTTTATCGTCACAAGCGCCACGGGCATAAATCTTACCATCTCTCACGGTGGGCTCAAAAGGAGGCGTATCCCACAACTCATCGGGAACACTGGGTTGCACGTCGTAATGTCCGTAAACCAAAACGGTTGGCAGTGAAGCGTCGATGATTTTTTCACCGTAAACAATGGGGTAACCCGCAGTTTCTTCAAGGACAACATTGTCGGCCCCTACTTTTTTCAAGTGGTCGGCAACGGTTTCTGCACATTTTCTCACATCGCCGGCATAAGCTGGGTCGGCACTGATGCTTGGAATGCGCAAAAGATCAAACAATTCATTGAGGAAGCGGTCTTGGTTTTCTTGAATATACTGATTGACTGACATACCCGCAATTTACATTGCATTTTCCGCACCTACCACATGGGTTTGATGAAAATTTTCATTTAAATGGGTCTTTGATTTCACTACCTTTGTATTCTCAAATTATGGACACTTTTGCGGCCAATGCCAAGGCGATTTCGATAGAAACATTTAAACAACAAGTGTTGATGTGGGAGTATATTATTACTGCCATCATTTTCTTAGCATCCTATTTTGTTTTGAAGCGCTACAAGAAAAATCAATTGTTCGCTCAAAGTGAAAACAAAAAGTACAATACAGGAAGTTAAGCGGAAGCGCGGTTTACACGTTTACTGTTTTGATATCCCCCTCAACCACTAGTCTGCCTAGGGTTTTTGCTTTTACCTCTTCAACTGTTACGCCAGGAGCCAATTCCTTTAGTTCGAAGCCTCTTTCGGTGATATCGAATACGCCCAATTCGGTAACTACTTTCTTTACGCAGCCCAAACCTGTGATTGGCAATGAGCATTGAGATAATAACTTACTTTCTCCAGCTTTGTTGGTGTGTTGCATCGCCACGATAATATTCTTCGCCGACGCCACTAGATCCATTGCACCGCCCATGCCTTTTACCATTTTGCCTGGGATTTTCCAATTGGCGATATCTCCGTTGTCGCTCACTTCCATGGCGCCCAAAACGGTTAAGTCGACTTTCCCCGCCCTAATCATTCCGAAGCTCGTTGCACTATCAAAAATGCTCGCACCCTTTACCATCGTTACTGTTTGCTTTCCTGCATTGATTAGGTCAGCATCTTCCTCTCCTTCAAATGGGAATGCGCCCATGCCGAGCAGCCCATTTTCTGACTGTAAAACCACTTCCATGCCTTCGGGGATATAGTTGGCTACCAATGTTGGGATACCAATACCCAGATTGACATAATATCCATCGCGCAATTCTTGCGCGATTCTCTTTGCGATTCCAAATTTGTCTAGCATGGTTTACAAAAATACAAATTTTCTTAGGGAGTTGGTTTGAAATTCACGGGTTTTAGAACGGCCATCCGCGCAGTATTGCGGGGTCGGCCCACTGTTTAGCCCTGTCGTACATTGCCTTGGCTCTGTCTTTTTGTCCTACCGAGATGTATAATTCAATCAACACCAATACGGCCTGAGAATTCGGGTTGAGGGATCTAGCCGTTTCATATTCTTTGATGGCAGCGCTGAGGTTGCTTTCGCGATAATAACAGTTGCCCAAATTGAAATGAAGTAGTTCGCTTTTTGGCTGATGCTTGAGTGCGGCTAAGATCATTTCTTTGGCTTTACTAATCCGCCCCGCTCTCACTAGCGCATTGGTGAACTCAGCGGTAAAGTCGGCGTTCCAAGGCATCGCATCGCAACTTTTTTCGTAATGGCTCAGCGCTTTCTGAACTTGGCTGGGTGTATTAAGGTCGTATGCCTTCGCGATTCGATATTGAGTCCAAGCATCGGAGAG
>CAMBTR010000102.1 GCA_945870885.1 Chryseobacterium gleum | reverse complement strand
AAAGCAGGAAAGACCGAAAATGCGATGGCGGATCTTAAAGCCATTTACAGCAAGGAGAACAATCGTTTTGCGGCTGAGGCCAAGTATTTGGAGGCGGAATTGTTGTATTCACGCGATAGTATTGCTGCTTGTCAGGCCTCTTGTTACATCATCTTAGATGAGTTCAACGGGTACGATATGTGGGTTGGAAAGGCTCTAATATTGTTGGGCGATGCGTTTAAAAAGGAAGGTGACTTCTTTAATGCAAAAGCCACTTGGAACGGTGTGATTGAGAACTTTGATGTCGCTGAGTTGGTCGCGATCGCCAAAGAGAAGTTAGCACAATTGGCTGCTGAGCAAGCAAAGAATCCCAAATAAGGAGTAGTTGTAGTTTTATTTCATATGGTTAAATGAGGGGGCGGGAGCGCCCCTTTGTTTTTTACTCTCTTTTGGTTGAGTGTTTGGTTCGTGATCAGCCCATCGAGGTGCCTTGGGATGGAAATTACATGGGTGATTTGGTGCCAGATGGCGTTTATGTATACATCATACATGGTAATTATACCAGTAGTACAAAGGGGTGGCAGAGGATGGATAAGAGCGGTACTTTGTTGGTGTTGGATGGCGGGAAATGAGTTGTATCTGAATGGCTGTCAAGCGTATGATGTCGTAATTGCAAGTTTGAATTTGCGTAACAAGTTTCATCAATCAATCAATCAATCAATCAATCAATCAATCAATCAATCAATCATTCATTCATTCATTCAGCGTTTAAGTATTGTGTTTAACGCGTAGCAAAGAAAAAGGGGGCCATTGGCCCCCTTTTTCTTTGGATAATCTCTATTTTTGGAATACTCGGCTCCAGCAAATTCTGATTGGGATTAATTATTTCAAATCCAAAACAGTAGAACCCATTTTGTATTCTTCTGAGTAAATTTCTACTGTGTATTTACCGGGCTTCAATTGCTCCGTAGGCTTCCATACTGTGGGTTGCACTGGTTTGGTTTCGTTTTCAAATACCGCTGAAATCTTGTAGGTGTATTTGCTTGATTTGCCATCAATGTCAAATGTTCCACCCTGACCAGAATTGGCAAGTGTTACACCTTCAGGACCTGTGATCTTAACATACAAGGTTTTGTCGCCCGCTTCCGCCACGTTATTCTCGTTGATGCTAAAGCTGATTCTAAATGCCTCTACAGCGTTCGCCTTTAAGGTTCCAGTTTCTTTGCCCGTTAACCACTTCTTTTTCAAAGTTTCGATTTTCACTGCGCTGGCCTGAAGCCTGGCTGCCAAACTCTTCAACTTCGCTTTGTCGGCTGAAAGATTTGTATTTTCCTTGCTCAAATTGTCGTTCTGATTCGTCAGTACCTCATTTTTGGCAATCAACTCTTTATTCTCAGATTCAACTTGGGCCAAACGAGCAGTTAAATCGGCCAATTGCTTGTTAAGGTCGGTAATGGCTGCTTGACTGTTTGCTTTGTTTGATTTGATATCGGCTACCAATTTTGCAATTTCTCTTTTACGACTTACCAATTCCTCAGAAAGAATTAGGTTGTCGCCGGCAAGTGCCAAACTGTCCTTTTGATATTGTTCGAGAAGCAATTCTGCTTTCACTAGTGCTTCTTCTTTGCCCTTTAGAGTCTCTTCAACGGCGGTTTTGGCTTTTTCCGTGTTGTCTTTTTCAACGCTTACATTGTTTAACATGTAAAGAAGTACTGCGATGATTACTACCAAAATCGCGATGATGGTGTAAAGCAGTGGCTTGTTGTTGGATTCGTTTTGGTTTTGCATATTGCTAAATGTTTAAAAATCTTGTGCAAGTAAATGACAAACTTCTTGCCAAAGTGGATTTTTGGGTAGTGATTTGTATTTACTTATGCGCATAACGGAATTGTTGCCCAATTTATTGCTCATCGAGCCAAAGGTATTTGAGGACCATCGCGGTCATTTTTTTGAGAGTTTTCGTGAGGATGTTTTGAAAGAGCATGGATTGGTATCGCCTTTCGTGCAGGACAACCAGAGTTTATCGCATCGTGGGATACTTCGGGGATTGCATTTTCAAAAGGCACCGCACTCGCAAGGCAAATTTGTTCGTGTGATCACGGGTGCTGTTTTGGATGTGGCATTGGATATCAGAAAAGATTCTCCTACCTACGGACAGTTTGTGGCTGAGGAGATCACCGCTAGCAATAAAAGGATGATGTACATTCCGCCCGGTTTTGCGCATGGCTTTGCCACCTTGGAAGACAATACCATCTTTACCTATAAATGTACCGATTACTATCACCCCGAAACCGAAGGTGGTATCTTATGGAATAGCCCCTCGTTGAATATTCCCTGGGGATTGGAAAATCCTGTTTTGTCGGCCAAAGATGAACTATTGACTGACTTTGCTCATTTTAATTCTCCTTTTTAATCATCAGTTTTGACGCGTTAACCATGGAACCATCAGAAAAGACAGAAAGATTGATCGCGGAATTAAAGGCCAAATTTGAGGCAAGCGGTCAGAATATCAACGATTACCTGGAAGGGGTGTTGATAGGCAATTACGAACCCTATTGGCGATACATTGCCGTGGATGCCTTGTTGAGCTTACAACATCCAAAAACCGATGTCCCTGACGAAATGATTTTTATTGGGTATCACCAAATTACGGAATTGTATTTCAAATTGATTCTTCATGAATTGGAGCAAATGCGCGATGTGAATTTGGGTGCCAAGCGATTCGCGGATAAACTGAGTCGGATTCGCAGATATTTCAACAATTTGATTTATTCCTTTGATATCATGATTGATGGAATGGAAAAGGAGCAGTTCTTGAAATTCCGTATGGCGTTGCTGCCTGCCAGTGGGTTTCAAAGTGCTCAGTTCCGTTTGATTGAAATGGCTTTCACGGATTTGAATAACCTGGCTTTGGCCGAGCAACGCGAGGCCTTGACAGGCCAGAATCTAGAAACGCAATACAATGCCATCTACTGGAAACAAGGGGCCGTGGTTGCCGAAACCGGTAAGAAAACACTGACATTAACCCAGTTTGAAGACGCTTATCAAGAACAGTTTTTGCAATGGGCAAATAAATGGCAAGACAATAACCTTTGGCAAATGGCGCAAAAGCTTATTTCGTTGGGAGAATTTACCAACGAGCTTCGCGAAGAGTTCCGTATGTTAGATACTTGTCTGAATGTCAATTGGAGATTGTCGCACTATCGCTCTGCAGTTAAATACCTGGCAAAGTCAGAGGCAGGCAGCGATGCCCCTGCAACCGGTGGTACCAATTGGCAGAAGTTCCTGCCACCGCGCTTTCAAAAGATCGTTTCTTTCCCCGGACTTTGGAGCGAAGAAGAGCTTCAGAATTGGGGCAAGGGTTGGGTGGAAGAGCAGTTGGTACGTTAATTTTCAATTCGATGTTAGACGATACGACCCATTCCAATCCAAACGAAACGCCTGATACTCGCGAAGCGATGAAACAGTCTGCAGAATCCATTACTCTGGAGGATGCGCAGTCAATCGTGGATATGTGGATTAAAACCGTTGGTGTTCGATATTTCTCCGAACTCACCAATACCGCCGTCCTAATGGAAGAAGTGGGGGAGCTGGCCCGATTGATGTCGAGGAGCTACGGCGACCAATCCTTTAAATCAGGAGAAAAACAAGGTCCGGAAGCATTGGGCGATGAAATGTCGGATGTGCTATTTGTGCTGATCTGTTTGGCCAATCAAACCGGTGTGGATTTGACAGCGGCGTTTCATCGGGGGATGGAAAAGCGGACGATTCGGGATTCGGATCGACATAAAAACAATCCTAAATTGGGTTGATTGCGCAGGGCAAAAGGAAAACAAAGCGGCGATTTAATCGTTAACTTTGCATTGCCGTGACAAATTCCACGATTAGTTCCCGAAAATTAGACCATATTCAATTGGCGTTTGAAGCCCAGTTGAGTGATGCGGACCCAAGGTTTTATTATGAACCGATGTTAGCGGCGCATCCCACATTGGATGTAATTCCCCAAGTTGAAATTGCTGGCGCATTGATGCTTGCTCCCATTTGGATTAGCAGCATGACGGGTGGGGCGGAGTTGGCTGGAAAAATCAACCTATTATTGGCCGAGGCATGTAAAAATCATGGCTTGGGCATGGGTTTGGGCTCGTGTAGGCCAGTTCTTGAAAATTCGACGTTTTCAAACGATTTTGATATACGAAAACACATAGGCGATCAGCCATTATTTGCCAATTTAGGTATCGCACAAATTGAAGAGTTGATTGCGTCAAATCAAATGCAAAAGCTCATCGATATGGTGAATCGTTTGCAGGCCAATGGTTTGATAATACATGTCAATCCTTTGCAGGAGTGGATGCAACCCGAAGGGGATCGATTTGAATTGTCGCCCATAGAGACTGTGCAGAGAGTTTTGGATGCAGTGAATTTTCCGATCATCGTAAAAGAGGTTGGACAAGGATTTGGACCAAAGAGTTTAGAAGCATTATTGCAATTGCCCTTGGAAGCCCTAGATTATGGCGCTTTTGGGGGGACGAATTTTAGTAAATTAGAGAATTTACGTCGTGAATCATTAGAGCGTGGCCTTTTGGAGCCCGTTCAGCATGTGGGACATACCGCACAAGAAATGACACCCTGGGTAAACGCAATCGCGGCGAAATTGGGCAATAAGGTCCAGTGTAAGCGCATCATTGTATCGGGTGGGATTTCGAATTTCTTGGATGGGTATTACCATTTGCAAAAATTACAAATGTCGTCTTTGTACGCCCAAGCATCGCCTTTCTTGAAGTATGCTTTGGAAGGAGAAGATGCTTTAAATCAATTTGTTGAGGCCCAGATTAAGGGGTTGGCTTTGGCATATACCTATTTAACTTTGAAAGAGAACGCATGATTAAACCGGTCAAAGGATTCAGTAAATTAAGTAAAGAGGCCAAGATTGAGTGGCTTGTCAATAATTACACTTCGGATGCTTCATCCACCATGGAAATGTTGGAGGGTTATTGGCACAATCAGCCTGAGGTGCAGAAGTTGCACGATGAATTCATTGAGAACACCATCAGCAATTATTACATGCCTTTTGGTGTGGCACCCAATTTCTTGATTAACGGGAAGATGTATGCGATTCCATTGGCGATCGAGGAGAGTTCGGTGGTAGCGGCGGCGGCCAAAGCAGCCAATTTTTGGATAGATCGGGGCGGTTTTAAGGCCAATGTGATTAGTATGGTGAAGGTTGGGCACGTCCATTTTATTTGGGAAGGTTCCAACGTGGATGGGCTGTATCGCGTTTTTGAAGAGAACAAGCATCGTTTTTTTGAAAATACGGAAAGCATCACAAAGAATATGCGGGCTAGGGGCGGCGGTGTGATGAGTTTGGAGTTGAAAGACAAGACAGATTTGGAACCCGGCTATTATCAAGTGGAGGCTCGTTTTGAGACCTGCGATAGTATGGGTGCGAATTTTATCAATAGTTGTTTGGAGTCGTTTGCGCAGACATTGAAAGACTTGGCGGGCAAATATGCTGCTGAATTGGGCGATGCTCCTTTGCAGGTGGTGATGAGCATTTTAAGCAATTTTACGCCAGAATGTTTGGTGAGGGCTGAGGTGAGTTGCAAGATTTCGGAGATAGAAGAAGGTAGTGGCATTGGGAATCTCGAGTTTGCGGAAAAGTTTTGCAGAGCTATACGCATCGCTTCGGTGGAGCCTTATCGGGCGGTGACGCACAACAAGGGGATTATGAATGGGATCGACTCGGTGATTATTGCTACGGGCAATGATTTTAGGGCGACGGAGGCTTGCGCACATGCGTATGCAGCGAAAGATGGGAAATATACCAGTTTAACCCATGCGTCGGTTGTGGGCGATGCGTTTCATTTTTGGATTGAGTTGCCATTGAGTATCGGTACGGTGGGCGGAATTACCAACTTGCATCCCATGGTACGATTTGCTCATGAGTTGTTGGGGTATCCATCGGCCAATGAATTGATGCAGATTACGGCGGTTGCCGGCTTGGCTCAGAATTTTAGTGCGGTTCGGTCTTTGATAACCTCTGGCATTCAGAAGGGCCATATGAAGATGCATTTGCTGAATATTTTGAATCAGTTGGAGGCTACAGATGCGGAGAAGGAAGAAATCGTTTCGTATTTTAAGGATAAGGTAGTGAGTCATTCAGCGGCGGTGGAGGCATTTATGCGGGTGAGGGGTTTGGCTGCGGTGAGTTCTGATAAAAATAAATAGACTTTTGAAAACATACTTCTCACACGGAAAAGTGATGTTGTGCGGCGAATACGCTGTAACCATTGGTGTTGAAGCCTTGGCATTGCCCGTATCCTTGGGACAGTGGATGTATGTTTGGGAGTTTGATTCTCCAGGCGGCGGCGATCGTTTGATTTGGGAAGCCAAAGAAAAAGATGGCAACACTTGGTTGAATGAGAGTTTCGCGTTGCCTTTGGAAGCGATGGAAGCGGAGACGGAGAAATCTAGCGAGCGCGATCGTTCACGGGAGGTGCTTCATTCGATGCTTTCTATGGTG
>CAMBTR010000101.1 GCA_945870885.1 Chryseobacterium gleum | reverse complement strand
AAGGTGATATGTTTTGTCCTAAGTCTCAAATTTTCAATTACTTAGTAATAGAGATGGTTTTTGTCTCCAATGTGTTGCTCCAGTGTTGCATTCGGTCCTTTATCCGAATTTGAAATTTGGTGGTTTCCGAACTGCCAGCACCTAGTAAAAACACATTTTTTAAGGTTACTTTGATTGTCCCATGAATATTTATTTCACTTCCCGCAGGCGATAGCGGTCTTACATGGTAGAAATCGGCTTTGGCAAAACGAACATCCTTGATCTCCAAAGAAAGGGAATCGGCATTGTCGAAACCCAAATCCCCGTCGCCATCTGCATAATCAAAAGCAATGACCACCGTATCTGTAAATTGCTTAAACGACGTTTGATTTAGTGTCACTTTTGAAATTACAGGCTTTGGATCGCCCGTATAAAATCGTTCGGGTTTGCAACCAGAGAACACAACGAGTAAAAACAGGAGTCTAACGATAGTTTTCATAGCCTTAATAGAATTTTACCGCGCAATAGGTTTTCAAAAAGAACATACTATTGACATTGGGTATTGTGTAGTCTTTGTTTTTTGCATCGCTCACGGTAATTCTGAACCAAACGACATCGTATTTTATGTTTATAGCCCCATCGTAAGGGAAATACCACAGGTAATCGCAATTGCTAGAGAATAAACCACTTAACGTTTTGTTGGTCCCCTTTTTTAACGATTGTTCTTTGGTAGGGTCGAATTTTGCGGGATCCGTAGACCAATTGATGGTTGCATTGGTGAGATTGCCTACAGGTGTGTTATCGTCGCTCAATGAAAACCATAATTCAAAATTACTTCCTGCCGATGCCTTAGCAACTTCGTATTTTCCAGCGCGGGGAAGTGGGATGCCATTTTGTAAAACCTGTACTCCAAGCAATTGAGGTGGGAAATCGATTGTAGTAGGGGTTCTGCCCAGCCAGTCTTTGGCCCCGTCATTGATCCAAGCATTGACTCGAGCTACCCAACTGTCTTTTTCGATCGGATATTTGCTGGCCGGCTCTAGCGACAGTGGCATTATTCCCGAATTGCCATTTAGATCCGTCTTCATACGATAGGGCAACATGCTACCGGTTGCATTTTCCGGTATGACTCTGGTTAGGTAACTCCCAGCGATGTCCTTTTTTATTACGGGTTGCTGAACCAAAGAGTAATAACTGCTTTCAACGGTTCTAAAATCAGGTTCGAAATTCCCATCGTGGCAGCCACTATTGGCACAGGTGGGTTTGAATAAACCAGCATGTAGTCCCTGAATGGTATTGTAATTCCAAGTGTCTTTTAATACAACGATGGTATCTTTGCCGTTAGGAAATGGATTTTTAATAGTACCTCCATCGTCATTACACGATGAAATTACAGATAAAAGTGCAATTAAAATTGGTGTTAGTAATCTCACATACCACAATGGTCTCATAAAACCAATAATTCTCATATGTATAAAATCACATTTTAACATTGATAATATGCCTGTCAAATTCTATTGTAAAGACTTTTCGCCAATGGATCTATCAATCCGGCATTGGTAACGGGGTCTAAAATTCCGAAGATATCGGCAATCGTTGGTGCGATATCGGTTAGTCTGCCAACGGGTTGGGCCGCAGCACCAATACGCATATTAGGGACACCTTTTCCAAGCATTATACTCCAAACGCGATGCGCATTTGCATCGCTATGATCATAGGAAACCCAATCATTCTGGTCTAAAATGGGGTTCGGGGTTTCATTTCGGCCGCACTCAGGGGCTACAATCATGATTGTATTACCACTCATTTCAGGAATATTATTCTGAATGTATTGCCATAACCAGCCGGTGATATGATCCGCCCTATGCAAACTCTGAAGATACCCAGTGAAATTGCTATGACATGAATCAACTCCAGAAATATTTACAGCTAACATTTTGGGTTTGAATTCCCTTAAAACTTCTGCTGCGTACATGATATTTTTGGCATCACCCGAGTTAGCAACTGGAGGCGCTGCCAATTGCCCAGCTTGCTGCTTCTCAAAAACACTTTTTATAAAATCTTTAATTCGCGTCCTCTCTTCATCCGTATTGCTGATACTAGTAATTTGGTCTTGGGTGAGGGCAAAACTCTGATCCAAGAAGTTCTTCATAAAATACATGGGCTCCAAATCTGTACGACTGTATGTTTTGCTATTTCCCAGTACTTCTTTTCCAGATGAACTAAAAGTCACAGGTGCTGCAAACATATTTGCTCCATAATTTAATCCGTAATCCTTGTGATTGCTAGAATTTAGTAATGGCGTAGAATTGCCGATTCCATTGGCAATAAACCAGGTGTCCGTGGCCTTAAAACCTGCGTGTTTTCTCAGATATTCAAATATAGTGGGGTAGGCCGGTCTGACTTTAAGTCCTTGACTGTAGCCAACATTGCCCGTTAGTAAAGTATTTAATCCAACATAATGCCCAGCACTTTGTGCCTTGACTTCCGGAAACAACAATCCCGATTTTTCCATACTTTGAGTAAGCAATTTGGGGATGGGCACAGAACCATCTGGCAACCCCGGACCACTTGCTCCATATGCGATTTTATTAGTAGGGGCGTCGCCTTCAAATAAGTTGGGCATAATATTACCTGCCGCACCCAATACGCCCTGGCTATCTTCCAAATACCTCCCCAAAATACTCTCTTGTTGACGTACACCACCAGCAAACATGACCAAAACCACGTGATCGGCTTTTTGACTTCCTGATTTGGCAAACAATCTACCAGATGGCAGAATGTAAGGTGCCAGGATTCCGCCGCCAAGTGCAATACCCGATTTGGTTATAAAATTCTTTCGATTCATTAGCTTGTCTTAATAATATTGGTATTCATCACTGGTGGCGAAAGCGGTATACACCATTTCAACACTTACCGCACTGTTTTTAAGGATATACTGTTTGAAAAATGCCTTTTCCCCTTCACTCGGGTATCGTAAATAAAACCGTTTGTAAGTATTGATAACAAATGCCTCTATATCCTGCCGCATCAATGTATTACTTGGCATTTGAATACTCCCGGTATTAAAGTAATTACTCAATAACATCTCACTTGCCACATCTTGATCGCCAATGGAATACAAGACATTCTGGGTTTTATAAAGCTGATTCGGTGAAATTGGCGTTTGATATAAGTTGGTATAGAGGATCGATATATATTCGGCGTCGTTCTTTTTCTTTGTTTTGCGACTCTTGTCCTCATAAACATTGGTATTTTCCAACCCGTATCCAATGTGCTGTTCTTTTTTGCAACTGACAATTACAAAGAAAAAAAGGATTAATCCAATGACTTTATTCGAATTGCGCATATTCGTCGGTGATTAAAATAGTTTCTATAATTTCTTCTATACGATGATTCTTAATAAAAGGGAAGAAGAGTTTCGATACTTCTGCGGTTGATGGTTCTCTTTGAACCATGACGTAATAAAACCAGCGAATCTGACCTTCATGAAAGGCATCTGACTCGGTGAGGACTTGACAAAATTCACTTTTATTAGATGCCCACCGTCCAAATAATGATTGTGATGTATTTTTTTGGATAATATCATAGGCTCTATTGAATTCATTAATGCTGGGCTTCCGCAGTAAAACATTATCAAATGCCGCATTCACAAAATTGAAACTGTTCATGTTGATTTGGTCATAAATACTATTGTGAATCATTGTTTCAACCATTTTACGATAGTCGATCTTGTTTTTCTTAAAATCACTTCTACTATTTAATAATTCATAATATTGTCTGCGTTGGTCAAACCATTTATAAATTAAAACAGAGTCACCTCCCTCGCGAATCCTCTCAAAATAAATGGCTTCATCTAAGAAACCTTTGAACATATTAATATCCACATCTGATGCCCCTTCGAGGAATCTGGCTTTGGAAATATCATAAATTCTTTGTGCAAATGCATGTCGGTAAGAGGAATCCCCCACATGATAAGTTGTATCGTACAATAGGGTCCTCACCAAACGAGTTCTGCAACTATCGTGTAAATCCTCGCGTTTTAATTGCGCCGTAAAGCTGTCTCTCTCACTATTTGTTGATTCCCTGCCCAAAAGGTCAATAAACATGCGATGAACGTAATTTTCAATACGTAATGTACTTATGCTTTTATACTTGGGTAGTTTGTTGTTGTTGATGTCGATATTCTCCGATTCTGTACACGAAAAAATAATTGAAGAAAAAATAATTCCCCAAATCATAGTCATTATACGATTATTCGGCAGTGACATTAATCAAAAGTACATTTAAGTACATTGAATTCCAAGTTTATGACCTTCGTCATTTTTATGAGCGCTTCATTTTAATTAGTTTCGTACCCTAACAATAACATTATGCCATTTTATCATAGATCTGGACAAATTCCTGCCAAGCGTCACACCCAGTTTCGCAAACCCAATGGAGAGTTATATTCCGAGGAATTGGTGAGTACTGAAGGCTTTAGCAGTATTTATTCATTGGTTTACCATTGTCACCCACCAACATTGGTAAAAGCGATGGGGAAACCCTACAGCGTAGAACCCAAAGTGGTGGTTGAGAAGAATATGCAGCATCGTAGCTTCTTAACCTTCAAGACAAAGCCGGAATCGGATTATATCAAAAGTAGAAAAGTTCTATTGATGAATTCGGATGTGCAAATGGGTAGCGCAGCACCAACCAAAGGCTTCTCTGATTATTTCTATAAGAACTCAGACGCCGATGAAGTGCTTTTCATTCATGAAGGAACGGGAATTCTTAAAACCATTTACGGAAATATCGACTTTGAATACGGCGATTACCTGGTGATTCCTAGGGGTACAATTTACCAATTGCATTTTAACGATGAAAACAATCGTATATTCTTTGTTGAGTCGCCTACGCCAATTCACCCACCCAATCGTTACATGAATAAAAGCGGACAGTTGATGGAGCATTCACCTTACTGTGAAAGAGATATCAAGTTGCCCACGAATTTGGAAACCCACGATGAGACAGGGGAGTTTGAAGTATTGATCAAAAAGCAGGGTATGATTTGGCCTTATACCTATGCAACGCATCCTTTCGATGCAGTAGGATGGGATGGATACTTATTCCCCTATGCGTTTAGCATTCACAATTTTGAACCGATTACGGGTCGTTTACACATGCCACCTCCAATTCACCAAACCTTTGAAGGTCGGAATTTTGTGATTTGCAGTTTCGTGCCCCGCATGTACGACTATCATCCGTTATCTGTTCCGGCGCCGTACAATCATAGCAATGTGGATTCAGATGAAATTCTTTACTACGTGGCCGGAGACTTTATGAGCCGCAAACACGTAGAACGCGGTATGATTTCTTTACATCCAAAAGGAATTCCGCACGGACCACACCCTGGAACCGTTGAAAAGAGCTTGGGTAAGAAGTTTACTGAGGAACTCGCTGTGATGATCGACCCATTTCACCCCTTGATGATTACCCAAGAAGCGATGGATATGGAAGATCCTGCCTATTGGAAATCTTGGGTAGAATGAGGGATTCCCGCGGGTAATGCGATTGTTAGATTTGAGACTGTTAGTCAATTGAAATACAATACTTTGTCGATTGTGATTCAGTAAATTAAAAGTTTCATAATTTACATTATGTTAAATTGATGGAAACAAGAAAAGGCCACTGAATAAACAATGACCTTCCCTATGATTGGATTTGAATAATCCCTATTCGAATTTACTCTTGATATTATTTACCAGCAGCATCCGCTTCCATGCTCTTCACTAACTGTCCGTATTTATCCGCACCTGAAGCATCACTAATTTCCAAACAAGCAGATTTCAATGCCTTACAAATATTGATTTGATCCGCAGTTGAATAATCTACATTGTCCAAAGCGCGCTCCAAATACTTTTTGGCATCAGTAAACAAGTTAATTAACTCCTGCTCCACCAATTTACGTTTTGCCCCTTGTGCTGCACTGCGCTTATCATACAATTTGCGACTTTCATATTTCATCAAAGCCAAGCCCAAGTTGAAGTTTGCGTCGTAATTGAACTCATCCAACTCGATTGCTTTTTTGTAGTCTGCAATAGCTAGGTCATACTTTTCCTGCGATTCATACAAGAAAGCCCTGGTGTAATACAATCTGCTGGTTGGATCGATTCCGATTTGCTTGTCGACATCATTAAACAACTGCTTTTCCTTACCAATGCTCACAAAGTGATTTACAAGTACTTGGAACATTGCCCCATCGTTATTCGACGTTATAAGCGCCTGACGGATACATGCTTCAGCTTTGGCAGTGTCACCCATTGAAATGTAGGAACGACTTAAGCCTTCAACCAACGCAGGAACCACATTTCCTTGATCAACTAGACCTTGAATAATCTTTATTCTGGTCGCTTTATCGGTATGTAGCGATGCAACCTGTGCGTAGGTTTCTAAAATACTAGCTTTGGTGATTTTGTTGTTTGCGAGGTTGTTCGACATCGAAGTATCTAATTTGTCGTACAGCGCTACCAATTCTCCATAATAAAT
>CAMBTR010000100.1 GCA_945870885.1 Chryseobacterium gleum | reverse complement strand
GAAAATCACCCAAGTGGGAACGCAACTCGCGTTGTCGCAAACCATTTATTTGAATCAATATCGAACCGTTTACAACCGATTGGGGGATGGGAAAATTCTGGCAATTCTGGTATTGTTGATGTTGTTTTTATCGTGGTATAACCGAAAACAGAAGCAGTTCTAACGAAGATTGTTTTGTTGACACTGATTGTGGGATTGGGGCGGAAAATAGGAATTAAAATTCTCGTATCTTTGTAGTATGTCGAATCTACTCCATCAACGTCTGGTAAAAATCAGGGAATCGGTAGAGGCGATATCATTGGAAAACAAGCAATTGCGAGGAAATAATGAAAATTTAACCCAGCAACTTGTGGAACTTCAAAAAACGATAGAATTGCAAAAAAATGCGCTCTATGAGTTAAAAGAAGAGAATAAAATGATTAAACTTGCAAAAGAAATGTCTAGTGCCAATGCGGATGTTCACGATTTAAAAATCAAGATCAATGAATTGGTAAGAGATATCGATAAGTGCATAGATTTACTGAACGAATAATAACAATTAAATGGAGCCTACGGATAGCATTCTCATCAACGTTAACATCGATAATCGCACTTTGCGTTTGCGTGTTGCGGTAAAAGATGAGGAGGATGTGCGATTATCGGCTCAGGTACTAAACCAACGCGTTAACGCATTTAAGAATTTTAATGCGCAAGAACCCATAGATCGTCTTTCGTGGGCGGCATTGGATTTGGCGGGTGAAGTGGTACGACATAGTAAGAACCATCGCGGAGTTGATGAGCTTGTAGAACAAGAGTTGTTGGCGATAGAGAAGGTTTTATACGCGTAATTGTTGTTGTCATTGGTAACTGTGTGCTTTTCGGGAACATAAACGAAAGGAATAGCACAAAATGGAAAACATCGTATTTATCCTCGCCGCTCTCATTGTGGGATTGGCCCTTGGATATGTTGTGTTTGTAGCGATGCGCAAAACACAGCTTCAAAAAGACAAACAAAGCATCATTGAAGAAGCCAAATTACAGGGCGAGAACCTTAAAAAAGATCGTATTTTAGAAGCGAAGGAGAAGTACATGCAACTTCGTTCTGATTACGAGCAAGAAACCAACCGCAGAAGCAATGAGTTGGGTAACAGCGAAAATCGCATCAAACAGAAAGAGCAATCTTTGGATGATAAGATTCGCGCAAACAAGACAAAGGAAGAGGAGATGACCAAATCGCGTGAGCGTTTGGACGCCCAAATCGAAGCCTACAAACTGAAAGAGCGCGATGTGCAGCAGTTAAGGGAACAGCAGTTGTTGCAATTGGAAAAAGTGGCTGGATTATCTGCTGCGGATGCCAAAACCCAAATGTTGGAGAACATCAAGGTGCAGTCGCATACAGAAGGTTTGACCTTGGCGAAGATCATCGTTGAGGAGGCTAAATTGAGTGCGACTCGTGAGGCAAAGCGTATCGTTTTGCAGACCATTCAAAGGACGGCTGCTGAAACTGCGATCGACAATACGGTTACAAGTTTTCCTTTGGAAAGCGATGATGCGAAGGGTAGAATTATTGGTAGAGAGGGCAGAAATATCAAGGCATTTGAAGCGGCTACGGGCGTGGAAATTTTGATTGACGACACACCAGAGACTATCGTATTGAGTTGTTACGACCCAATCCGTAGGGAAATTGCCCGTGTATCGTTGGAGCGTTTGATCCGCGACGGTAGAATTCACCCGGCGCGTATTGAGGAAGTGGTTGAAAAAGTGAAGAAACAGGTGGAAGAGGAAGTGGTTGAGTGGGGAGAGCGCACCGTGGTTGATTTGGGTATTACAGGGTTGCATCCTGAATTGATTCGCTACGTGGGTCGGATGCGCTTTAGAAGTTCATACGGACAGAATTTGTTGAAGCACAGTAGGGAAGTGGCGCGTTTGTGTGCTACGATGGCGGCGGAAATGGGTTTAGACGTGAAGTTGGCGAAACGTGCTGGTTTGTTACACGATATTGGAAAATGTCCTGACAACGACGAGGAAACTCCGCATGCTTTGTTAGGTATGAAAATTTGTGAGAAGTATGGCGAGCATCCTGAGGTAATCAATGCAGTTGGAGCTCACCACGACGAGATCGAGATGACATCTTTGTTGAGTCCGGTGATTCAGGCTTGCGATGCAATTTCGGGTTCTAGACCTGGTGCTCGTAGAGGCGATGATCAATATGTGGAGCGTATCAAAGAAATGGAGGCCATGGCTTTGAGTTACCCAGGTGTTGAGAAGGCTTATGCCATTCAGGCGGGCAGAGAGTTGCGTATCATCATGGCAGCGGAAAAATCGAACGATGAAAATGCAGATACATTGGCATTTGAGTTATCGAAACGTATTATGACAGAGATGCGTTATCCTGGACAGGTAAAAATCACGGTGATTCGCGAGAAGCGCGCTGTGGGAATCGCAAAATAAAATAATCTTCGGTACGATGTACCTAACGATAGACTTTGGCAATACAGCATCAAAATATGCCCTCTTCAACGAAGGGGGCATATTGCATTCTCATGGGGTGTACAATGATGTTTCGGATTTTGTTGATCAGGGCTTGAAAGGTTGTATTTTTAGTACGGTTAGGAAAGAGGTGCCATGGCTAACAGGTTTAGATTGTCCGGTTCATTTATTCAACAGCAGTATGTCGTTGCCGGTAAAAATCGGCTACGAAACTCCAGAAACTTTAGGTGCAGACCGATTGGCGGGGGTGTTGGGCGCGAAATGGCTATTGGGTCGTGACGGAATGTCGGGTGCTTGTTTGGTGATTGATGCGGGGACTTGCATTACTTATGATTGGCTAACCGAAGAAGGGGAATATCTGGGTGGCAGCATTTCACCGGGGTTGCATATGCGATATTTGGCTTTGCACCAACAAACGGGAAAACTGCCTTTGGTAAGTCATGAAGTGTTTGAGAATCAGTTGGGTTCCAGCACAAACGAAAGCATTTTATGTGGGGTACAGCAAGGGGTTTGGGGCGAATCGCACCGACAAATTGCGCATTTCCTCGAAAAATACCCAAAGGGAGCTGTAATTATTACGGGGGGTGATGCCTTATTCTTGGCGGAACAGCAGAAAACCAAGATATTTGTGGAGCCTCTGCTTGTTCATTACGGGTTGATGCATGCTTTAATTTATCATGAAACGCACTAACATCAGACTTTTTATCATCGCAATGATGACTTTGGGATTTTCTCAAGGATTTTCGCAGTCTGCATCGGGGCAGAATTTGACGTTTTCACCGTATAGCAATTTCGGTTTGGGCGAGTGGCTTGGAACCAATATGGTACAAAACGGAAGCAATTTGCATACTCGTTCCAGTGCTTATTCTTATACGATGGCTAATCCGGCGACGTTGGGAAATTTGTATTTTACCACTTTTGATTTTGGCGGATCGTTTAAGTCGAGCACCATCATGGCGGGAGATCAAACTCAGACCTACCGTGGAGGTGGAATGAACTACTTTAATTTGGCGTTTAGAACTTACAATTACTACCATCGGATTCCCTATTTTGATAGTATTGCGATGCAAAAGCGAATAAAATCAACGCGTTATGGCATCAATTCAGCAATTTCTCTTCAGCCGCTTACTTCTGTGGGATATAAATATGCCATTTCGGATTCAACACCGTTTATCAGCAAAACTACACATTCGGGTTATGGGGGGATAAATATGGTGGAATTGGCAAACGGGTTTCGCGTGGGTTCACACGTGCATTTGGGATACAGCATTGGTCGTGTTTTTGGGCAGATCAATGATCAAACCATATTTAGTATACCCGATTCTACCAATTTGAATGTATTGGAAGATTTAAAGACGGTTTTAGTTAAGGGCACACAACAGAAGGTTGGTTTTTTGGTTGACTTCAAATTGGACTCAACGTATCACTCTTTTGGCGGTAGTTATCAGATGTATTCTGGGATGATGGGCGAGCAAACGCGATTTACCAGAACTATGGAATTGTTTGGTTCCTTTATCTCTGTGGTTGATACCATTACGAATCTCACATCGCCTAAAAAATCGTTTCAATTGCCGAACAGTTTTGGATTGGGTTATCAATTTAAATACCGTCAGGCGTGGACAGTGGCGTTGGATTACAGACAGCAGAATTGGCAGAAAATTGATGTCATCTATTTTGATGCCGAGAGAAAATACAATGTCCGCAAGGATTACGGGGTAACATTTACGCTTCATCCCAATGATTTGCGCATTCAAGGACGCAGAAAGATGCAATGGCCTGTTCGCGTGGGTGCTGTGTATTCTGAAACACAATATGCGTTTAATACTTCTTCGGGTAACGTGCCTTTGATTCAGCAGCGTGCTTTTGTTGGGTTTGGTATTCCCATTGTTCGCAGGTATTTCGACAATTCTTCTTTAACGAGTTTGGTTCATGTTCAATTAGATTATGTTCAGCGCGGAACCACCAATCATGGGTTAGCACAGGAGAAATTTTTCAATGTCACTTTGGGCTTGCAGTTGGGTGATATGTGGTTTCAGCGTAGGAAATTCGATTAACAAATGCGTTTGGGGTTCTTGTGTTTGATTTTGTTGTTTGCTTCCTGTTCGGAAACGGTAAAGACATCGAAGATAAAAAACAAGAATAAGGAGTTTTCTGCCCAGGAATATGCCGAGAAAGTGACCATTGAGTATACAGATTCGGGGTTATTGCGGGCAAGGGTTTTTAGTCCAATTTTAACGGCTATCAAATCAAAATCACATCCTTATGTGTTGATGAAGCAGGGGTTGAAGGTGGATTTTTACGACAAAACAGGGGCTTTGGAGAGTTATTTAACGGCGGAATATGGGGCGAGTTACGCGGAGGAAAAGAAGGTAATTGTGAGAAGGAATGTGGAGATTCTGAATACTAAGGGAGAGACTTTGAACACCGAAGAGTTGATTTGGGACCAAAATACGGGGACCATCAGAACGGATAAATTTGTAAAAATTACGGGTAAAGATCAGATAACTACTGGAACGGGATTGATTAGTAATCAATCATTTACGGACTGGGAGATTATCAACTTTGCCGGCACAATAAACCTACCCAATGATCAAAAACCACATCCTCGCCCTCTTATCGCTGGTCGCGGCCGCTATTAGTGGCACCGAATCCATTTTGCAATTTTACGCCACCGGCATTGGTTCGGGTTCGGGATGGTTGATGTTACTCGTTTTTGTGGCGAGTTTTTATTTCTATATTCGTTTCAAGAAAGTGCGTAGAGAGATGATGCAACAAGGCAAACGCTAAATCTTTATCTTCGCGAAGCATCATGAAAATCTCCATTGATTGGTTAAAATCCATCTTACCAACTGAGGCATCAGCCGATGAAATCTCCGATTTGTTGTCGGTTTCGGGTTTAGAAGTTGAACACATTGAACCATGGTTTAGTGCGGGCAATGGCTTGAAAGGGTTTGTTGTTGGTGAGGTGATGAGTTGTGTGCCTCATCCCAATGCGGATCGGTTGCGGGTGACTACGGTGAATGTGGGTGGCGATGCGTTGCTGCCGATTGTCTGTGGTGCACCCAATGTGGCTGAAGGTCAAAAAGTAGTAGTTGCGTTGGTGGGTACTGAGATTCAGATGCCCGGCAAGGAGTCGTTTGTGATAGGCAAAGCAAAAATTCGTGGCGAGGTTTCCGAGGGGATGATCTGTGCGGAGGATGAGTGCGGTGTAGGAAATAGCCATGATGGTATTGTGGTTTTGCGCAGCGATGCTCAGGTGGGTATGCCGGCGGCAGAATATTTTGGCGTTGCGTCTGATGTAGTATTAGAAATTGGACTAACGGCAAATCGCGGGGATGCGGCTTCACATCTAGGAGTGGCCAACGATTTGGCGGCGTTATTGAAAGTAGATTTTCAGCGAATCACGCATCAATCATTGCCTGAAAAGCCCAAGGGTAGGTCGGTAAGTATTGTGGATTCAGACTTATGTCAACGATATTTTGCCCTAGAATTTCAAGGAGTACGTTTGAGCGATAGCCCAGATTTTGTGAAGCATCGTTTGCGTGCCATTGGCATTGAACCACGGAATAATGTGGTGGACGCGACCAATTATTTTCTTCATCAAACGGGTCAGCCCATGCATGCTTTTGATGCTGATTTGTTAGAAGGCGATCTAGTTGTGCGTTTGGCTTTGGCCGAAGAAACCTTGGTGATATTGGATGGTAAAAGTATCAAATTGGATCCACAAGATATTGTGATTGCCGATGCCAGTGGTGCGATAGCCTTGGCTGGTGTGATGGGCGGATTAAAAACGGCGGTAAACGCAAATACCAAAAATGTTTTATTAGAAGTTGCACACTTTCATCCCACGTTGGTTCGGAAATCAGCAAAACGTCATCATTTACATACCGACGCGAGCTTTAGGTTTGAGCGTGGAGTGGACGTTGAGAATATGGCTAATGCGGCTACATTGGCTGGCGTTCATTTGGTGGAAAATTGCGGCGGCACATGGGTGGCCAATTCTGAGGTTTCTACGGGTACAGTTGAGACAAGAAAAATTAATCTTAATGTATCAGAGCTGAACAAGTTTGCGGGATTAGAGATTCCGGTTTTGGAGATTCGCAGAATTTTAGGCCAACTTGGTTTTGGCGTGAATGAATCCAATAATCACTGGGAAGTGAGAGTCCCTGGCTGGCGAAACGACGTTTCTATTGCGGTAGATTTATATGAAGAAGTGATGCGGAT
>CAMBTR010000099.1 GCA_945870885.1 Chryseobacterium gleum | reverse complement strand
TAGCGGTTGTCCATCTCCACACACAAACTGTTCAACGTATTAATTACCTTGTGATTGTCTGTAATAATCGCCTCGCCATCACCAGGTAACTTCGCCAAGAAATGTCGTTCAATCTTATTAAACAACGTCAGTTCCACCTTCTTGGGATCCACCAACACAAACTTCACATAGGCCGGATGCTTCTTATACAACAGCGACACCAAAATACTGTTTAGACCCACCGATTTACCCTGACCCGTAGCACCCGCCATCAGTAAGTGGGGCATTTTCGCCAAATCGGCCACGAAAATTTCGTTGGAAATGGTCTTGCCCAAAATCACCGGCAATTGGAAATCACAATCTTGAAACTTCTTGCTGGCCAACACACTGCGCATCGGCACCATCTCCGGATTCTTGTTCGGCACCTCTATACCAATGGTTCCTTTACCGGGTATCGGCGCGATGATCCGTATCCCCAAGGCCGCCAAACTCAAGGCGATGTCGTCTTCCAAGTTTTTGATCTTGGAGATTTTCACTCCAGGAGCGGGCACGATTTCGTACAAGGTTACGGTTGGACCCACACTGGCCTTGATACTCGATATGCCAATTTTATAATTTTCCAGCGTTTGGATAATCATGTCCTTGCTCCGCTGAATCTCTTCCATGTCGATTTCCTGCTTTTTGGCGTCGTGTTCTTGCAACAAATCGAGGGTCGGAAATACGTATTTACTCAGTTCCTGGGTGGGGTCATATACCGTATCGATACCCATATGCTCCATGGAATTATCGCCAGTATTCTCATCCACCGCCTCATCGGCTTCATCGGCCATCACTTCCACCTGAAAATCTTCGTCGCCCAATAGGGTGTTTATGCCCACTGCGGGATTGGATTCAACCGATTCTTCTATATTTTTTTCACTGGGCGATGTGTGTGTGTTTAATGGATCAGACTCATGATTGATGGGTGCCAAATCAACATCCACAAATTCCTCTTCTCCGCGATGCACCACAAAATCATCGTGCTTACCAATCACTGGTGGCGCAGGGTTCGCCACTTTTCCGGGCGCCACTGTATCAGCTGGTTTTAGCGATATCTGCGTCAATGCAGCGCGCTGTGCCTCTGTAAGCTCCTCGGAATCGTCTTCCAACTCCACATCCACCAAATCCAAATCCTCCTCTATCGCAAAATCTTCGTGTATGCTAGCTTCAAAACCCGAGGATTCCACTACGGCATCTTCGGAGTGAATGCCACCCTTGCTATGCGCAAACGACTCGTCCAAATCTGCTTTATCATCTAGCCCATCCCAATCCAATCGCTCGCCGTTGGGGCCATAATTCATTTTAACTCTGGCAAATGGATTAGCATTGAAAAAGAACATCGAATACGCCACGGCATAGGCCGCAAGGAAGAAAAACGACCCCACACCACCAATTGCGGCTTCAATTTGTTGATTACCAAAAAGACCAAACGACCCGCTCAACAAGGGCCACCATCGCAAGGCAAATCCGAGAAAAAGGGAACACCAAACCGTAAAGAGAATGGTATGCACCGCGATGCGCAGCAGAGAAAACGGACGATAATCAAACAAAAGATATAACCCGGTAAGGGCGATGTAAGGCAAAATCGCGTAGGCAGCCAAACCAAATCCATTGTGCACGAACTGAAATGCCAGCTTGGCGCCGTAATAGCCCATGGCATTTTTGGCGCTGCCATTAAAATACGACAAACCGTCATCGCTGCGGGTCATCAAGCTCTGATCGAGCTTCCAAGAAAAGAAAAAGGAGGTAAATGCAATGGCGAGCACGGCCGAGAAAACGACCAGAAGAAATCCCACAACTTTGCGGGTGGGCTCGTGCTTTAGGGTAATGGCCGACCAAATATCATTGGCCGAAATCTTTTCGATACGATCTCCATTGTCGCGCAGAAAATCTGGGCGGGTGTCTTTACTACTTTTTCGTTTGGCCATCTTGAATCCCAACGAAAATAACACCGCGGGACCAAAGCCCCGCGCCCGCGCGCGGTAGAGTTTTACACCATGTTCGGGAGTGTTTAGAGAATCGTTCAGTACGGTCTTTTGTATAATTCAATACTATGAAAACAGCTTAAAGCCAATGGAAATTCTCAAAGGGGCCCTCAATTGGGCAAGCCACCAATATCTATAAGCCTACAGAAAAAGTTTGCCCTTCAACGGCTTCATAGGTTGATTCAAACTCAGCCCTGGCTTCTAGTAGCAGAGGTTGTGCATCATTGTATCGCGCACTGAAATGTCCGATCAACAATTGACCTACGTTTGCCATTTTTGCAATTTGAGCGGCTTGCAAAGCAGTACTGTGATAGGTTTCAATTGCCCTAGATAAACAATCCGTCAAAAAAGTAGCCTCATGATATAACAAATCCACATGCTGCAAAATTGGTGTTAAATAATCCGGATCGTAGATTGTATCCGTGATATAGGCATAGGATCGGTTTTTAAGACCCTCCGTTGTGAGGAGTTCATTTTTAATTTCACCTTGACTGCTAGAAATATAATTTGCGCCTAACTTGATTGTATCATACTGTTCAATTGGAACTTTATATTTTACACAGGCATCCACATCTAATCTTCGTTCCGGCCCTTTTTCCTTGATGATAAAACCAGTGCAAGGTACACGATGTTTTAATGGAACCGAAATTACCTCGAAATTATCACCTTCCGCAACCGTTTTCATATGGTCGAATTGAGTACTAACAAATTTTAAGGGATAAGGCAATATGGAATCACTTTCTAGCAAAAGCACCTGTATGATGCTTTCTAATGCCGCCGGACCAACAATAACAAGTGGCTCCGTTCTTCCGAACAAGGCCATCGAAGTAATTAATCCGGGCAATCCAAAATAATGATCACCATGTAAATGCGTAATAAATACATGTGAAATCCTTTGTGTTCTCAAGCCGTAACGCGCTAGCTGTCGTTGAGCCCCTTCACCGCAATCCAAAAGCAGATAACTGCCCTCCAACCTCACATAATGAGAACTCGGATGCCGATATTTGGTAGGGGTAGCCGACGAAGTCCCTAATACCGTAACCTCAAAAGCTTTTCTCATGGATTGGTTTGATGATTTTCTAACAATTCTCGAATATACTTCTTGAAAAATGCGATTACAAAATCCGCACAATGAATTTGTTTAAATTATACGTTTAATAACCCAAGTACTTGATTAATTCCAAGTTTCACCTGAGTGAATGAAATACGATCAATGCAGCGATCCAAAGGCTGAACACAAATTTTTTGATTGCAAGGATTACACGACAAAACTTCGTGCAAAACAATACTCTTTGTTGATCTGGGATAAAACACATTGGGAACGCCGGGACCAAAAATTCCCACAGTGGGTATCTCCGCGATGTCCGCCATTTGTAAAGGCCCACTTTCATTACCCACATAAAGGGCACTCCGCTCTATGAATGAATAAAATGCCAATAAAGAAGTGGAAGCGGGACTGGTTTCGCCCGAAATCCAAACCTTACCTGCGCCACCCAGTGCAATGGAGGCAAGGATTTGTTCTTCCTCCTCCTTGGTGCCCACCCAAACCGGCATTAATTTCTTTTCATCGAGCAACCATTTTGATAATTCTGCGAAACGATTGGGCGACCATCTTCTCAAATCACTGCGCGCACCGGTATGCAAAACAGCAATACCGTTTACATTTTCAATTACACCTACATCATCTTTCAGAGCCCAATCAACCCAATCCTGTGCAAGAACAATATCGTTGGCGCTGGGATACAACTTGGGCTTAATTACCAAATCTGATAAGTCCTCAACTTTTTTTTCTCCCGCCATGTGTGGCAGCAATGGTTCGATAATCCGGTAATTGGTAATTGTTTCATGTGGCTGCTTTCCCCTTTGTTGAAATCGAACCCAGCCCCTGTCCACTCTATATTTGGGTATTGTTTTCCATCCCAAAGATTTCCATACCGACTTCCATGTACCTCGTAATTCAACCACCAAATCATATCTTTTCGTCCATTGATCAATATCATTGATGACAATATCTACGTTTGGATCTGTTTGGATTAAAGAGGAAACAAAGGGTTTACACAAAACGGTAATTTCAACGCCGGGATAATTTTGCTTTAACAATTCAAAAACGTGGACAGCCGTTAGCATATCGCCAATTTCGTCCCATTTCACAACGATGATACTACGAACTTTTTCCGAACTATTGGAAAACGCACCTAAATTGGGTTTCCCTGCATTGATGAATCGAGAAATCAAAATATTTATGAAATAGAGCCATTTTTCACCCATCGACAAAATCGTTAACTGATTTTTGCATTAGCAATTGTGTGAACCAAGGCATTCCATTTATAAATGATAGGCCTAGAAGGGACAGCGTCTGTCCTTAGGTTTGGGACCTGGAAATTCAACATATAAATCCCATCTTCAATTGAATCAGGCACAAAGATCAACTCTGTAATGGTTGATGAAAATCGGGAATGGCTTTGATTTATGACCATCGTATTCCCAGCCTCACTTCTCTGCTGCAATCCCCACCACTCGTGATGTGCGGCCAACCGACCCTCGTCCTCTTCCGGATCCACGCTAGGAAAATCGGTAAGCAAATGAACGACCCCTAAATCGCGCAAGTAGGCCAACGCATCGGGCTCAAAATATGGCGCCGAATTACCGCTCCAGTCCATGCATTTTTTTTCATTTCTGTTGGGGAGACTCCTAAATATGACCGCTTCTATTCCACCAATATGTAACGATTGAATATCCGCCCTACTAATCGAACCCGTGGCAGAGATATCTATGGAAACCAATTGCGCTGAAAACCAAAATTGTTTTAACACATCCGGCAACGCAATGCGCTCTTCTGTAATATGTCCTACACATTCTGTATGCGTTACATTTCCATGGGCACAAAACGTTAAAATCTCACAATTGGCCGATCCACCTTCAGAGACGCGACCAACAAAATCGCCCACTCTGATGGCATCAAATTTCGCGGGATCGATAAAAAATGCCCTTGGATTGTCGCCGTCTGGACCCATCGACAAAGAAATATCGATCGGACAAAGCAGGTCTGCCCAACCCTCTATCCCTTGAATTGAATGATTAATGCGCACTTCACAAAATTGGTGTATTTCTTGGATATTTCATCCAATATGAATCATCTAAAATAATCGAATCATGAAATTGTGTGAATTACCCCTTGTAACCTTAGTAAGTATTCTTCTTGAGTTACTTCATATGCTCCAAATTGCAACAAATGGGGATTAAGATATTGACAATCCAAGAGTTGAAAATTTTGTTCTTTGAGGAACTCCACTAAAAACACCAAAGCAATCTTACTAGTATCAGTGACCTTTTGAAACATGCTTTCCCCAAAAAAAGCTTTGCCTATTGCCACACCATATAAACCGCCAACCAACGCCCCATCGAGCCAAACTTCAAAACTATGCGCCAATCCAAGTGTATGCATCTCAGTGTACGCATCTATAATCTCCTTAGAAATCCAGGTGTCGCCCTGTCTTAATAAAGAACACTGTTCAATTACCTCTGGAAATGCCCTATTGATCGTCAGCTCAAATTTCTCCTTCTTGTATAACCGCATCAAATTTTTTGGCACTCTAAAAGTATCGTCCAAAGGGATCAATCCTCGCGTTTCCGGCGTGTGCCAATAAATTTGATCACCCTCATCTGGATCAGCCATTGGAAAGGAACCCGACAGATAGGCTTGCACCAATAATTCAACTGAAATCACTCCACAAAGTTAACTTCTTTGCAATTTGTACGCTCTATGTCCATCCGGTAATTTTATCAATTAGAAAATGGAAGCATCGCCAAAAAACAAACTGCACGGAATAAGAGATTCTTTAATTGAACAGTACCTTTGCACACAATGAGCAAACCGAAACTCATCAAATTTGCCGAATACAATTCGTTTGAAAACACCTTAGACGTTAGCGATAAAACCAAAGGGCGTTGGTCTGAAATTTTCGGAAATACCAATCCTATTGTTATTGAACTCGCTTGCGGTAAAGGAGATTACACCATTGGCTTGGCTAGGCTAAATCCGGAAATTAATTATATAGGAATCGACATCAAAAGCAATCGGATGTGGACCGGTGCCAAAACCGCAATTGTGGAATCTATTTCCAATGTGCGATTTTTGAGGATTCCCATAGATTCAATTATAGATTATTTCGGACCCAATGAAGTATCAGAAATTTGGATCACTTTCGCAGATCCACAGCCGCAAAAGGAAAGAAAAAGACTTAGCAGCTTTAAGTTTTTAAATCTATACAGACAGATTGCACCGGCAAGTGCTTTGATCAATGTAAAAACAGACAGTGAGCTTTTCTTCGAAAGTACTTTGGAGCAAATCAAACGAGATAATTTGAAATTGTGGATTTGTTATGACGATGTCTACTCTTTAGACCCTGTCCCCATGATTTTACAGATCCAAACCTACTACGAAAGAATGTGGTTGGGCATGGGTAGAACCATCAAATACTGTCAATTCACCTTAGGCGATTGTGAAAGCATTGAGCCACCAAAAACCAAATTGACCCCCTCTTCACATTAGAGGGTCAATTTGCAGCGGCGCGTAGGGATCAATATGACCGGCTTTTACACCAACACTTGTAACCCTTTTTTGATTTTCTAAAAGGGGTTACCAGTTAGCTACCAAAAGTGGGTACAAATTGAAACATTTTGACACATGCTAGAACAAAAAAA
>CAMBTR010000098.1 GCA_945870885.1 Chryseobacterium gleum | reverse complement strand
GGGGCTCCAATGCCAGTAGAGCGAGCCACTGTTGCTTTTGGTATACCAATCCCACTCTACTTTTTCCCAAATGTTGGTTGCGTCTGCGCGAAGTTGAATTTCTTCGGTGGTTGATTGGTCAAAATAAGCGCGGGCGGTGAGGAGACCTTGAATGAGATAGGAGGTTTCAACCAAATCGCCGCCATTGTCGTCGCTAGAAAAGGCGATGACTTTGCCGGTATTTCCATCGAGCCAATGGGGGTAGGCGCCGTGGAAGGTTTGGGCGGTGTTTTGGAGGAAGGAGGCCATTTTTTGGATGCGGGCGAGTCCTTGTGTGCGTGTGATGAATCCGCGGTTGATCCCTGCGATGATGGCCATGATGCCCATGCCAGTGCCACCGGAGGTAACCAAATCGCCGGAGGTGTTCCGTTCGCGGGCCATACCTGAGTTTGGATGTCCGAATTTCCAGAAGTACTGAAAGGTGTTGTATTGAATGCTATCGAGCAGGGCCTCATCAGAGATTCGGGGAAATTTATCGGTGGTGTCCATCATGCTCCCAACCGATACGGCCACATAGGATCCGGTGGTTGTGCCCACTTTGGATTTGAGTGCGGCGTTGACGGCCACGACGTAGCCGGTGCCGGTTTTGAGGGTGGTTTTGGGAATGAGTTTTACGGCGCTATCGCCTCTGAAGAACTGGTAATTCAGGGCGATGGGGTCGTAGCCTTTTTCTTTCACGGCGATGTGTTCTTTGGCCGAGAGGGTGTCGAGGGCGTTGGAGAAGTAGAGGGTAAAGGTTGAGTTGAGGGGGATGCCGTTGGATTTTCCGCTGGTGGGGGCATCGTTGATGTGAAACACGGTGAGCATGATGCCGTTGGGTTTGGCCACGGGTGGTGGGGTTTCCTTCTCGCAGGAAGCGGTGAATATCGCCATAGACAGTGCGAAAAGTAGGGGAGCGAAGCGAAGGAAAAATGCCATGATGTTTAAAGATTCTAAATTACGAAAACTCCTTTGTTTTATGGCATTCCGGGGCAAATTTTTTCCCAAAAAAGCTGGCCCATTCATTGAATGAACGGGCCAGCAAAGCAAAAGGGTTGAGGTAGGATTATTTTCCGGCTTTTTCCAAGTCGTACAAGGCTTTTACATCGGCATCGGCCAATGCTTTGCTGTAGATGCGGAATTCATCCAAACCACCATCGTAGTTCTTCATCCAACTATCTGGAGCACCACCTGGCAAGTTCTGTTTGTAGCAACCAAAAACAAATTTGGTGGCATTCTTGAACGCCAAGTTGCCCAATGGAGCGCCACCTTTGGTGGGGTCGTCTTGGTATTTGTCGGTTACGTTGGCAGGCAAATTGCGCTTGTCGCCATCCACGTAAACAGCCAACTTTGAGGTAGCTGCATCGTAAGAGCAAACCACATGGTGCCATTCATCGTTGCCAATTTTGATGCGGTTTTCATTCGCCAATTCGGTCCATTGTTCCTTCCATGCAGTTGCGTTCCAATTATTCATAGTGAATTTGACGCGTATAGAATCACTGCCAGCGGCACCGTTCTCTTGTAAAATGAATAAGTTGCCGATCCAGTTAGAATCGTTCAACAATTGGAACCAAGATTCAGCACCATCGGTATGGGAAGAGGTTTTCACCCAAGAAGAGATGGTTACAGATTTCAAGCCACTGATGGCAGAGCTTACACCGGTATACAACACGTAGCCGTTGGTATTGCCTTTCCAGGCTTGGCCTTTGGCGCCGGCGATGAAGCTAGTTCCAGAAGATGTACCGCCAGTGATGTTGCCTTTGGTATCATCTACGTTGTTTTCGAATGAAAACTTGGCCACCAAGTTGGCAGAAGCCACGTCGTCAGAGGCTTTGTAGCCGCTGGCATTGTTGTCTTCGTCGTCGTTGTCTTCGTCGCAAGAGGTAAAGGTAAATGTGAGGGCAGAGGCTGCGAAAAGCACTGCCAATGGGAATAATTTCATTTTTTTCATTTTGATACAATATTAGGGTTTGTTTTGTTAATATCCGGGGTTTTGCGTCATTTTACCACCACTGAGGTCGATTTGTCGCTGAGGAATGGGATACAAATCATGTACCCCGTCAATGTAGTTTTTACCATCGGTTCTCATCACAGAACCAGCTCTACCTTGTCGGCGCAGATCAAACACGCGATCGTGTTCCATGGCAAACTCTACAAATCGTTCTTTGTAGATGGCCTCGCGAACTTCGGCCTGCGAGGTGGCGGTGGTATTGGGAAGGCCTGCACGGGTGCGCACCAAATTGAGTGACTTGATGCCATCGGCGGTTTTGCCATTTTCGTTGGCGGCTTCGGCGTGGATCAATAGCACATCGGCATAGCGCAAAACGCGTAAATTCTTGTTGGCGAGCCAATCGTTGTTTCCCCAACTTTCCATGGTTTGGGATACATAGCTTTTGTAGTTGTAGTATGCATTGGGTGCTGCATTGTTGCAAACATATCCATCCCAAAGCACATCGCCCCGAGAGAAGAAAGTAGATGTTTTTCTGACATCGCCCGTTTCAAATGCCGCAATGAGCGTGGCTGTTGGGGTATTGAATCCCCACCCCAAACCCCCTGTTCCACGGGGAGCTTGAACCACGAAGTAGCCTTCGATGGCCTTGGCAGGTGCTGTGCTTTTGCAATTGATTTCCCAGATGGATTCGCTGCAAAATTCACCCACTTCGCGGAAGAGTTTGCTGTAATCGGCATACAATGAGTAGGTATTTGAAGCGATGATTTCGGCGCACAGTGATTCTGCCTTGCCATAGCGTTTGCGGTACAGCGACGATTTTGCCAATAGGGCTTTTGCCGCACCTGATGTAACTCGTCCGGTTTGAGTAGATAGCTGTGACGCAGGCAAAGTTGCCGCGGCAAATTCTAGGTCGGCATCAATGAAATCGTAAATTTGGTCCGAAGTAGCCCTGTAATTGAGCGCTTCGATTTCTGCTGCGGTTTTTGGCACTTTGGGGATTAGTGGTACCCCGCCGAAACTTCTTACGAGGTTCCAGTAGAAATAGGCCCGCAAAAAGCGAGATTCACCAATGAGTTGGTCTCTTTGGGCGGCACCAATGTCGATCGTTGGTAGTAAATCAATCGCTTTGTTTGCCCTGGCGATACCTTCGAAATTGGATTCCCACACTTCGCCAAAGCTGATGGCGGTGGGCGACCAACTGAGTTTGTCCATTTGGTCTTTGTCTGATCCAGTATCACCCGGATCGCTGCCTTTTTCCCCTTCGTCTGAGGCGATGGATGTAATGCCTATCCACGAAAATCCGTGCTGTTGCCAATCGTACAATTTGGAGTAGATGGCGGTAACCAATTCTTGTGCCGCGTTGGTATTGGAATTGAAGTAATCGTCTGGGGTTTGTACTCTGGGGGTTTCATTGAGGAAGTCTTTCCTGCATCCCATCATGGTAATGCTGAGGGTGCAGATGGCCATTGCGCCCAAGGTAAAGGTTTTCGCCGTGTTGAAATGTGTTTTCATACGATGTGATTGCTTGGGTTAGAATTGGATGGATAAACCGGTGAGGAAGGTGGATGATGTTGGATAGATATCGAGTTCGATACCGGCATCGGCGGGATTGCCGGGCAGTTCTGCGCTGAATCCGCTGAATTTTTTCCAAGTGAATGCGTTCTGTGCGGTGACAAAGAACCTGTAGCCTTGTACTTTGGATTTTTTGGCGATTTTGGCAGGTAGGTTGTACCCGATGGTTAGGTTGTTGAGTCGCACGAAGCTGCCGCTTTCCACGAAATAATCTGTGGGTTTGGGCACACCGTTGAAGGCGCGGGGTGCGGTGTTGGTTCCGTTAGTGGGGGTCCAACGGGCATCGGCCACGGCTTTTTCGATGTTGTAATTGCCCCCGTATCTCACGGTTTTCTTGCCATTGAAGACTTTGTTGCCAAAGTTCCCCAACAGGTCGATGTTTAGATCCCAATTGGAATATTTGAAACTTCCGTTCATTCCCATGAAGCACTTGGGCTGGTAAGATCCTAAGTAAATCCTGTCTAAATCATTGATTTTGCCATCTTTGTTTTGGTCGATGACTTTGAAATCGCCGGGTTGAGTGCCCAAGAAATGCGGCACTGCGTCTACTTCGGCTTGGGTTTGGAAAACGCCTTGGGTTTCGTATACCCAGAAACTTCCGATGGCTTGTCCGGTGGCCACGCGTGTTGCAAATTCTCCGTTGCGCAAGCTGCCAAAATTTGTGGGCAAACCATTGCCGAGTCCCAATACTTCGTTGTGGTTGAAGGTGGCATTCACACCCAAGCTATAATTAAATTTGCCTTTGCTGTTCTTGTTGTATCGAAGCGAAACTTCAAGACCTCGGTTCAGGATATCGGCGGCATTGGTGAGCATTGAGTTGTTGTTATCGCCCAATCCACCGGGCAGTGGGATGTTGAACAATGCGCCAATGGTTTTCTTGTTGTAGAAGTCGATCACGCCCGCAATGTGTCCGTTCATCGCCTCGAAATCAATACCCAAATCGATCTCTTCGGTGGTTTCCCATTTGAGGTTGGGGTCTTTGATTTCGGCGATGGTAGATCCAAAAACCACTTGATCGCCAAAAACTGCGCTGAGGCCTGTGCTCAACAACGTTACAAATTCGGAAGGATTGATGCGGTCATTGCCCACTCTGCCCCAACTGCCCCTAACTTTGAGAGAGGTGATGGTGCGAAAATTCTTCATAAAGTTCTCGTTGCTCACCATCCATCCCAAACCCACTGATGGGAAATTGCCCCAGCGATTTTGGATCGGGAATTTGGATGACCCATCTCTTCTGAAAGAAGCATTAAGCATGTATTTGCTTTGGTAGTTGTAGCTCACACGTCCCAAGTATGATTCTCTTCGGCCGTAGTCGGCGATGGGTCTTTGGTAATTGATGATGCCTTGGATGGGGTCTCTTCCCGTATTTAGGTATCGGTATTGTTTGCCTGAGGGCACGCCGTCTAATCGGAAAGATTGCTCAAAACCGTCATATCGCTCTGCAGTGTGACCCGCCAAAATTTGCAGACCTTGTCCTTTTTTGAGGGTGGGTGAATAAGTGAGGGTATTGTCCCAGATCCAGCGGTATCGCTCCGTTTCGCTCTGTGTGAGGGTGGTGGTATCGTATTTTTGGGTGGGAGAAACGCGAAATCTCTGTTGGTAGTTGGCGCCGCTACTGTTGTCGTAATCAAGCCCGTAAGAACTTCTGAATTTCAGGTTTTTCTTTAAGTAAATATCTGTGAAAAAGTTGCCCATGAAGCGATTGCCCCAAGTTTTATCATCGGTATATTCGAGTTTTGCCAGGGGGTTGCCCACATCGCTCAGTGTGGTAAAGCCGTAGGTGCCATCTTCGTTTTTGGCGTTGTATATGGGTGCGGCATTATAGGCGTCTGTGAATAAGCTGAAAGGTTTATTGTTCGAGTTCCAGCGTGAGAGGGAGATGTTGTTTCCGAATTTCAACCGATCGGAGATTCTGTATTCGTTGTTGGAGCGGATTGATACACGTTCATAGTTGTTGTCGTTCAGGATTCCATTTTCATTGAAATAGTTCACCGAGAACAGATATGAGGTAGATTCTGAGCCGCCGCTCATGCTCAGGTTGTGGTTGTTCATGTTGCCAGGGCGGGTGAGGGTTTCGAACCAATCGGTTTCGCCGCTGATATCAGATTTCAAAATGGCATTGGTGCCGGCGGCTTCGTTGGAGTAATTGGAGAAAGTTCCAGGGCGGGCCATGGCGATTTTGTTGGCCATCATTTTAACGCCTGCGTAACCGTCGTAGGAGAGTTTTGGTTTGCCGGATCCGCCGCGTTTGGTGGTGATGAGGATCACTCCGTTGGCTGCACGCACACCGTAAATGGCGGTGGAGGAAGCGTCTTTGAGCACATCAATGGACAAGATGTCTGCGGTATTGATGTTTCGAATGTCGTCTGTGATTACGCCATCCACAACGTAAAGGGGCTCTGCGCCGCCGATTACCGAGCCGGTTCCACGAATTCTCACGTTGGGTGAAGAGCCGGGTGCGCCCGAGTTGGTGATTTGTACACCGGCCATTTTGGATTGAAGTGCTTGGGTGGCTGTTAGAACGGGTTGTGCAGCGAGTTCACTGCCTTTTATTGACGACATTGCACCGGTAAGATCTTTCTTTTTTGCTGTGGCATAGCCTATGACCACCACTTCGTCCATCGGTTTTTCGATGGAATCTGATGGGGTAGTATTCACGCTGGGGTTGTTTTGGGATTGCGCTGCGAGGGTAAATGTTGCAAAGAATCCAAACAAAAGGGATGATTTTTTCATAGGGTTGTATTTGTTGCTGGACAAAGAGTTTTTGTGCTGCCCGCAACTTAGGTAATTGTATGTTAAACAACAACTATTTTAATAAGGATTCAAGGAACCCCATCAATACACCACCAACTTCTTGGTGTCTTTGGCATCGCCCTGGGTGATTATCACCGTATATAAGCCATTGGCCCAGTCTGAGGTGCTGAAGTCGGTCTGGTTGCCCTGAATCGACACCCGTTTATCCACTACCTTGCCCATCACATCCATAACAACCACACTTGCATTGTTAAGATTCTCACCCACCAAAGTGAACTGCCCTCTCGTAGGATTCGGATAGATCTGGAACTGACTCGATTTGCCGTACTCTTTTAAAGCCACACCACCAACAAGGGTTTTCAATACCAAAGTATCTATACATTTATTGGCATTCGTGGCTATCACACTCACACTCCCAGAACCATCACCAGTCCACTGAATACCTATCGCATTTGAACCCTGGCCGGATACGATGCTTCC
>CAMBTR010000097.1 GCA_945870885.1 Chryseobacterium gleum | reverse complement strand
GCGTTGCTCTTGATTTCTTTGGGTTTGTCGTCGGCCTCGGCCTATGCACAAATGAGTGGTAGTTATACCATTGATCCAGCAGCGGCGGCAACCGCCACAAATTTTACTTCATGGACAAGTTTTGCTACGTCATTTAACGCGGCAAGTATTGCGGGTCCCGTGACAGTAAATGTGAAGGCCAGTACTAGTATTGGTTTAAATGCCATTACGCTAAATGCCAATGCGGGAAGTAGCTCTACCAATACTCTAACTGTAGAGGGTAATGCCACAACTCTTACCTATACTGGGTCAAATGCGGCCTTGCGATTGAATGGTGCAGATTACGTAATTGTCAAGAATATGACGATTGATAATAGCAACACTACTTCACCAGGTGGTGTTTGGATTACGAATCAGGCCGATTATAATGATTTTAACGGGGTGAATATTTTCTTGAGTGCTTATAACGGTACGTCTAGTGCGACGTATTATTATGCACTTAGTACATCCGTTACAAGTGGTATGTCTAATGGGTCATTGGCAACTGGAACGTCAGGTCAGCCAGGTTCATTTAATAGAATTCGTAATTGCACAATGTACACACAAAGCGGCGGTTCAGGTCCATATACCGCGGTGGGTGTAAACGGTAATACCGCCAATTACACAACAACAGCTCAGAACAATTCAGTTGAGGGATGTACGATTCGCAATTTTTATTACTATGCTGTATTTATGCAATATCCCAATGGGAACCAGGTGTTGAACAACGACATTTCTCGTGCCAATGCAACTACTGGTGGTAGCACTACAATGTATGCGATTTATGAAAATTATCCTTACGCAAGTAGCAGAGACAACTTGGTAAACGGTAACAATATCCATGATTTACCCTTTGTTGGAGCAACAACATCTACCACAAATATGAGTACGTTTTATGGTATCGCGTTGAATTATCCTACGGGAAATTCAACCTATAAAGTAATTGCTGATGGGAATATTGTAAAAAATGTAGCCTATACAACGGGATCGCGCTACGTGTTTTACGTTTACTATCCCGTTTATACGGATGTATTAAACAATACAGTAGATAACGTAGATGGTACTAGTACTGCTACAACAAATTATGATTATTACATTTATTATCCAAAAGACGTTCGTATTAATGGAAACAAAGCGATAAACGGTGAGACACTTGGATATCTTTATTGCTTCTATTGCTATTATGGAACAACATCGGCTTATGCATTTAATGAGTTTAACGACAATATTGTTACTGCAAACAAAACCGTAAACTACTTGTATTCAGCGTATATTTATTACTATACTGGTATCAACAGCTGGAGGGTAAACCGGAATACTGTTGTGAACAATGAGGTGACAGGAACCACAGGATACCATTATTTCTACTTGTACTATTATATGAACTATGAAGTAATCGGTAACGTGGTTGCGGGTAATAAATCAAATTCCTCTTATATCTACATTTATTCAGGTTTAAGTGGTACCTATACTGCCGAGATTAGGAATAATACATTCCAAGCCGATATGTCATCTGCAAAAACGCCGGCTTCATCGTATTGCTATGGATATTTCTATTTGTATTACCAAACCGTATATTTTACCGGTAATATCCTTGATTTTAAAGGAAGTGGGTCTCAGTATTACAGATATGTTTACATGTATTTGAGTTATTCTAACTTGGCGAATTTGAAAGAATTTAACGACAACACCTATTCTTTCAATAATCTATTTACCTATTCTTATTGGTATTATAATGGTACAAATTATACAGATTGGGCCGGATTTAGTGGTGCCGGTGTAAATGGTTCACGCGACAATGGTGTAGATCCGAAATTTGTTGATAAAGCAAATCACGATTGGAGAGCTGGTGCCTGGGATGTTCAGAACAATGTGAGCTACATTTCTAAAAATGATTTAGATTGTAAAAAAGTCGCTAGAAATCGCACCAAACACGATCGTGGTGGTTTAGAAACTATGACAGATTTGGAAAGAATGTCGACCAATTTTACTGTGCCCGCAACAGTATGTGCTGGATATACCGCTGGTCCAACTTGGATTGCTTTAAAAAGTAATTACCCTTACGATAAAGCACGTAATTTCAATGTGTCGTATGCAGTAAACAATGGCCCTAAGGTTAGCGCATTGGTCACTAAACAGCTTGCTCAAGGAGATTCTGTAAAAGTGTATTTCCCAACGCCAATTGTATTGAATAATGCCGGTCCTGCGCGCATTGCAATCTTTATTGATTTGCCGGATGATGATAATAGCGATGACTCATTCATCTTTAATACGTTTGTTAAGCCAGCACCGGGTGGTGGCGTAATGACATTCACTACTTCATCAACAAGGGCCTACTACCAGCCTTCTAAAAACAATGATGTTACCGTGTTGGGTCAGGCCGTTGAGTATTCGGTGAATTCACCCCGCATTTACACAAACAAAGATTATTTGGGTAATGGTGGTGGAAACAATTGGGCTGCAAGTGTTGTAGCCAAGTGCAAGTATGGCAAATCTGTTACTGGTGGCACCTTGGTTTCTCCAACGGCAACTTCTGATATGGTGGTTAAGTTTGTTACAACCGACAAGACTTTAGAGGATTCTATGATTACTATTTATGTGATCGTGAACGACAAAGGAAATGGTTGTGACACGATCATCAAGCGTGATGTATTGATCTACCCTACCATCGTACCAAACTTTACCAAGCCAAAACAGGCCTGTGTGGGTGAGAGCGTATTATTCGAGAATAAGTCGACAGTAACATCAGGGAATATGGAATTCTTATGGGATTTCGGAACCGGAAAAGCGGCAGACAAAACAGATGCTCCGGATCCTGTATTTACTTTTAATACACCCGGTACTTATACGGTAAAGATGTTGGCAAAGACATTGCCATATGGTTTCCCAAGTATGGATAGCACCACTTTCCAAGTGAATCCAGTTCCTACAGCAATCTTCACAAAGAAGAATGCATGTGAAGGATATGATTTGTCGTTCACCAACCAAACTTCACCAAGCAATTCATCGGTGAGTTGGGATTTTGGCGACAACAAAGGCATAAGCACTTCAAATAATCCTACTTACAAGTATGCGAGCAAAGGATCCTACTTAGTTACTATGACTGCAGATTTGGCTGGATGTATCGCAACAGCAGTGCAGAGAGTATACCAATTTGAAAAGCCAAAAGCTGCTTACAAAGTAGTGAGTGGAGATTGTGATAACAAGAACTTCGTATTTGCGAACAATAGCAGCATCGGTTCTGGTTTGATAGGTGCTTATTGGAACTTTGATGATAACAGCGTTAGCACCGATATGGCGCCAAAGCATATGTTTGGATCATCTGGAAAGAAGAATGTAAAGTTGATAATTACTTCAGAATTTGGATGTAAGGATTCGGTAACGAACATCGTAGTTGTTAAAGAAAGTCCAAAAGTGAGCTTCATCAATGGCCCAGCTTGTTCTTTGAAGCCAACAGAGTTTACAAATACAACTCCTTCGGTAGCCAATGCAACGCCAAGTTATCAGTGGGTATTCAGCGATGGTAAATCAACCAAAGCAGAGTCGCCATCACATAGTTGGGGATCATTGGGACCTAAGACGGCCACTTTGACAATTTCATTGGACAATGGTTGTACATCATTTGCCACCAAATCTTTGGATGTGTTGATTCAGCCAAAGGCGACGTTCACTGCACAAGATGTATGTGCAGGTCAGCCAGTGGTATTCAACAACGGAACCACATGGGCTCAGGGCGATATAAGTTATGAGTGGGACTTTAGTGATAACACGATGTCAACTGATAGCGATCCTTTGCATACCTATAACGTAAACGCAACTACTACTTACAACGTAACGTTGAAGGCGAAAATTGCAGGTGGATGTTTGGATTCATTCACGCGTCAGATCACGATCAACGAAGGACCTAAGACTTGTGATTTCCAAGCGACTCCAGATTACGCATTTGGTTACTACGGAATGAAGTTCGAGCCTGTGAATGCTTCTGGTGTTGCCGGTTCGCAAGCTACAGTTACTTATACTTGGGTGATTGAGAATGGTGGAAAGCAAAATGGTCCTACCGCTCAATTCAACTTCTTGAAAGATGGTAGCTTCCAAGTGACTATGTATGCTGTAACTAAAGCGACGGGTTGTGAGTGCAGCGCTACAAAGAGTGTAGTTATGAACCGTGCTTCTGCGAAGAGCTTGTCTACTTCAGGTGTTGCGGTTTATCCTAACCCTGCTATTGGTAGCTTCAATGTTGCAATGACAGAAACGTTTGGTACAGAAGTGAGCATTGTGATGACCAGCATGACGGGCGCCGTTGTGAAGGTTGTTAGGAGCACCAACAACGGTTTGATTCAAGTAGATGCCAGCGATTTGAGCGAGGGTGTTTACATGGTGAAAGTGTTGAGTGGCAACAAAGTGGCCACACATAAGATTACCATTACCAAATAATTGAAAACAGAGCATGCAGTTTGCATGCTGAATTATCGGTTATTTTAAAGTTGTCCATTAAAAAGAGAGGGGTGCCCGCAGGTCGCCCCTCTCTTTTTTAATTAGATTCGTCGACAGCGTATTGTCTGACTCACAATCGCATCGTAATTTTACCTCATGAATGTTGGTGATTCTCCCGATCCTTTTTTTCAACCCAATGATATGGATCATACAGAGCAATCGCATCAGCCGAATCCGGCCCAACTGCTTCACAATAAAGCAAAAGCGGCATTAGCCCTGGGTGAAATTTATGAAGCCAACATCCTGATTCGGAAAGCTTTGGAGTTGGATGCTTCGGAGAATAACATCACCCTGGCCAAAGAAATTAAGCATCAAATGGGTTTGAAAGCACTCGCCAAAGCCCAGCAATATTTTGATAAGGGTAGACGTGATGAGGCGTACGACGAAGCAAAAAAGACGATTCAGTTGATGGGAGAGTCGGCGGAAGCGCAGGAAATCATCGACCAAATAGACCAAAAGAATCAGCGTTCAAAATCCAAAGGGAAATCGGTTTGGGTTCTAATAATCCTATTGTTTGTGGCTGGCATTATTGCGTTGGTGGCTTATTACCAAAGTTTTAGCGAAGAGCAAGCAGCATGGAGTGAGGCAAATCAGGAAGCAAGTATTCCATCGTATCAGCACTTTTTGGAAAAATTCCCTAAAGGTAAGTTTGGGTCGATGGCTCGGGAGGCGCTCAAAGCACTCTATGAAAAGGACGAACAACTATGGAATTCGGCGTTAAATCCCCCTGATAAGTCCAATTTGGGTAGGTATTTGTTGGCCATGGAAACTGCCGGAGGTATGCACATCGAAGATGCCAAGCTAATGATCGATTCGTTTGACTTTGATATCGCTCTTCGCGCGGGTAGTTTGGAGGCATTGCAAGGATATATTGGCGCACATCCCAATGGGGTTTATATCAAATCGGCGAAAAGTATGCTGACAACCTTGGTGACACCGGAGGAGAAATCGACGTTAATTGCCTATTTGCAGACCTTTTACGAACTTTTTGCGACTGGGGAACACAAAGAGTTGTTGTCGTACTTTGATGAGTCTACGCCGCGATTTATGGATAAAACGCAAATCAATAAAGCAGATTTGTACGATTTGTTTCAAAAAAATCAAGAAGGGGTGGTAGCGGAGGAGATTACGATTGATACGGCATCGTTTTCGGTAACTAAGGACAGCAGCGGGTCGTATGCGTGCAAGTATCAGTTGGATTCGCATCGAAAAGCCAAGAAGGAAATCGAAGTGCCTAAGAAAAAGGGGAAGTTACGATTGTTTAAAACGGAGACGATTATCACGCATTACTATGCCAATCAATCGGTTACGGTAAAATTGAATCGTGACAAGAAAATTCAGGACTATTCTGTTCGCGTTTTGAGTTCTCGAAAAGAGACCGAGTAGAGCCTTTTCACAATTTAACAATTTTAAAGTTGAAATTTTTAATGGTCAAACGGATATCAAAAATAATTAGTAAAGAGTTACGAGTAATTTATGGAGATTGATTCTTAAATGCAGGGTTGTCGCTTCTTGTAGGGCTCCGCGGAATTGTTTATCTTTGTAATCCCTTAACAGGTGACCCATTCCCATGCGCATTACCACCGGGAGATTAGGTTTTGGCCAAGTCAAATAACCAAATCGGGATGTAGCGCAGCCCGGTAGCGCACTTGCATGGGGTGCAAGGGGTCGTGAGTTCGAATCTCGCCATCCCGACCCAGTAAAATCAAGGCCTCAGAGAAATCTGGGGCCTTGCTGTTTTTGGCCGGTTCAAACATGGTTCAAACATTTTGACCATTTTTGAGCCCAAAATTGTCCGATCTCCGATTTCCGACGGGTAGCTGATTTGCATCGATGAAAGTTTGTTTTTGAATGATGATTCTCTGATTACTCGACTTCAAAAACGCTCAAAAATTTGTTTAAGTCGTTTTTTAAGCAAAGAATTTATCGAATTCACTTTTGGGAAATTGAATTTATTTTGGCGAATCCACATATCGGCAGATTTAAACAATTTATTGGATGGGTGGTTGGGTGTTGCATGTGCAATCATTTAGAGGCTGACTGGAGTAGTCGGACAAACTGATCCACTCCGTCGGACTGCAATTGACCCTCGCAGTGGAGGCAAATTATAGGTAATAACCGGCGGGGTGTTAAATCAAGAACACGTTGGGCGTTTTTGGATGTGAGTGGTTCCGGCGGAGATGGGTAAGTTCGCGGCGACGAAGAGGGTTTATCGTCAGCGCTTTTTCCAGTCAATTGCTTAAATCTTGATTTCGGCAGTAATG
>CAMBTR010000096.1 GCA_945870885.1 Chryseobacterium gleum | reverse complement strand
TAAACCGTTGCAGAACAACGGTTTAAAGGTACTTGAAGTGAAATGAAAACCCTTCTGGCGGTGAGGGGGGGATTCGAACCCCCGGAACAGTTTCCCGTTCGTCAGTTTAGCAAACTGGTGGTTTAAGCCACTCACCCACCTCACCAATGGGGCTGCAAATATAGTATTATCGAAATTCCTTTACAAGTGCGGGGACCAAAGTTTTTTGTGAAATTCCCAAATCTTTCTCCGCTCAAATGCCAAAACGATTCAGTATTTTTGTAGCCCTTATCGAAAAATTGAAACGTATGCAAATCAACATCACCTTCCCAGACGGCGCCGTTCGCAGCTATCCCAGTGGATCTTCAGCCATGGATGTGGCCTTGTCGATCAGTGAGGGTTTGGCTCGTAACGTGCTCGCCGCCAAAGTGGACAAGGAAGTCTGGGATGCCAGTCGGCCTATTACAAAAGACGTTGCCTTGCAATTGCTTACGTGGAAAGATAAGGAAGGTCAGCAGACCTATTGGCACTCGAGTGCACACTTAATGGCGGAAGCGCTAGAAGCATTGTATCCGGGTGTGAAGTTGGCGATCGGTCCAGCGGTTGATAGTGGTTTTTATTACGATGTAGATTTTGGAGATCAGCATTTTTCATCTGAGTCTTTCGAGGCTTTGGAAAAAAAGATGTTGGAATTGGCGAAAAATAACAGCGTCTTTGTAAGAAAAGATGTTTCAAAAGCCGATGCCACCGCCTATTTCACGTCAAAAGGCGATCCCTATAAATTGGAATTGATCCAAGATTTGGCGGATGGAAGTATTACTTTCTATGAGCAGGGCAATTTTACCGATTTATGTCGTGGCCCACACATCCCTCATACCGGACATATCAAAGCAGTTAAATTGCTGAATACCGCCGGTGCATATTGGAGAGGAAACGAAAAGAATAAACAGTTAACAAGAATATACGGAGTAACCTTCCCTAAGAAGTCGGAGTTGGATGAGCACTTGGAGCGCATGGAAGAGGCGAAGAAGCGTGATCACCGTAAATTGGGTAAGGAGTTAGAAATTTATACGTTTGATGACGATGTCGGTCCAGGATTGCCACTTTGGTTGCCTAATGGTGGTATCATCATTGAAGCCTTGGAAACGTATGCCAAGAAAACGGAGAAAGAGGCGGGGTATCAGCGTGTGAAATCGCCACACATCGCCAAAGAAAGCATGTACTTGAAGAGTGGTCACCTACCTTATTACGCAGATAGTATGTTCCCTCCCATGGAAATCGATGGGGAGAAGTATTACCTAAAGCCGATGAACTGTCCTCATCACCACAAGATTTTTAAGGCTTTGCCTCATACTTATAAGGAGTTGCCTTTGCGTTTCGCAGAATACGGTACTTGCTATCGCTACGAGCAGAGTGGTGAGTTGTTTGGTTTGATGCGGGTGCGCAGTTTACAAATGAACGACGCACACATTTATTGCACCGAGGCACAGTTTGAGGAAGAATTCAAAGGGGTAAATACCTTGTATTTGAAATATTTCGAGAAGTTTGGTATTGATAAGTATGTGATGCGATTCTCTAAGCACAATCCTGAGAAGTTGGGTAAGAAGTACGTCGACATGGCAGAATTGTGGGAGAAGACAGAAAATATGGTGCGTCGCGCGTTGCAAAGCATGGGCGTTAGTTATGTGGAAGTAGAAGATGAAGCGGCGTTCTACGGACCCAAAATCGATATTCAGGTTTGGAGTGCGATCGGACGTGAATTCACATTGGCAACCAATCAGGTAGATTTTGCGCAAGCAGAGCGATTTGATTTGAGTTATATCAACGAGAAAAATGAGAAGGAGAGGCCCATTATCATTCACCGGGCGCCATTAAGCACGCATGAGCGTTTTATCGGTTTCTTGTTAGAACATTACGCAGGAAATTTCCCAACTTGGTTGGCGCCAAAACAGGTCGTGATATTGCCAATTAGCGATAAATTTACAGATTACGCCCAAGAGGTTGTAAATTTCTTAAAAAAGCACGATATTCGCGCCTCCTTGGACACTCGGGCCGAGAAAGCGGGCAAGAAAATCCGCGACGCCGAAATTGCCAAAATCCCTTACATGTTAATTGTAGGAGAGAAGGAAGCCAACGAACAGCAAGTATCAGTTCGGAAGCACGGCGGTCTCGATTTGGGTACCATGGGAATTCAGCAACTAGCTGATATATTAATAGATGAAACCAGGATATAGCAGAAGACCGTTCGTAAAGAAAGAGGCTCTCCACAAGATCAATGAGCTAATTACTGCTGCCAATGTGCGGGTGGTAGGAGAGCACATGCCTGTGGATGTTTACCCCACAGCCAAGGCTTTGGAAGTTGCCTATGAATTGGGAATGGACTTGGTGGAAATCTCTCCACAAGCCGATCCTCCAGTTTGTAAAATTGTAGATTACAAGAAATTCTTGTATGAGCAAAAGAAAAAACAAAAAGAGATCAAAGCAAATGCAGTGAAGCAAGAGGTGAAGGAGATTCGTTTCGGTCCAAATACTGACGAACACGATATCGATTTCAAAATCAAGCACTCAAAGCATTTCTTGGAGCAAGGACATAAAGTACGTGCCTATGTATTTTTCAGAGGTCGTACCATTATCTATAAGCAACGCGGTATCGATTTGTTGATGGGCTATGCAAATGTATTGATCGACGAGGGTTATGCTAAGTTGGAGTCAGAGCCGAAAGAAGAAGGAAAAAAGGTTGCCATCATTTTGGCACCAAAAGTTAAAAAATAAACGTTTAAAAAATAAGAATTCAGGATATGCCTAAAATGAAGACCAATTCCAGCGCCAAAAAAAGGTTCACAGTAACCGGATCTGGAAAAGTAAAAAGAGCGAAAGCATTCAAAAATCACATTTTGACCAAGAAATCAACCAAGCGTAAGCGCGCTTTGGGTAATGATGCGATTGTTGATGTTACAAACATGAGCAACGTAAAATTCATGCTTCGCATCGGAAAATAATTAAAACAAACTTTGGCCGGAGCACAAAAGCGCCTTTGTAATAGATAGCCGCTCAAGCCACTAAACTAAAATAATATGCCAAGATCCGTCAACCACGTCGCGAGTAAAGCTCGCCGCAAAAAGACCCTCAAACTCGCCAAAGGTTACTTTGGTCGTCGTAAAAACGTTTGGACCGTTGCCAAAAACGCAGTAGAAAAAGGTTTAACCTATGCCTACCGTGACCGCCGTGTTAAGAAACGCGAATTCCGCTCTTTGTGGATCGTGCGTATTAACGCTGCTTGTCGTATCAACGGTGTTAGTTACAGCAAATTCATGGGTAAGCTTAACAGCAGCGCCCTGGAAATCAACCGCAAAGTCCTAGCCGATTTGGCTATGAATGATCCAGCAGGCTTCAAAGCTGTCTTCGATCAGATCATGAAAGGATAATCAGCGCGCTGATATCAATCATCTTCTAAAGAGCCCCTCGTTGCAAACGAGGGGCTCTTTTATTTAGCATCCCACAAAGTGTAGGTGCGGATATTGCCTCTCGACTGGAAATTGATGGCCAATACATCAGAGAAAATGGCTCTTGAAATAATCTTTTTGGCCGAATTGTATTGATACTCCACTTCGTTGTTTAGACCAACCCTTTGAATCTCTGATAAGGGCTCAGAACCATTCGCCGCTGCCGCTTTTGCATACTCATTGCACTCCTCCAATAAAATTGGCTTTTCATAAACCCCCGCGGCATTCTTTGTGAAAATCTTCACCGTATTCTTCGTGCCCGCAGGTCGTTCCGTGGTTAAATTCCCCTGTAAATACATGTCCTCTCCGCTAAATGGAGATCTTACCGGCTTTACCCGGATATATTCGCCATCCTCACGAATCGTATCGTCGCACAAATCAAATAAATAATTGATATCCTCCATCACCAAACGGCGAATGATTTTTTCGCTGTTCAATCTCATACGCTCCTCATCAAACTTTTCTGAACTGATCAAATTTGCTATCGCCTGCTTGGAAATACCACTCAACAACGCATCCCTAAAAATTGGCCAGTTCACCAATTCTTCCACCGCGCCCCTGCTGTTGAATTTCACCTGCAATGGCTGTTGCTGAATGCTATTTGCTTTTTTCCAAGGCTTGCCGCCCATCGCATCGCCGTAATAGCCCATATCAAAGGTATTTACCCCTTCGGTTCGGGAAAAAATCAAAAAACAGGTGTCCAATTTCACATCCAAAAAGAAATCATTCTCGTTGGTAATGTACTCTTGGGTAATGAGTTGATAAACAAATTTTTGCTTATTAAAAATCGTAGAAACGGGGTAGAGGGTATCTGTCGTTGTCTCGGCCATCCCAGCAGAAGCCTGGACAGGAGCAAAAAGTATACTGAGTGCGGTGAATAGAAAAGTCATGTTAGGGTTCAAAGACGACCTACCCTTGCAAATCGTTTGCCAAAGATGTTAAACTTGGGGTTAGGTCTTACAAACTTTCAAAAACAAGCTCAGATCCTGCCAAATCAAAGGTCATATTTCCGTTGTTGGAGAGTTTTCTCATCAGAATTTGTTTGCTCAGTTCGTCCAAAATCCGCTTTTGTAATACCCGCTTCAAAGGTAAATTGTTGTAAATTCATGATGGTCCAATGCTGTCAAATCGGATTCCATTGTGGATACTAGTACTATTGAAGACAGAATGACACCCATTGAATGGGATGGGGTACGGATTTAATGGACAATTTGACGGATTAATCGTGTTCGTCCTGTTCGATGGCTTCCAGCGGCAATTCACCTTCCTCGGATACTTCATCGGGAATCTCAGTGGTTTCTCGCTTTTTGGCAGGGCCTTTGAGTCGAGCCCAAGCGTCGGGATGAATACACACTTTAAAAATGGCGGTGTCTATCGTTCCAGAGTCTTTGGCCAGTAATCGACGTCGTAATGCACTGAAATGACCATTATTTTCACGAACACAACCGTTGGAATCAAGGAACCATCGTACTTTTTTAGGCATCGGGATGATGCTCGCCAGGAAGGTGCATTCGCCCAAGTTTAGGTCAATCGGATTCTTATGGAAATAGAAACGTGATGCTTCGGTGACCCCAAAAATGCCTGGACCCCATTCGATGACGTTCAAATAGACTTCAAGAAGGCGGGATTTTGAAACCAATCCACGTCGTTCCATCAGCCATGTCAAAAGGATTTCCTCTACTTTTCGCGCGATTGTTTTTCTTCGGCCAAGGAAGACGTTTTTCACGAGTTGCATTGAAATCGTAGAACCCCCGCGAGCGAACCGCTTTTGCTTGTAGTTCTGGGCGATGCTGGAGCGGAAAGCATCCATATAAAATCCTTGGTGATGATAAAAATCGGGGTCTTCACTGCGCATCACGCATCGAGTAAGGTCCGGACTGATATTATCGATCCGTGTAAAATTCCCATTCGATTCACCCACCTGAAAACGGGCAACCACATCGCCTTTCTCCCAATAGGTATAGGTGAACTCGCCGTTCATGATCCTTGGATCCACATTCCCCCATTTTACAATTGTGAAATCCTTGCTGGGCCACATTTTGCTCTCCAAGATACAGTCCCTGGGTTTTTCATGCTCTATGGCAAACTGGAATCGATATTCAAGGGTTCCGGTGGCTTGGGGTATGCCGATATTACGGAAAAGGCCGACGGGTAAACTGGCAAAAAAATCGTTCGCCCTTAGTCGAGGCATGTAAACATTAAAAGCGTATTTAGCGTTGTTGCCTCCTTGATATTGGGCAAAAATGTTTGCGTTGATGTGATTGATCTGCACTGAACTCTGACTGTCGAGCTCAAAAAAGCCATCTTTGATATCACATACAAATCTACCGTTGGCGGAATCTACCTGAACCAAAGTATCAGAAATGCGTTCGTCGTTTACCTGCAAACCCACAAACCCGCCGCGTAAATCGGCATGAATGGCGCCAAAAGACTCACCCAATTCGTTGACCTCGAAATCGGCTTTTTGGAATCCCAATCCATTTAAAACCAATGGGATAGAAACGAATTTTTGATTTTTACTTGGTGTGATGCTAACGTGACCGGTAAGATCGTCTTTGTCGATATCGCCCTGCAAAACAAACTCAACTGATTTTTTGGTGGTTGCAGGCAGGGTGTCGGTGTTTGATTTTCTTCGTCTGCGATATTCCTCTTTCTCCTTTTCAGTTGTGATTTTTTCGCTTGTGGCGAGCAACTGCATCGACAGTTCTTTGTTTTTGAAAAGGGTATTCGGCAATTGAAGAGAAAATGTACCTGTAGTATCGGTCAATGCCATTTGAGTTTGGCGCATTTTCAAGTGATTGGGCGCCTTACCGATATACGATTCGAGTTGTCTAAACAGACTTACGATGGGGTCTTTGTTGGGTTTTATATTCTCTTCTGGCTGGTTGTCGCTACCCATCAAACCACAATAATTGCAGTAATCGGGCAGGTTTACAAGGTTCAAGGAAAGTTGTTCCGTTTCAAAACCTGAAAAACCGATATTCCAAAATTTCCATACGTTTAGTCCAATGGCCAAATCTTTGCAGGCAAATACCGGTGCTTTTGGAAGTGACGTATAGATTGATTGTTGTGCTAGAGGAAGCGTATCGTTTGGCGCTGGGATCTTTTGATTGTAATTGAGTGAAAGGTCTTTCAAGTGAACTCCAAACAACCAAGTAAAGCCTTTTTCTTTGCAGGTGAGGGAATAGCCTTTTTTCTCCAATTTCACTACGGCCTTGTTGAAAGCCCAGTTGAGCAGAAGACCTCGGCAGGAAATCCAAACGATCAAAAATATAGCAAACCCAATCCCTGCAAACCATGATGTTTTCTTCAGCCATTTGAATCCCCGATTTGGATCGGTGAGCCACTGCCAAAGAAAATCAATCCA
>CAMBTR010000095.1 GCA_945870885.1 Chryseobacterium gleum | reverse complement strand
GGGTTCACCGCGATGTCGACAATCCTACCGCTGGTAGTTGCCGGACCGATCATTCGGAAATTCACCTGACCCAAAATGGGTTTGATTAATGAGTCGGGGACGCCATTGGCTTTCAACGATTTAACCGTTTCGGTTGAGGCACTTGCTTTACCTCCAGATTTTTGTGCTTGTGCGCCCCACACCCATGAGAACGCCACTAACAACATCGATACACTGATTTTATTCATGATTTTATTTTTTCAAAATACGATAATAATTGCTGAGATATTCCCGACCATGCAAAAGTTGATCTTACATGCTGTCCACCTGTTTCTCCCAAGCGTTTTCTCAATTCTTCCGAAGTTAAAATAGAAATTACGTGGTTGGCAAATTCCTGGGCGGTTTCTCCCATCAAAATCCCCTCTCCCGATTTTAGCCCCAAGCCCAAAAAACCAACATTTGAGCACACTACAGCTTGATTCATCGCCAAGGCTTCAAGGACTTTGTTTTGCGTCCCTGCTCCTATTCTCAGCGGCGATACCACCACATTCGCTTTGGCATATTCCAAGGAAAGATCTTCGATAAACCCTGTCACTTCGATGCGGTCTGATGCCAAATCGAGCACGGCTTTTACGGGTCGCTGCCCGGCAATCACAAAATGTGATTCGGGATGTTTTTCAAGGATTAAAGGGAAAATCTCATCAACAAAATACTGGACGGCGTCTACATTGGGCGCATAATCCATATTCCCGGTAAATAGAATTCTATTTTTTATGATTGCGTCGCTGCCTTGGGGAGAAAACGATTTCAGGCTGACCCCATTCGGGAGCACATCCACATTGGTAATTCCCGCATTGATTAGATAATCTCGGTCTTCGGTGGAACAGACCAAGGACTGAGCAAATTTTGGTAACATCAACTTTTCGTAATTGGCCAGTCGCTTGTATTCTAGGCCCCTAAACGCTTTATCGAAGGGGTTTTTCGCGGCAGATTCTCTTCTTTTCCAATACAAACTGAAGGCATCGGGCAAATCTAAAATGGCATTTGAAGGCGCTCCATCTTCAAAGTACTGTGACATTCGCAGATGCTGAACATGAATCGCATCAAAATGCTGATGATCAAGCAGATGTTTAAGCTTTATAGCAAAGGCTTTTGATCTAAAATACGAGACTTGAATCGGTCGTTTAGAGAACAAGCCTATCGCAGAAGACAATATTGAACGCCATTTGGGTCGATAGACGTATTGAATGGAATCAAACAGTTGAATTCCCTCGTTTGGATTAGTAGTTGTTGATCTATCATTGTTCGTCGTTGCACCAGGATTGAAAGTCTGCGCTGCGGCATCGTCTAGAAAAAACGGTTTTTGTAACACCGAAACTGAATCCACATCCTCTTGACTCTCGGCGATAGTAATCAAATGAAGTTCGTGATTGGCCGATAATTCTGTTGCCAAATTATAAATCTTCAGCTTATCCCCGCGATATGGAGGATAAGGCATTCGATTGGCGACAAAAAGAATCTTCACAAAACAAAAATATCGCATGTGAACAGTAAATGATACAATCGTTCACAAAATCGACGTAAGTGTAGATAAACAATTACTTTTTAAACATAGAACCACGACGATTCATTGGTAGTTTTGAATACCATGATGATTTTAAGCGATCGAATCTCTGAGATAGTTGAGAGCCAAACTTTAGCAATGACCAAGCGTTCACGAGAACTCAAAGCAACGGGTGTGGACGTAATCAATCTAAGCATCGGCGAACCCGACTTTGATACGCCAAAACATATAATTGATGCTGCGAGCAAGGCGATGGCCGATGGCTACACACATTATCCTCCAGTTTCCGGTCTGCCCGAATTGAGAACTGCGATTGCCCAGAAACTGAAAAGAGAAAATGGCTTTGCTTTTGAGGCTGCGAACATCATCGTAAGCAATGGTGCAAAACATTCGTTATTAAATGCAGTTCTGTCCATTGTCAATCCCGGCGATGAAGTCCTCATCCCTGCCCCATTTTGGGTGAGTTACCCATCTTTAATCCAATATGCAGGTGGTGTTCCTGTAGAAATTCCAAGCACCGTTGAGAGCGACTTTAAAGTGAGCGCCGAACAATTGGAAGCAGCTATCACGCCCAAAACCAAAATGCTCATTTTCTCATCCCCGTGCAATCCAAGCGGCAGTGTAATGAGTGAATCGGAATTGCTGGCTTGGAAAAATGTGTTGATCAAACACCCCAATATTTTCATCCTAAGCGATGAAATTTATGAGAAAATCAACTACGCCGGAAAACACCATAGTTTGGCGAGTTACCCTGAATTAGAAGGACGTATCGCTGTGATTAACGGGATGTCGAAAGGATACGCAATGACAGGCTGGCGGATGGGTTACATGGCCGGTCCAAAGGAATTGGTGCAAGCATGTGATAAAATTCAAGGCTTGATGACTAGCGGCGCGAGTTCAGTGTCTCAGATGGCCAGTGTTGCCGCACTAAACGGTCCACAAGACGAAGTTGAGGTGATGCGCAATACATTTGAAAAACGCAGAAATATTTTTCATGCCGCCTTATCGTTGATACCCAATTTACCATGCAATTTACCCGACGGAGCTTTTTACTTATTCCCCGATGTCAGTTACTATTTGGAATCACATACCCCCGATGGAAAAACCATTTCTACTGCCGATGAACTTTGCTTATACCTTTTAGACAAAGGACATGTTTCGGCGGTTTCTGGCGAAGCTTTTGGTCATGCCAATTGTATTCGATTTAGCTATGCCGCTGCAGAAGAACAGTTAATTGAAGCCGCCGAAAGAATTGCCATCGCCTTTAGAAATCTCACTCACTGAGTCGTATTTTTGTAGCAATGAATCCTATACAAACGCTATTCAGTTCTTTTTCTAAGAAACGTGTGCTTATCATTGGCGACGTAATGATTGATAGCTACATCATTGGCAAAGTGGATCGGGTTTCTCCTGAGGCGCCGGTGCCGGTAGTTGACGTAACAGGATTCGACCAAAGACTCGGTGGCGCAGGAAATGTTGCATTGAATATTAAAGCCATGGGTGCAACGCCTATTTTGTGCTCGGTGGTAGGTCAAGACAAGGAAGGGAAAGAGTTGAGAGATATCATGATGAAGGCAGGCCTCACTTGTAATGGGTTGATTCATTCCGATAAGCGCAAAACCACAAATAAAACGCGTGTTTTGGGCAACAATCACCAGTTGTTGCGCATCGACCATGAGATAACGAACGACTTAGATGTTGTAGACACTTTTCTTCTTGAGCAACGATTCGCAGAAGAGCTTGAAAATTGCGATGTCGTGATTTTTGAAGATTATAACAAAGGCGTTTTACATAGTAAGAATATTGAACTGTTAATTCAGAAATGTGTTGCTAAGGGCGTCCCTACTATTGTGGATCCCAAGAAAGCCAATTTTCTGGCCTATAAAAATGTCACTTTGTTCAAACCCAATTTGAAAGAGATCAAAGAAGGGCTTAAAATTGAGACCGACCTTTCTGAGCAATCGAATTTAAACGATGCGATTTCTGAGTTGATGACATCGTTGAACAATGAATACACTTTGGTAACACTAAGTGAGCGTGGTGTGGTTATCACTGGAAAGAACGAAACCCACCATATTCCTGCACACATCAGAACCATTGCCGACGTTAGTGGCGCTGGAGATACAGTTGTTTCCTTAGCTGCTCTATGTCTGAGTGCAAAGACTGATGCGAGAACTTTGGCTGAATTAAGCAATTTGGCGGGTGGATTGGTTTGCGAGATTACGGGCGTTGTTCCAATCAACAAGGAGCAGTTATTGGCTGAGGCCATTAGAGTAATTGGCAAATAATTGATTCATCATTTTCATTTCTTTCCTCCTTTAGCATTTTAATAAATCATAGCAAAAAGAAAGGGCCTCGTCACAGACGAGGCCCTTTCTTTTTGAATTCATTTTTCTGTTATCTCAACAAAGTAATAGTACCATCGTACTTATATACTTTGTCTTCAAGAGATGTAACTTCTACGTGATACACATAAACACCCTGTATACATTCTTCACCATTGGCTTTACCATCCCATCCTTTTAGGATATCGCTGGTCTCATACATTTTCTCTCCCCAACGATTGTAAACGCGCATGTTAAATACTTTAAAGTTCAATGCAGTCACGTTGAATGTATTGTTCTTATTCGGACCCGCATCATCTGGAGTAAATACGTCTGGAATAAACACAATAATATCTGGACCAATACGAACTGTTTTGTAAGCTGTGTCCTTACAACCCTTATCGGTAGTCACAATCAACATAATTTGATAAGTTGCTGTATCCTTACCATAAGAATATCTTGGATCCTTTGAAGTTGACGAATCATCCATCAATGTTGGCACACCGAAATCCCACAAATAACGCATTGTTGGATTGAAAGGCGATGCTGTAACCGTAGACTGGTTATACATTTTAAACTTCGGCAAGGCCACTGTAGTTTTGGTAGGATCTGTATAGAACATCGCCACTGGATTTGGATAGGCTTCTACGGTTGCAGTTGAAGTATCCTTACAATTACCTGCTGTATTGTTCGCAATAACAACAACGCTATAACGTCCTTGGTTCGGATACATAACATCTACTGGGTTCTGCAATTTAGATGAGTCACCATTTCCAAATGTCCAATTGTAGGCCATTTGATTTGCTGGAATACCACGGTTATCAGAAACAGTCCAAGACGTTTTCAAAGGCACACAACCCGCTTGGTTAGAAATAGGTGTCAAGTCAGGGTACTGGTGCAAAACAATTTCAATACTATCAGATACTGGAGGACACACATCACCAGAAATTGGAGTAGTTGTCACTTTCAGGAATGCACCTTTTTGAGTTTTGTCGACAGGACCATGCACATACAATACATTTTCTGATGTATTACCGCTAGCAAACGTTCCATCACTTAAGGTTCCACCTGCATGTTTCTGCAATGTCCACTGAACTTTTGTATCGCAGTATTTAGAAGTACTTTGAATGGCGAAAGGACTTCCTTCACAAGCACTTGCGGGTTTCGGTGTAGTTATTCCAATTACAGGTTGATTCCTCACAAATACATTGTAGACTTCGGTATCAGAACAACCATTGTTATCTGTATAAGTGAATCTAAAGCTATGCGGACCTTCAGTATTCAAGTTAGTACCTTGACTGAATGGTTTGAACATAGAAGAACCAGTTACAACAACTCCGGCGCTTGTACCTGTCCAAATACCTGTAGCATTGGCTGGTTTTGTGTCGGTTGTATTGATACGAGTCTTTAAATCCAAAGGGGTACCGCTTGCACAAATCGTTGTTGGCCCTAACAATACAGCATTTGGAGTATCATTCACATAGATATAGAAGCTATCCTGTTTCAAACATCCGGTTGCGGCATTACCATATCTAATCAACCAAGTACCTGTTCCAAATGAAGGCTTAAAGCGGTGTCCTTTGATCAAGCTAGTTGATCCCACCTTAGGATCCAAACGATTGTAGTTATACTCTACGATGTCATATTTAGATCCATCATTGTCTTTGGCTTGCATTCCGTTTACTTTGATAAAATCATACAACTCCATAGTATCCCAGTTTACGCACACAGGATTGGGAGAAGTTACTTTGATGGTAGGCTCTGCGATGATTTTCACCAAAGCTGAGTCACAAGTCAAACAACCGGTCAACTGATCTTCAACACACAACTGAAATTTATAATCTCCTTGATAGAAATCTTCGGTAGGATCACCAAATCTAAATACCCAGTCTGGAGTACCGAATGGATTGTCATTTGCCAAAATCTTAGTAGGGTCAACACCACCTGGAGTTCCGTTCTTCATAACTGTCCAATCTACTTTGATACCAATTTTCACCTTAGGCCTCACTGTGATTTGATCCATTTTGATAGAACCTAAATCTTGACAGAATGTGCTATCTCTAATATCAACCAATGGGTTTCCATTGATACGTTGAATTACACTATCGATATTTACACACCCATTGTTATCCTTATACGATGCATAAATTTTTCCTTGGAAACTCAAACCATTTTGCAACTGATCATTGTTAAGGTAGGTTGTTTTAAACAAGTGACGACCCGTTGTTAATGAGTCGATATAGTTTCTAGAAACACCTGATGTTGTTGGTTTGGTATTGACGTTGTTTGGGAATTTGTTTTCAAAGGCCCACATACGCGTATTTACATCTTTTCCTTTGTTAAAGAAACCATTCACTTCAATATCACCATAAACAAAACACTGTGCTTTCAATGGTTTTGGATCCCACTTAACAAATGGCAACGTGTTCACTTTTATTTCTATCGTATCAATATGTTGACATTCATGCCCCCCTTGAGTGACTTTGGTTAATAATTCATAATAGAAAAGTTGAGCTGCATTACCTGGAGTATTTGTATTGTTCGGCTTGATAGTATATTTAGAATTACTACCTAGCGTTTTACTTCCGGTTATATCCTTCCATGTGTAATTTCCAGTTTGAAGTATTGGACGATGCGAAGCAACCAAATCAGTACTTTGCTGATTACATATTACTTGGTCTTTACCGGCCAATGAAACAACAGTGTCATTCACGAAAACGATTGCAGTATCATATTGTAAGCACTTCCATTTTGTTTCCATCACCTGAACCCAATAAGTGCCTTTTAAATTGGTTTTAAATATTCGTGTTGTATCACCAGTGCTCCACTTGTATTTTACTGTATCGGCGTTTTGAGCGTCAAATGTGGCGATTTCATAAGTACATATTCGTTGATCCGGCCCTATACCCACCAATGGCAGTGGTTTATTATAAATTGTAGCCGTATCATAGAAAATACATCCATCCCCATCAGTAATTCGAATCCGAACTGTTGAGTCACGATTCATATTAGGAATGCTCAAACTTTGAAAAGTATCTCCGGAAATATGCGTTTCAGATTTCCA
>CAMBTR010000094.1 GCA_945870885.1 Chryseobacterium gleum | reverse complement strand
GCAAAATTTGCCACGGGCACAGGCCAAACGTTCACCGTCTTGGTGATGGAATCAGAACATCCGGCGGAGGTTGTAATCACAAGTTTAACATCAAATTTCCCGGCTGATAGATATCCTTTGCCAGCAATATTCTTCACCGTACCCGTTGTACCATCTCCCAGCGTCCACTTACTAGTATAGGTACTGCCGAAAACTGTATTGTCCGTAAAGGCAAACAAATGCCCCCCCAAACATGCAGTATCCTTGCTCGTTGTAAATGATGTTACTGGCGATGCAACCACATTCACAACCTCTGATGTTGAATCAAAACAACCTTCATTGGATTCAATGCTATGGAATATGCGAAATGTACCAATAGTCGTAAATGAATGAACAAAAGAATCACCCGCACCGCTTGCTCCATCACTGGTTTTCCAAACGTGAACCCCAGCGGATCCAGCATATGGATACTTCTGTTTGAAAATGTATTTATTCCCTTTTAAACACTGCGTTTTTCCATTGATCTTAATATCTGCTTGTGGCATTGCGTAGACTTGAACTTCGCGTTGGAAGGAATCCAAACAACCATCCGTGGTACTCGAAATGATCCGTATCCAATACTTACCTGGACTACTAAATTTCTTATTCAAAACAGTCTTAGCCAAATTCATCGCACCATCTTGGTACTTCCACGCCGCTTTTGTTGTCAATGTCGCATTTTTAGGCGCCGTGCTAGCATCATCCAAATCAAAGAAGTTGCCCGCGAAACAGGTACTACTATCCGTGACCACAAAATTGGCCTTTGGCTCCGGATTGATGCGCACCTTAACCGTATCAATATCTATACAACCAAGGGAAGAAGTGTTTTTCAAAATCACCATTTGCAAACCTGTATCAGTAAACTTCACACCCTTGATTGCCGAACTGGTTGAAGTACTCGGAGTTTTGCCATAGGTCCAACCCGTTGTATATGTGCCCGATAAAATGGTGGACTTGTCCGTGAAGTCAAACAAATTCGTTTTCAAACACGCACTATACGTCTTTACGTCAATTACGTTTATTGGTGATGGCTGAACGACATACGTAGAGTCTATCGTATCCCGACAACCAAAAGGCGTTTCAGTAATCAACCGAACTTTAAAACTTCCCGATGTCTTGAACCTATATTTCACAGTAAATGGAGGAACTGTATCGCTATCCCCATTTCCGAAATTCCAGTAAGACTTGCCAACACCTTCTTTACTAACCGATGAGTCCGTCAATGTGATTTCTTGGTTCTGACAGAAATAAGACACCGTGCTCGTCATCTTTGCCGTTGGATAAGGGTATACCACCAAGACGGTATCTAGGGTATCGCGACATCCTTTTCGCGACTGAACCATATATCTCAGCTTGTTGACACTAATTGTATCAAATTTGTACTTGTACGCTATACTATCCTTTGAAATAAATAGGCCTTTATAGGTATCATAAATACGCCAGTTTGACCATTTCCAGCCATCATTGGTATATTTCGTTCCATCGCGCATTGCAAAAAAGTCCGTCTTGTAGCACTGGTCTAATGAATCAAATTTGATTGTTGCTGTAATGGCATCCGCTCTGCGAACCCATGTAGAATCTAAAGAAGTACAATTGGTTGAGGTATCCGTTACTTTCAACCATATTTTCATGGATTTAGTAGCTACGAAAGAAGACAATTTAGAACTATCCTGCCATTTGTAGATAAACTTTGATGAATAGTTGGGTGCTTGTAATTGAAGACTTAAGGTCGACGCACACTGTGTTGTGGTATCTGAAAAGTCTAAAATTGGCCCCTGTTTAATTGTTACGATTTTACTCCTTGTGATTGTATCAACCGAACCACAATCTAATATAATTGGCATCTTTAAAACAACATAAAATGATCCCAGCTTTTTGAATTTATGAACTACATTTTTTCCGGTATCCGACGTACCATCACCAAAATTCCAAAGGTACCCTTTGATTTTTGGCTTTCCTACCACAACCGCACCAATCTTCACATCTTCACCCGGACACATTGTTTTACGCGTAACCGAAATGTCAAAGTTCAAGTTCTCAAAAACTGCACCCGCCGAATATGAATAACTTTCGTAAGGTCCCACTCCATAAGCCACACAAATAAAACCGCTATCCGACGTAACTGTATTAGAACTGGGGTTATTCACCTTTACTTGGGCATATGCGAATTTGCCACAACTTACCGTTGTGAATGCGGTAGATGCTAGCGCTACACCATTCACTTTAACCGACTTGGTAGAATTTTGCGCAACCAAAATATTAATCCAGTGTTGATTCATATTTGAAGTGGTTGCAGTTCCCACCAAAGTACGAATCAATCTCTGATTGACATCGGGAGACAAAAACAATGCGGCATCTCCAGCACTACCGCCCAATCCAGAACAAGCTCCGTTTTTCATATATTGTGCAACGTATGCCGGCTTATCTGTACGAACACATACCGCTGTTGCAGAAGTCACATCCTGATAAATCCATTGTCCACGCTTTAAAATCGTATTCGCTAAGGTGCCATTGATATACACTTTCGTGGTATCGTACGCAGCTATCACCTTATAAACATACCCTTTGGTTTGCCCGCTAAATGGCATTAAAACATACTCCTTTCCCAAGGCCAGTGTGGGTATAACCTGCGTGTATAAATGGTCCCTTCCCGAAAAAGTCGCGCAATTTCCCTTTGGAATAAAAGAAGACCGTGCGCCAGAAAAGACATTTACTTTGCCGCAACCCTCAATCACACGAATCCTTGAACCCGTCATATCCCCTTTGATAGCACCAGTAGTAGCCCAAGAAGTAGCCGCCGGATCCGTATTATTCGTACCATCTTTGGTTACTGATTGCACTTCATAAACCTGACCCTTAGAAAGTGTAACCGTAAATGGCGTGCCCGCCGTTTTTCCTCCTTTTGTATTTGCCGCCGGAGTTATTTCTACTTTTACACCGTTGTCCATCCCAATAATAACAAATTCACTTTCAGCGTAATTGGAACCTGACGTAATTGCGTTTGGCGCAAAACTTGGAATATAAAATTCAGGTGCAGCCGGCATACTCTCATAAGGCAAAATAAACGTAGCATCAGAACGGTTTAATTCCAAATTTAAACAATATACGTTCACTGGATCTTTGGCAACGATGCGTAATCCTTTCTTACTGTTAACATCCGTTGAACCAAATTCCGAGCCAACGGGATAATAATACGTTCTATCCACTTCAATGCGATTCACTTTTCCGGCTTTAATATTCACAGATTGATTCGAGCCAGAAACCCTTGGATTGTCGAGAACCAATGTCGTATTCACATCAGAAGTCACAAACAACAGTAAAGTATCTGGCAATCCGCCGCTTCTAGTTTCCATTTCCATGAAACTCATGTAGAAGGTTTTTCCGGTAGATGTGATTTGAGCCTCCGATTTGGCACAGAAACTAAAAATAAATAACACGACCAATAAGGCCGATTTTAAGGTAGATTTCATTTTATATAAAAACATTTTTTACTCGTCAGGTTTAGTAACGCAATTTAACTCAATTTAGTTGCCTTGAACCTGAGCTTAATGACAATTCTATGACATAATTCTTAATATGTTTTCCACATCTAAAAAATAGCCCCGCTAAATACTATTTCATCCTCTAAATAAATAGCTACAAACTGACCCGATGTAATGGATTTCTGAGGTGCTCGAAACACCACTTGATACCCCAATTCATGCACTTGCAAAACACATGAAACCGATGTTTGTCGGTACCTATATTTACACATCAAATCATTAGAATTCAATACCTTAGACCTCATACTTGGCCGAACCCAACACGACTCATTTTCGAGTACAAACAATCCCATCGACAATAACCCTGGGTGATCCTCTCCTTGTCCAACAAAAATGACATTATTTGTCACATCTGTTTGTAGCACAAACAATGGCAACGGTTTGCCACCAATTTGCAATCCTCTCCGTTGTCCGCGGGTATAAAAATGTGCACCTTGATGCTTTCCTACAACCCGACCATCGGATGATGAAAATTTTGAGTGCCACTGATAACAATCCTCCAACCCCTCCATTTTTCTCATGCGATCAAACTCTCTTTTTGCTGCAATTCCATTTGCATCAATCTCTATCACATCGCCTTCCTTAACCTTGAGCTGCTGCTGCAAGAAATCCGGCAAACTCACATGGCCAATAAAACAAAGTCCTTGGCTATCCTTTTTTGTCGCCGTGGCTAGGCCGCCTTCGGCGGCCAACCTCCTCACCTCGGATTTTTCCAAATCCCCGATAGGAAACAATGCCTTGCTCAATTGAAACTGATTCAACTGACATAAAAAATAACTCTGATCCTTGTTCTTGTCCAACCCACTCATCAACCGATATTCCTCCACCCCGTCAACCAAAACAACCTCCTTGCGCACATAATGTCCCGTGGCCACAAAATCCGCACCCAACTTCAAAGCTTCATCCAAAAAAACATCAAACTTGATTTCGCGATTGCACAATACATCTGGGTTGGGCGTCCGCCCCTTTCCATACTCCTCAAACATATAATCTACAATCCGCTCCTTGTAAATCCCACTCAAATCCAACACCTGAAAAGGAATCCCCAAATGTTCGGCCACCAACATCGCATCGCGGCTGTCTTCGATCCATGGACACTCATCCTCTAAAGTAACGCTCGCATCGTTCCAATTCCGCATAAACAAACCAATCACCTCATGCCCCTGCTGCTTTAACAACAAAGCCACCACGGAGCTATCCACCCCGCCACTCATTCCCACAACAATGCGTGCCATTGCACAAAGTTCGGGATTGTTTTGCTAAAATCAGTATTTACCCATCCAACGACGAATTCCCCACTCCCCGCCAAAACTCAACACGATGACCATCAACCAGAAAACCGAATCCCACCAATGCTGATTGCTCAATTCCCGTCGCATCACCGGCACTTGATTCAATTTATCATTCAATAACTTACGAAACGCATCCACCTCGCCAACCCTGCAAAATCCGCCATCCGATTTCGTTGCCAACGATATCAACAACCCATGATTCGCCTGTAAATCCATCATTTCCATCGGTTGATTCACTACAGCAATCTGCTTTTCCACCGTGGTTCGATCAATCCCACCCTCCGCAATCAGTTTATACTCGCCCTCACCCAAGCCCGTCACAACACCACGCCATCCACCTTTATCCTTTTCTAGCGACACCTGTATCAATTCATCACGCCCCAATTCACCCAATTTCCCTATGCGCAATGTTCTTTGAATCGCATCATCCAATTCCCCCGCTTTGTCTCTGCAAATCACGCGAACTATCACCTCCTCCGAAAGGTCGAATTGCTGTTTCGATATCGAAATTTCCAAAGATTTTTTTACCGATGATCCAGCCGCCAACAACCCCGTCATCCGCCTCACCCAAGCATCAAAAACCTTCCCATCTCCATCTTTGCGATCTTCTAAACGCCAGCGCCAAATACCCTCACCAAAAAACATACCTACCCCCGCATTCCCAACTTTCCATGTGCTCATCAGCGGCAACTGCGTTGCCGCCCCACCCCACTTTTGCCATAATACCGCTGAACTCCCCATTGGCAATGTCAATTTCACCACCGGCGACTTTACAGGAGGCATATTCCCCCATCGCATCCCCTCTTCCGCCGTAGGACTCCATCCAGAAAAACCGTCGTTCCATTGAGGTTGCGCATCTTGCCAAATCGATGAAACCGAACCCCAATTAACACCAAAGATGCTACCCAATCCACCCCATTGCATACCCGGAGTTGCAAAAATCCATATCGCCTTGCCCCGATTCAATTGACCCGACAACCATTCTAAATCCGATTTATCCGACCAATTCCATCCATGCAAAACGTAAACATCGGCATTGTTGCTACGATCATTCTTAGACTTTGCAACGCAAGTAAACTGACCTTCACTGCCCAGAGCTCTGCCTATAACCGAAACATCTGGATGCGGCGCCGCAAACAAAATCTCCACTTTCTTGCGCTCATCCACCACCTTCACATATTTCGTTTGGCTGTTATTTACAAGATTCAATTCTCCTTTCAATGGCGTCACTAAAATACTCACCCGCTTTAAACCCATCGATTTTGGTTTAATATCGAAATTCACTCGCTTCCAATCCGATGACGACGCAACCGACCAAATCAAACGACCCACTTCTTCCTGGCCAACCAAGCATCGAACAATCACAGACTCACCAACCAATTTAACCGCACGAATGCTCGCCTCCACCGCAAAAGAATTACCCAAAAAAACCTCCTCGTTACAGAGCAATCCGCCCACCGATACATCAATTCTCGGCGCAGTATTTCCCGAACCAACGGCGATAATTGGCGTATGCGGTGGCAACGAACCCATCAAAGGATCAAGCCCTTCATTGATAATCCCATCCGTCATTATCACCATCCCGCCCAACGGAGCCGTCACCGACTTAGCTGTAGCATGGCGCATCACGGCCGACAAGTTGCTTCTAAATTTATCTTTGTTCGATACGGAATCACCAGAAAAAACATCGTGGGCAAACCCAAAATGCTGAATCCGCATTTTTTTCATCGATGCGAGTTCCGTTGACATCGACCTCCATTTTTCGAGCGATGCTGAATCAACCGACGCACTTCGATCTTCGTAAACCAACAAAACGGGCGTCTCTACCTTTTCCTCTTGTAGCTGCCACCAAGGATTGAACAACAACAATAAAACACCGCAGTATCCAATTGCGCGCAATGCAAAAGCCACCCACCAAATTTGGGAGCCCCGATTGCGTAAAATTTTATAATAATGTAAAATCGACAGCCCGATGGCCGCCAAAAGAACAATTATCCAAGCCCATACTGGAATGCCTAACATGCCGAATCCAGTGGAAAATTAAAATTATTTCTTTACAAATGAAATCGTTTGCACTTTGCCTACAGATTG
>CAMBTR010000093.1 GCA_945870885.1 Chryseobacterium gleum | reverse complement strand
CTAATAAACTCAGTATACATAAGGTCGGCCCCCTGCTGTTTACACACGTAACGAAACGGTGGATCACTCACATCTTCCATGGGTGCCAACAACAAAGGAAATTCCCCCAACGCTATGTCGCCAATTTTTACCAACTTTGCTGCAAAGTTACATATGCTTTCACAAACCCCTTCTACCAATCCGCTCAGAAATCTTTGGGGCGTAGGCGCACTGCTGCTTTGCATCATCATTTTTAGCTTGGTTGGACTTGGCTTATCGCAGCTGATGGGCAAAGTATTGTACGGACTCACCGCCGAACAAACCCAGCAATTGTTGAATAACCCTTCTCGCACTGCTTTGGGAATCAATGTATTGCGATGGGGAAATTTGTTGCAATTCCTCTGCTTCATGGCCCTGCCCGCGATTTTGGTGGCTGCTGTAGCCCAATTCAATCTCATTCAAATCGGTGGATACAAAATCAAACCCACCGCCAACAAAACTTTAGGATCCATCCTTCTAGCGCTGGGAATGATTCCCGCCGTTGCCTTACTTACAGCCCTTTGCAAACTCCTTCCTTGGGGAAATTTGGGTACCACTTTCGCCAAATTCGATACCAAACGTCAGGCCATCTTTGAAGCGATGCTCGATATGGAAACGTATACCGAACTCTGGGTCTGCATCGGCATACTCGCCTTAATTCCTGCCATTTTTGAGGAATTGGTTTTCCGCGGTTTGATGATCAACATGGCCAGCAACACCTTCCGTCGCAAACGCACCGCCGTCCTTTTCCAAGCCTTCGTTTTTGCCACCATCCACTTTTCGCCCTTCGAATTTGCTGGAATCTTTGCCATGGGATTGCTTTTTGGCCTGATTTACGTCTCCACAGGAAGCTTATGGTACTCCACCATGGCCCATTTTATTTTCAATGCAAGCACCGTGGTGGTTCAATTCATCACCCTCAAACACTTCGATGCCACCGGAATTTATTTTAACGTGGAATCTTGGTTGGCCCAACCTGCTGTATATTTGATTTCAATACCCATTGCAACCGTTGGTCTTTTCCTCACCCTCAAAAAATAACGACATGAACAACTTTACCCAGCGCGCCATTTCTGGATTTTTCTATGCGATAACGGTCGTTGGCTGCATCCTGCTTTCACCCGCTACCTTGGCGATGCTTATGTTCGTGATTGCCTTTTTCTGTGCCTTCGAATGGGCTAGAATGCACGATGCCAGCAAACCATCAGCCATGGGTTTTGGCGTTTACACTTGGTTGTTTTTATCGCCCTTCGTCACCAACCTCACACCACTGCAAGCCGCTGGCATCGCCGCCATCATCGCCCTGATCTGGATCACCCATCGCCTCTTTACCCAAGGCATTGCCGCACTAAACCAAGCCAAAAACTTGGGCCTCGGAATCCTGTATATCGCCCTGCCCATCTACCTGTTTTTGTTGCTCTGTCAAAGTCAACATTTGGCTTCCGGACAGCCCCATACCCCACAAGCCTTTAATTACCTCAACTGGCTAAGCGGTGGCTTCTTGAGTCCCAAACCCGGACCCGATTTTCCCGCCATTTGGAACGCCCCCAACTACTTGCGCGGGCCTGTGCTGCTCGTCTTCATCCTCATTTGGAGCTCCGATACCTTCGCCTACCTCACCGGACGGGCCTTTGGAAAAAATCCCTTGCACGCCGAACTATCGCCCAAGAAAACCTGGGAAGGATTCATCGGTGGTACCCTGCTCACCGCGGCCGTTGGAGCCTACTGTTTTTACGCCTTCTTTCAAATCACCAACATCTGGCAAGGCGCCATCCTCGGAGCACTCATGAGTGTATTTGGCACAGCCGGAGACCTCTTCGAAAGCGCCCTCAAACGCGAAAAAGGCATCAAAGACAGTGGCCAATTTCTGCCCGGACATGGGGGTGCTTTGGATCGATTCGATGCCTTCCTGTTTGGCTGCCTGTTGATGTGGGCACTGGCCCAAATTTGGCCGATGACGCAACCCCCCGCCGCCGCAATCGCCACCCCCTTCTAAACACTTCGCTGCGCGATTTTTATACCTCACCCATTTTGGGTAAATTTGCGTACTATTATGAGCGCTCCTGATACTTCTTTCTTTACCAATGCCGATCCTGTAGCCATCGACAACCTTTACCAACAGTACCAAGCCAACGCCGAAAGCGTGGATTTTGGCTGGAGAAAGTTCTTTGAAGGCTTCGATTTGGGAACCCAGAAATTTGAATCCGGCGACGCCATCAGCGAAGATGCCCTCAAAGAAATCCATGTCATGAACCTCATCCAAGGGTACAGACAGCGTGGGCACCTCTTCTCAAAAACCAACCCCTTGCGTCAGCGCAGGCAATATACCCCCACCCTCGACATCCAAAATTTTGGCCTCGAAACCGCCGATTTGGAGAAAACCTTCAACGCCGGTCATGAAGTGGGTACTGGCCCTGCCAAACTCAAAGACATTATCGCCCTGCTCGAACAAACCTATTGCGAAAGCATCGGCTGCGAGTTCAGCTACATCCGCGACCCCAAACGCCGAGAGTGGTTGCAAAGTCGTTTCGAACAAACCAAGAATATCCCCAACCTCAATACCGACGAAAAACGTCACTTCCTCAAGAAATTGAACCAAGCCACCGTGTTTGAGAACTTCTTGCACACCAAATACATCGGCCAAAAACGCTTCTCGTTGGAGGGCTTAGAATGCTTGATACCCGCCTTGGATGCCGTGGTTCAATACGGTGCCGGCCTCGGCGTGGATGAGTTTGTGATGGGAATGGCACACCGCGGTCGCTTGAACGTATTGGCCAACATTTTCAACAAAACCTATAGCCAAATTTTCGGCGAATTCGAAGGCAACGTCTTCCAAAATGAAACCGAAGAAGGCTTCGAAGATTTTGAAGGCGATGTAAAATACCACCTCGGTTATAGCACGGATATCGATACCGCGAGTGGCAAAAAAGTGCACATGCGCTTGGCCGATAACCCTTCACATTTGGAAGCAGTTAACCCTGTGGTAAAAGGCCTCGTTCGCGCCAAACTTGATACCAAATACAATGGCGATGTCACCAAAATCTGTCCGATCTTGATCCATGGCGATGCGGCTATCGCAGGTCAAGGCATCATGTACGAAGTGGTGCAGATGAGCGGCTTGGAAGCCTACTACGTGGGCGGAACCATCCATGTGGTTACCAACAACCAAATTGGTTTCACCACCAATTACCTCGACGCCAGAACCTCTACCTATTGCACCGATGTGGCCAAAGTAACCCTTTGCCCCGTATTGCACGTGAATGCAGACGACGTAGAAGCCGTGGTGCATGCCGTGAAATTGGCCATGGCCTATCGCCTCGAGTTCAACCAAGACATTTTCATTGATTTATTGGGATACCGCAAATACGGTCACAACGAGGGTGATGAGCCCCGTTTTACCCAGCCGGCGATGTACAAACTGATCGATAAACACATCAACCCTAGGGAGATTTACAAGCAAAAACTCATGGAGCGTGGCGATATCGATGCGGCTTTAGCCCAAGAGATGGAAGCCGATTTCCGTGCACAATTGCAATCCAAATTTGAAGAAGCCAAAGGCGATTTCAAACCCAAAACTTCCGATGTAAAAAACACTTGGGAAGGATTCCACCACGCCAAATCAAAGGATTTCCAAAACCCAGTAAAAACACGCGTTGATGTCAAAACCCTGCAAACATTGGGCAAAAAATTGGCCTTCATCCCCGAAGACAACTTGCCCATCAAAAAAGTACAAAACCTGTTCGCCGAGCGCGCCAAAATGGTTGACAACGGCACCTTCGACTGGGCCATGGGCGAATTGTTGGCCTATGCCACCCTGTTGGCTGAAGGTCACCCCGTGAGAATGGTGGGTCAGGATGTGGAGCGTGGAACTTTCTCGCACCGACATGCGGTCATCAAAAAGGAAGACAGCGAGCAAGAGTATGCGCCATTGAACAACCTCACAGAGAGTCAGGCCAAATTGAGCATTTTCAACTCTTTGTTGAGCGAATACGCGGCATTGGGTTACGAATACGGATACAGCAGCAGCACCCCCAACGGGTTAACGATTTGGGAGGCCCAGTTTGGGGATTTCTCAAACGGTGCGCAGATCATCATCGACCAATTCATCGCCAGTGCCGAAGCCAAATGGGGCAAATTTAGCGGCTTGGTGATGTTGTTGCCACACGGACAAGAAGGCCAAGGCCCTGAGCATTCCAGTGCGCGTTTGGAGCGTTACCTACAGTTGTGCGCCGGTTCCAACATGCAAGTATTGAACTGCTCTACCCCGGGTAGTTTGTTCCATGCGATGCGTCGCCAATTGAAGCGTGACTTCCAAGTTCCGATGGTGATCATGAGTCCCAAGAGCTTGCTGCGTCATCCCAAGTGCGTAAGCACGATGAAAGATCTCAGCGAGGGCGAATTCCAAGAGGTAATCAACGACACCCAAGTGGGCAAGAAGGTCCGCCGGGTGGTTTTCTGCACCGGGAAAATTTACTACGATATTTTGGCGGGCAAGGAAGCGGGCAACCACAGTGATGTGGCGGTTGTGCGCATCGAACAGTTGTATCCATTGCCAGAGTGGAAGTTGGCTGAGATTTTCGAGCAGTACAAAGGCGCCGAATTCTGCTGGGCACAAGAAGAACCCAAAAACCAGGGTACTTGGTTGCATTTGGCTCGCTACGATTTCCCATCGGCATTGCGATACATTGGCAGAAAGAGCAGTGCATCACCCGCTACGGGCTACAAGAAAATCTACGACAAAGAACAAGCCGAGATTGTTGCGGCGTGTTTTGCGTAATTGGTTGATTGTCTGATTTCAAATCTTATTCATTAATTTGCCGCAAATGTGGCAGGTATACTCTTTTGGCAAGATGAGAATCAATGTATTGTTGATTTTGATCTTTTGCAGTCTAAAGCTGTTCGCCCAAACACAGTTTGTCAACACCAACCCCTTTCCGCTGCATTATTTCATTGAAAATAAGGGTCAATTTGAACCCATCCTACCCGACGGTCAAGCGCCATTGGTTAAGCCGTTGTTCATGTACCAGGACAACCATGCCCAAGTGGCAATTTTAGAGAATGGATTTGCAATCAACAATGGACGTAGTCGGTTTTTCCAAAAATTTGAATACGCCAATTCCGATGCTATAATCCACAGCGAGGGCCCATCCCCATTCTATTTCAGCTATGGCGATCAAACCAAAAAATCCCACGGCTATTCAAAAATCACTTTTAAAAACTTCTATCCGCACATAGACCTAATCTACGAAATCCAGCCGAATTCAGTGGGTTTCAAATACTCTTTCTTCGTACATCCAGGTGGTAATATTCAATCCATTCGATGGCAAATTTCGCCAGAATCACAAACCGAAATCAATGCCAACGCCACCATGGTATCCAAATTGCCCTCCATGCAGGTTTCACAAACCCAGTGGCGTATTTTTCAGCAAGATTCACTACCTATAGCGTTTTCCATTCAAAAAAATCAAAGCCATTATTTACTTGATGTAACACAGTATAATCCAAAACAAACTCTCATCATCGACCCCTGGGTTCATGTGATTAACAACATGGACACGGCAAGCTGGCCCTCTTGGGATGCAGCAAACAAAGCATTGATCGAGGCGAAGAATTGTGGACTCAATTTACAGTACGACAACCATGGCAACGTATACGTATATGGCGGTGCAGGACAATGGGGATGGTACCTGGCTGGAAACTCCACAAAAATTGCCAAATACAGCGCCGCAACTGGTTCACTGCAATGGATTTTTCAAGGCACGATAGATACGATTAAATGGCACCTCAACGGCTCTACAACCGGCAATTACACCAATTTCATGGTTGAACCTGTAAAACACAGTCTAATTTTGGGACAAGATGCACCTGATTATGATTTTACCACAGGCAAACTCAATAAACCCCGCATCGTTCGATTGGATTCAAATGGCTTTTATGACGGATTCGTTAAGACCTATCCCCACAAAACCAATACTTTCAATCAAATGCACTGTGATTGCATCGAAAATAAATACAAAGCCTTGGGCACAAATGGTGTGATGGTCCAACTCAACGATACAGGTATTATTTCCTCGAAAATGTTGTATACCTACACGGGGCAATACAAAGACATTCGCGCCGCAGCCCAAGACCCATCGGGAAATCTATTTAACTTAGTAAAGTTCGATGCCACGGCTTCTTTGGGCACAATCAATGACACCCTATTTCGGGTAAACAAAAACTCACAAAGCAATCTCTGGACACAATCCCCTCCGATACATTTTCTAGGCAGTGGTGGCAGAACATGGCGCTTTTCACCTTACAGAAACCTAAAAATTTTCAATTCAAATGCCGTGGCCGCCAACAATTATTTCGCATTCACTTTTGATGGAAAAACGCTCACCGCTTACAATAAAAAAACCGGTAAAATACTCGATACATTTACCAACAATCTCGATACGCAAAATATGCAATTTGGTGTGGCCACAGACTATTCCAATCACATCTTTGTTGGGAATTATCGGCCCAAATTGGCAGTATTTACTTTCCTCGGAGATACGTTTAAAAAAGAAGCAGATATCATCATCGACTCCTCTAGAATCAAAGAAATTGGTCGCATACAGGACGTAAAATACAACATCCAAAACAACCTAATTTATGCTACCGGAGAAAAATTGGTTGCGGCAATCGCCAACCCCTACGCCAGCATCGATTCCACCCTATTATTCAACTCCAACGGCCCCGCAACCTGTGATGATTATCTCTTTGTTACCTTGCCCCGATGCGATTCAGCCTCCAAGTATTCATTCGTTTGGACCGATAACAAAACCCAACAAATCGTAAAGCAAGTCGATTCGCTCAACCACTTTTCAGATACCCTGTTTAATCCCACTGCCGGACAGCAATACACCGTAAAAATCCAGCGCAATTTTCATTGCAACGGTGCCTTTACTCGGTATCAACTTCAGTCCAATCCCAAACAGTTCAATACGCAATCACTGCAATTCTGTGCCGCCGATAC
>CAMBTR010000092.1 GCA_945870885.1 Chryseobacterium gleum | reverse complement strand
AACAGAAACCGGGAAAGCCCCTGTTCTTTGGGGTGAAAGAGGGAGTTGATGATGTAAAAACGGATTTGATTACACCTAAGCAAACGGTTGTTTTTGGACTTCCGGGAAATCCAGCATCGGTGTTGTCGTGCTTCTATCAATACGTGTTGACAGCGCTAGAAGTGGCTAGTGGATGTCCGGTATCGTTGAAAGTAAAAACCGCGACATTTATCGATGGGTATAAGAAAAATCCGGGCCTCACGCATTTTTTGAAAGGCATTTATTCGGATGGCGTTGTTCGGCTGTTGGGTGCCCAAGAATCGTATCGACTTAGTTCGTTTTCTGTCGCCAATTGCCTCATCGAAGTACCTGAGGAAAGCCAAGAAATTGCTGCCGGAAGCACGGTTCTTGTCCATTTATTTGGCTAGGCATCGGAACTCCATTAATTTCGAGCCATGGTGATGGGTTATCCAGGGGCTTGGCTGCTGTTATTTTTTGTAATTGCATTTCTTTATTCTGCGGTGGGACATGGCGGTGCCAGTGGTTACCTCGCTTTGATGTCGATTTTGCAGGTCGCCCCCGAACACATGAAACCCGTGGCGCTGATTTTGAATTTGGTGGTAAGTGGCATCGCATTTATACAATTTTATAGGCAGGGTCATTTTTTGTGGCGGCTCTTTTTGCCGATCGCCTCCCTTTCTATTCCAATGGCCTATTTGGGTGGGTTTACGCCGTTGAAGGACGATGTTTATCAGTTTGGGCTGGGTGTATTTTTATTGGTTTCGGTTGTGCTTTTGAATATCAATTTGCGCGGACGGATTTCGTTAAACAATGACGACGATAAGCGCGTTTTGGCGGATAATGCATCGCAACTTTCGAGGGAATATTTGTTGGCGGCTGCTATTATGGGCGCTGGCATCGGATATGTTTCGGGTCTTTTAGGTATTGGTGGTGGCATTTTGCTTTCGCCGGTACTTTTACTTTTGGGGTGGACGCAACAAAAACAGACGGCTGCGATGGGTGCGGCTTTCATTTTTGTCAATTCTATGTCGGGCTTGGTAGGCTTCGTTCAACAGCATCCGCTTTGGGAATCTATGTCGGAAAAAGTGAATGATGTGGCGGGTCAAGCAATTGCCGATGGGTCTGTATTGGAGATTTATTGGTTGTCGGTTTTGATGATTGTGGGCGCATTGATTACCCCTGTTATTTTTGGCGGTGTGGCCGGTTCTTGGTATGGTTCTAAGAAATTTAACCATCGCGGAATGAAAGGCATTTTGTCGGTTGTGCTGATGATTGCGGCAATCAAATTACTTTTGTGATGATGGAGGTTCGATTGATGAGTTATGGCGCTTTATCAGATATCACGGGGAGCGGTGTTTTGGGGTTTGCGATTCCGCAGCCGCTAATTTCTGTAGCTAAATTGATGTCGTTGTTGATAGAGCGATACCCTGCATTGGAGGGGAAAACCTTTCGTATTGCAGTGAATGAGCGTTTTGTTGATAAGGAATTTGAGGTTGGATCGGGCGATAATGTTGCGTTGATGCCGCCGTTTTCTGGGGGTTAATGTAGAGATTAGAACGATGGAAATGGAACCCGATTTTTTGGATAGATACCAACGTCAGCTGTCGTTGCGTGAAGTGGGTTTGGGCGGGCAGCGCGCTTTGCGCGCTGCCCGAGTCATGGTCGTTGGCCTCGGTGGATTGGGTTGTCCTGTGGTGCAATATCTCGCCGCCGCAGGGGTAGGAAATTTCGTCTTGGTGGATGCGGATCGGGTTTCGTTAAGCAATTTGCAACGACAAATATTATTCACCCAAGCAGATATTGGTAAATTCAAAGTGGAGGTGGCCAAGGGGTGGATTGAAAAACAAAATGCCCAAATAAAGGTGTCGGGCCATACGGAAATGTTGTCTGCGGAAAACGCAACTGCTTACTTGGCTTTGGCAGATATCGTAGTTGATTGTACCGATAACTTTGCAGCTCGTTATCTCATCAACGATGCATGTGCTTTTGCAAACAAACCTTGGGTGTATGGGTCCATCGCAAAGTTTGAAGGTCAGGTGGCTGTTTTTAATGCGTTGATGAAGTATGCGAAGGTTGAGAATCAGGACATAATGGCGTCGCAAACGTCGGACGATTCTTTCATTCGTTCTTTGAATTATAGAGATATTTTTCCAAATCCTCCGGGACAGGGTGAGATTCAGAATTGTGCTGAGGCGGGTGTTTTGGGTGCATTGGCAGGCATTGTTGGGTCATTCCAAGCGATGGAAGTTTTGAAATGGATTTTGGGTTTGGATGGTCAATTGGTAAATCAAATGTTGACGTATAACGCGATGAATCAGAGCATCGTGAAATTTCAGTTGGACAATAATTCTGATTGAAAGTAGTAACTTTACCCTTAGAAATGTTGGAGAAAAAACCCAAGAATATCTTTGTTGATGGACCCATATCGCCGGTGAAAATTGGGGAGGATATTGCCCATCATCAGAAGAAGACAAATATTGGAGCCCACAGTATTTTCATGGGGCAGGTGAGGGCCGATGCGGTGGAAGTGGCTACAGTTGTGGCCATTGAATATACAGCACACCAGGAGATGGCATTGGCGGCTATGCATGAAATTCGCGAGGCGATTTTTGTCAAATATCCTTTGACCTGTTTGCACATAACTCATAGTTTGGGTGTGGTGAAGGCGGGGGAGATTTGTTTGTTTGTGTTTGCTTCGGCTGTGCATCGTAAAGAGGCAATCGAGGCTTGTGAGGAAGTGGTGGAGCGGATTAAAATGGAATTGCCGATTTGGGGCAAGGAAATTTTTGCGGATGATGAGTATCAATGGAAGGAAAATAGAGGATGATTCAAATAACCCATAAATCGAGCAGTTTGCGGAAGGCGGTGGCCCAGGCAGTGGTGAAAGTTTCAAAGGAGTCTACCATGGAGGCGGTGATTCAGCGCAGGGTTCCCAAAGGCGATGTGTTGGAATTTGCGCGTGTGGCGGGTTTGTTTGCGGTGAAGAAAACCAGCGATGTAATTCCCGATTGTCATCCCCTTCCGGTGGAATTTACGCAGGTGAGTTATGAGTTGGCCGAGTTGGAAATTCGAATCTCGGTGGAGGTTCACACGGTATATAAAACCGGGGTGGAGGTTGAGGCGATGCATGGGGCTTCGGTGGTGGCTCTTACTTTGTATGATATGTTGAAACCCATCGACAAGGGCATAGAAATATCTAATATTCGCTTGATATCTAAAACGGGAGGTAAATCAGATGCGATGAAATTGTCGTTGCAAAAGATTATCGCAGAGCGCAAGGCTTTGGTATTGGTTTGCAGCGATACTATTTCTCAAGGGAAGACTGAGGATCAGGCGGGCGCTGAGGTTTCTTCTCGGTTGGTTTCTATGGGTCTGCAAGTAATGCCAGTTGTTGTTCTGCCCGATCAGGTGGAGGCCATTCAGCAGGCGGTGCACGACTATGGGTCGCAAGTGGATTTGATGTTGTTTGTGGGTGGGACGGGGTTGTCGCATCGAGATGTGACACCAGAGGCAATTCGCCCATTGCTTACCCGCGAAATTGAGGGGATTATGGAGACAGCTAGGGTGTATGGCCAGGAAAGGATGCCGTTTGCAATGCTGTCGCGCGGTGTGGCGGGGATGGTAAATGAAACGTTGGTAATTACAATGCCTGGGTCAACCAAGGGCGCCATGGAGACTATGGATGCTTTGTTTCCTTCAGTGATGCATGTCTTTGGTGTGAAAGACGGACAAAAACACTGATTGAATTAACTCAATACGGGGTAATGTAGAGGCTTTTGCGTGCGGGTTTCTTTTTGTAATCGCCGCGTTTCCAAGCATCAAAAAACTGAATCCAAGCGGAGGGGCTCAAGTAGTTCTGTGGTGGAGTTTGGCCGTAATAGTACATTCTATTTACGCGTGATTGGGCCAATAATAATTGACTGGCATTGGCATCCGCTGGGCGCAAACGGTATTCGTCTTTCATCGCTTCGTTCTCTAGATTTTTTCGCGCTCGTTCATACGCATCGTCGGGAATGTCGCTATGAACAAATTCATTGTTGAATAATGATTTGAGAGGCATCGCACGAATAAAAATGGCATCCATACTGATCGTATCTTGAACCATTAATTTCACAACGGAGTATTTGCTTGCGGTGAGGGTGTCTGGTACAATGCTGATCGACGGGATCTGTTCAACTTGGGTAAAGAAAATCGTGTCGCCCTTTTTTACAACCACCTCGAAATGACCATAAATGTCGGTATAACCAATCATTCCTCTTTTTTTGGTTTTGATCGTTACATAAGGAATGGCTTGAAGGCTATCGGAAGTAAGAACCAAGCCTGTGAACAGGATATATGGGTTGTTTTCTTTGCCCGGTTGCGCCTGTAATTGGGAAATATTTCCGAACAACATCAACAAAACAACAGCGAGTAAAGAATTTCTCATAATTTCAAAGATAAATAAAAAATGTCCGTGGTGTTAGACTGGCAATAGCCAACCCACCAATAGCATGAGAATGACGATAAACGGCGTTGGGATTTTTTTTGTTGCTAGCAAAAGAAGGGTGGCGGTAAACGCTGAAATTTCTAGGAGGCTATTTGTTTGATCAATATTTAAATGTTCCCAGAAAAAAGAATTAATTACCAGGGCTGCGGTAAGTATGAATCCAACGGCGGCTGCAAAAATTCCGTCCAAAGCGTATCTTAATTTCTGATTGCGTTGGAGTCCGTTCCAAATTGGGTAGGCAAAAAAGACCATCAAAGTACCAGGGAGGAATACTGCGACCAATCCTATGAGGCAACCTAAAAATTGATAGAATACATTGTATCCATAAAACTTCATCGCCATGGCATTTACATAGACCATGAAGTTGAAATTGGGGCCGGGCATAGCTTGAAGCAATCCTAGCCCGTTGTTGAATTCTGCTGGTGTAAGTCGTTGGTGATAGACAACATATTGTTCATGGCTCATGGCTGCCAAGGTGTTTCCGCCTCCAAAACTCAAAGCGCCTATGCGATAGGTATTTTCAAAGAGGACGATTGGATGTGCCAATTGCAGAAGTTCTTCATTTTTACTCAATATATAGCCAATGCCTCCAGCAATGATGAAGATGATGCCGATGGCGGTGAGGTTTTTCCAAACGATCGGCTTGGGTTCTTTTTTGGGTAGTTCTGGTAATTCGTAGCGGTTAAATTGCGCACTGGTTAAACCGGCAAGGAGAACGCCAACAGGAAATAAAATGGGGTTGTTTAGCAGGAATCCGATGATTCCAATTCCTAGAAAAATGGAGTAATTGAGTGTGGATTTTTTGATCCATTTTACCATCGTGAAAACGGAAAATGCTAAAAATGCGGCCACCATGGGTTGCATGAACATTAGGTGGTTGGCGCCAAGGAATTTGGGAGATAGCGCGATGATTGTCATAATGGTCGCGCCGGGCAATGCCCAAGCGAGCAACGACAAAAATGCCATCAACGGTCCGCCTTGCTTCCATCCTAAAATGGTGATTGTTTGTGTAGTGGATGGGCCCGGTAATACGCTGCAAAACGCATTTACTTCGGTTAGGGTATCCAGGGTAAAGAAACGATGCTTATCCACGAGTCTACGTTTAAACTGTGGAATGTGCATTTGCGGTCCCCCAAAAGCGGTTAGCCCCAGCCAAAAAACGGAACGCAGGAATTTGATTTGTCTCGCCTTTGCTATCTTTGTAGTATGAATTTGAGACATCCTTTTGGTTTCCTTTACTGCAAAGGTCTAAAATTATTTCACTTTTGCTTGTGTTTGGTTATGCTTTTTATCAGCGCATGTGGTTCCGGCGATGGTAATTCGGATACCAAACTGGGTCAAATGAATGCAATGTCAGATTCGTTGTGGTCTAAACACAAAGCGGTGACTTCCAAGTTTAGGTTTAAGTTGGACGTGATTAAGGGCCGACAGAATTATATGAAATGGTTCCTGAAAAATTTGAAATTCGAAGATGGAAGCAGGTTGACGGAGGAAGAGAAGTCAGATGCGATTCGTTATGAGGCTGTTTTTCGGGTTTACAGAGAGATTTCTGAGGACTATACCCACACTGTGTTGAGTGCAGAGGAGTTGTTTTACGAAATAAAGGGGTTGGAAAAGCAACTGAAAAACGGGGTTTACGGCGATGGTGAGGATATGAAGAAACTCAGTGGTTTTAAGAAGGAATATGCGTCGTTGGAAAAGAGATTGTTGGATGATGCGGTGAATGCAGCCTTCATCGATAAGCAATTGACGGGTGTTGAACCTGGATTTCAGACCTTGCAGCCCAAGATGGAAGTGATTGCGGATAGGTTGAAGTTTACGCCGGATTCTTCAGTGGAAGGACAGCAAGAGAAAAGGGAGCGGGATTAATTTCTGTATACTTGAGTGAATTTCTCAAAAACTAGATCAATTGTTTCCGCGGTAGGGTGCATTTTGTCGTCCCGAAAAAACGACCAATCGTTGAGTTCTTCGGTAACAAATTCATAGGAAGGGAAATAGCCTATTGATTCCACGGTGGAATTTTCTGCCAAACACTCCTGCAGCGCGGAAATCAGTGTTGATTTTGAGGCTAAATTTTCGGCAAGTCCGTCGCGTAAGTGTTTTACTGGGCTGATGGTGAAGGTCAATTGAAGGTTGGGTAGATGGGTCTTGATCAACTTACACATGCTTTGGATGGCGTGTTTGATTTCGGCCTGATGCGATAGGGATTTTTGGAACTGGGCTTGGGGTAATTTGTGGCAGTTGCCAACAATTTGATGCGTGGGCAGATGTTTGTAATGCCAAGCGGTTCCGAGGGTGATGAAAAGATGACTTGATAAATGTAGCTGTTTGTGTGCCGCTTCTGTGACCTGATTGACATGATCTAGTAGGGAATTTTTATTCGTGTTATGGAATTTATAGGCGAGCTGAAGGTGATGGTAGGAGGCGGATTCGGAGTTGGTTTGGGTGTGAATTTCTTCGGCGGTGCAAGTTTTGTTCAATACGATCCGTTCTAAATTTTCTAATAGCGGTGTGGGATGAAAAATGGTTCCGAAGGGATTTGAAATAGAATTGCTATGA
>CAMBTR010000091.1 GCA_945870885.1 Chryseobacterium gleum | reverse complement strand
AATTTCGAGGGCAGTGACCGACGAATCGATGAGCAAACACACCGATATTTGCAGACGCAAAATCGCAACAAATGGACATCAATACCGCAGAATACATTGGAAGTTGGCAAAAGAATGCGGACATGCCTCATACCGAATTGCCAGAATTCGCCTTCATTGGTCGCAGTAATGTGGGCAAAAGCAGCTTGATTAACATGCTCACGCAGAGAAACGGATTGGCCAAGACGAGTTCCACGCCGGGCAAAACGCAGAGCATCAACTTGTTTTTGTTGAACAGGAAAATCCAATTCGTGGATTTACCAGGTTATGGCTACGCAAAACTCTCCAAAGACAAACGGGAAATTTTTGGCAAAATGATCAAGCATTATCTGCACGAAAGGGTGAATTTGTATTGCTTATTTGTGTTGATCGACCTACGCATCAAGCCGCAACAAATCGATATGGACTTCATCAATGAATGTGGCGAGCACGATATCCCGATGGCTTTAATCGGAACCAAGGCGGACAAACTGAAACCTGCAGAATTGGAGGCAAACAAAGCAGCAATTGATGCCAAGCTATTAGAATTCTGGAACGAATTGCCCCCGTTTTTTATCAGCAGCGCAGAAACCAAGGTGGGCCGCGACGAGGTTTGGAACTTCATCAAAGGCACCTTGCCGAAATAATACGGTGTAGTCTACCCCGATCGAGTACCAATCAAAAAGTGACATTTTTATTTTTTTGTTGTCAGGTCAAAATTAAAATTGGCGTTTATAATAAGTCCATCGTTATCTTGAAATACATTTCTGTTGTCTACCTCACGTCCAAGTTGAAGTGTCTGGTTCAAATAACCTACTTCAATTCTTATTGATGGACTAAATTTGTACCCAAGCAATATACCAAATCTATTTTGGTCAAAAATATTTTCATTAATATTTTCACCAAAGCCTACAAAAACTTCATCGTAAATTGCTAGGTATGCTGTTTTATCATTAATTTCTTTGCCTTTCAATGGCATTTGCATACGAAGCATATATCTAACTCTATTCAATAATGGGAACTCATCTTCAATTGTGAGATTATCGTTTGAATATCGTCCTACCCAACGTTGTTCCAGCATAAAGCGGTGGGACAAATCAACAATAGAAACTTTATCTGTTATGGTTGCTATTTGAAATAAACGATGTTCGGTAAAATCTTTCCCCATTCCGTTGATAGGAATTTCTCCATAAGGAAATGTTTCTATCCAAGCATAACCAAGTCTAAATTGAATTTTAGGGTTGAGTTGGTAATTAACTCCAACACGTAATAAACTTTGTTGCCATGCAGTAATTATTTCAGTTCTACGAAACTGATATTCTGTATGGATACCAAACTTTTGCGAAACTTTTAATGTCCCAAAATAATTATACCATCCAATAGTATTAGAGTTGTTTAACCTTGTATTTTGAGCATTTATTGAGCTTGAGATTAAACTTAATAAAGCGATAATGTAAAAAGCTATTTTTTTATTCATCTTTATGTTGGACTAAGGTCTTGTCAAAATTGCCACGAACGACTTGCGATTATGCGAATGGCCCGCTGGATTCAATCAACCCATCTTAGGAAACAACCACCCCTTGGCACAGGCAATCAATTCCTGCATCGGTTGGGTTTTGTGGTCGATCTCGTAAGCCTTGGAAAACGCATCAACCCCCTGCTGTAAAGCCGGTGCCGTTGACAAATCTCGCTGCTTCAATGCCGCTACCCCACACAACCATTCCACCGCCAAAATGTTCTCAACGTTCTCTATCACCCGCAACAATTTCGTGGCTGCGTTGGCCCCCATACTCACGTGATCCTCCTGTCCGTTCGAACTCATGATGCTATCCACCGAAGCTGGCGTGCACAACTGTTTGTTCTGCGATGCCAATGCCGCCGCACTGTACTGCGCAATCATATAACCACTGTCCAAACCCGCACCATCGGCCAAATATGGCGATAAGCCCCGCTGTCCGCTCACCAACAAATACGTTCTCCGCTCACTGATACTGCCCAACTCGGACAGAGCCATCGCGGCGTAATCCAACGTCAACGCCAAAGGCTGTCCGTGAAAATTGCCACCACTCAATACGATGTTCTCCTCCTCAAACACATTGGGGTTGTCGGTCACCGAATTCAACTCCGTTTCCCACACATCCAAACAATGATCCAAGGCATCGTAAGAGGCGCCATGAACCTGTGGAATACAACGGAAACTATAAGGGTCTTGTACCTGTTTTTTGGGCTGCTTTGCGATGGGTGAGTCTTCCAAAATGGCCCGAATCTCCGCCGCCGCCGCAATCTGTCCGGCATGAGGCCTTACGCGATGAATGGGCGATTGAAAGGGATCCATCCTACAATCAAACGCATCTATACTCAATGCACTCACGATCGGCAACTGCTTGAATATCTGTCTTATACGCCTGTAAGCCTCCACCGAATGTGCCAGCATAAATTGGGTGCCATTTATGAGACCGAGTGCTTCTTTGGGACCGAGTTGCAACGGTTGCCAATTGTTTTGAGCTAGCCATTGCTCCCCAGAAATTTCACCATGCTGGGGGTGACGCAAAAAGCCTTTTCCGATGAGCGGAAGCACCATTTGCGACAGGGGCGCGAGGTCGCCGGAGGCACCAAGCGATCCCTGCTCCGTAACCACGGGATACCATTGCTGGTTGTACATGGCCGATAAGCGTTCAAAGATTTCAGGTCGGATGGCCGAGTAACCCTTACTCATGTTCAGCATTTTAAGCCAAAGCATGGTACGCACCAGATGCATATTGAGGGGATTACCCACGCCTGCGGCGTGGGTAATCAGCAAATTCTCTTGCAGCGCACTCAAATCCTGGGCTGAAATTTCAACATTCTGCAAGGAACCAAATCCCGTATTCACACCATATACTGGGGCCGTGGCTTTATCGAGGTATGATTGCAAAAATGCCACACTGCGATCCATCCGTTCACGCACCTCAGGCGTTAATTCCACCGGCAGTTTCAGTGCCTCAATGGCTTCTTGCAAGGTATAAAATGATTTCATTTTGTGATATTAATCGTTTAAAAATAGTCTATTAAAACTTTAAACCGAAGCAGCAATTACCGCGGCGATCTCCTCAACCGAACCAGTAACCTGCTCGCCAGTAACCAAATTCTTCAGCGCTACTTTATTTGCTTGTAACTCTTCGTTTCCGATGATGACCGCAAAGCCCATTTTTTTGTCGTTGGCATAATCCAACTGTTTTTTCAATTTTGGGGTTCCTGGATACAGTTCGGCGGTAAGGCCCCGCGCGCGAAGCGCGCGGGCCACTCCGGCCCCAAACACTTCACACGATGCATCCATGGCACAAACCAATGTCCCACCAACCGCTTGCTCCATCGCATCAAACAATCCAGCCGCCTCCATCGTATCATATACCCGATCTAATCCAAAACTCACCCCCACCCCCGAAACGTCCTTCAAGCCAAAAACACCCGTCAAATTATCATACCTACCACCGCCACCAATGCTTCCCAATCTAAAATCCGATGGCAATCGACCGTCTACCGCCTCCACCTCAAACACCGCGCCCGTATAATAACTCAACCCCCTAGCCAACGTAAAATCCAATTCCACATTCCCCGTATTCCCCAACAATCCAAAAATCATTTCCAACTCACTCAATCCCTTCGATAAAGCTTCGCCCTGTAAAAAATCCGTGCCCCCCGCCAACAACATTTTTTCAGAATTGCCACTCACCGATTTGCTATCCCAAAGCCATTTCCAGGCATTCAACGACATCGACAAACCCTTCTCCTCCAACTCTTTAGCCACACCCTCAAAACCAATTTTATCGGCCTTATCAATGATGATCATAAATGCATTCCAATTCTCCCTCGTACCCAACACCCGCACAAAAGCATCCAAAATTCCGCGGTGATTGATGCGAATCTTTACACCCAAGTCCAATACCGCAAAAACCTCTTGATACATCTCCACCAATTCCGCCTCCGACACCACCGAGTTGGCACCCACAACATCTATATCGCACTGCCAAAACTCACGATACCTGCCCTTCTGAGGTCGGTCCGCCCGCCAAACCGGCTGCATCTGATACCGCTTAAATGGAAAAACAATTTCATTGCGATTCATCACCACAAAACGCGCCAAAGGAACCGTTAAATCATAGCGTAACCCACGATCCGAAATCTGGGGTATGAGCCCTTTGCTGTCTTTAGCCGACAACAACGATGCGTCTGCCTTCGACAAAAAATCGCCTGAATTCAGGACTTTGAACAACAGTTGATCGCCTTCATTGCCGTATTTGCCTTGCAAAGTGCGCAAGTTTTCTAACGATGGCGTCTCCAATGCCCCAAACCCATGAGATAAAAAAATACGTTCCATCACCGAAGTGATGTATTTTCTAAGTAGCATCACTTTGGGTGAAAAATCTCTGGTTCCGGACGGCAAACTGGGCTTTTCCATGATGCGAAGTTAACATTCAAGTACCAAAGGGATAAATCTGTTACGAATTTTACAAAAATCAAATCCGCTTTGGCACCATATTTGGAATACTTTTGCTGAAATGAAAAAACACATTACCGCATTTTTAATCGCTGCATTGGCCTTAGCACCTAGCCTATTTGGCCAAGACGCTACCCAAGAAGCACCGTCTGTGAATGTCAAAAATATCGATGGTGCCCCCATCAACTTTAATTCAACCGTAGAAAAAGGAAAAATTACCATCGTTTCTTTTTGGGCTACATGGTGCGGTCCATGTATAAAGGAGCTACAAGCGATCGATGAACACTATGCCGACTGGCAAACAAAATACAACGTAAAATTGGTTGCGGTAAGCATCGACGATGCAAGAAACAGCCGGAAAGTAAAACCCAAAGTGTTGGCCGAAAACTGGCAGTATCAAATCATTTTGGATGAAAATATGGACTTGGCCCGCGCGATGAACGTCAACAACCCACCCATGACATTCATTTACGATAAGAATGGCAAGTTGGTTTTCACCCACCAAGGATACACTCCGGGTGCGGAAGAAGAAGTGGAAGCCAAATTGGCTGAATTGTCGAAGTAACTATTAACGCATCGGTATTTCGATCACTAGAACATCCGCTCCATCTGATGTCGTGAAATCCAATTGATCCAGTTCCCACAGCCCTATCGCGTCGCGACGTTCTAATTTGTGGCCATTCACCTCCACAGATCCTTCAATCACAAAAATATACGCCCCTTGGTATTCTCCGTGTAAATCGTATTTGGCAGTTGCATTGGCTGGCATTTCTTGTCGAACAAAATACGCATCTTGTTGTGCCTTGATGGAATCCCCACCCGTCGGCGTCACCAAATACTGCCACTTCCCCGCCCTGTCATCCGCAGAAAAAAACCGTTGATCATAGCTTGGGGTAAGATTGTGCGCCCGAGGAAAAACCCATAACTGCAACAACTTACTCTCTTCGGTATTGCTGCTATTGACCTCGCTATGGGTGATACCCGTCCCGGCCGTCATGTGCTGCACCTCCCCCGCTTTTATTACCGCAGTATGTCCCATCGAATCCTTGTGCTGCAATTCCCCCGACAACATAATGGTCACAATTTCCATATTGTCGTGCGGATGCATTCCAAAACCCATATTCGGCGCAATAATATCATCGTTCAAAACCCGCAACGCCCCAAAATGAATCTTCTCAGGATCGTACCAATGGGCAAAACTGAAGCTAAACTTGGAGTCGAGCCAAGCCATTTTATTGACCCCTCTTTCGCCTGCAGGATGGAATTTAAATTTCATAGGTAAAAAATATTTGTTTCAACAAAAATACATCAAATCGCGACATGAATCGACTGCAAAAAATTGAAATCAAATGTCGAAATCAAAAGTCAAAGACTTCTTGGGGCAAAGGAATTTTATCATTGGTTTCAATCAAAACCCCACCTACACCGGCGGCGGCAGCGGCATCCAAATCACGCTGTTTGTCACCTATAATCAGACATTGCGATGGATCTAAATCAAACTTGTGGAGTCCTTTTTCTACCATCAAACTTCCGGGTTTCCGACATAAACATCGACCAGAAAAATCGGGATGATGCGGACAAAAATAGAATTGGGCGATACTAAAACCCGCTTGAACGCAAAGCCCTTGCACATATTGATGGATTCCATGAACCGTCTCTTCCGTGTACAAACCCTTGTCGATCCCCGCTTGATTCGTCACCACAATCAACAAATACCCCGCATCGTGCCACACTTTTAGCGTTTCAATCACACCGGGCAACACCGTAAATTCGGCCAAACTCTTGGTATAATCGCCTGGATCGTGATTGATCACACCGTCCCGATCTAAAAATAACGCCTTTTTGCCGACAACTGATTCACCCATTTTTTCCATTTCCCTGCAAAATAACTTATTTTCGCTCATTCAATCGCATGTCGAAGTATCTAGTTATCATCCCCACCTACAACGAAATCGAAAATATCGAGAGAATGGTCCATACGGTGATGGCCTTAGAGAAGGACATCGACTTGCTCGTTGTTGACGATAATTCCCCTGATGGCACGGCCGTTCAGGTTGATTCGATGATGGCGCAGTACAATCAGAATCGCAGTAAATTGAACATCCTGAAACGCCAAGGCAAAAACGGATTGGGCACTGCCTACATCGCGGGATTTCATTGGGCTTTAGACAAAGGATACGAATATATATGTGAGATGGATTGCGATTTTTCACATCCGGTGGATCAACTCCCAAATTTGATTGCAAAGTGCGAGGCGGGCGCCGATGTTTGCGTAGGTTCTCGATATTTTGGCGGCGTCGTGAATGTTGTCAACTGGCCCATGGGTCGCGTTTTGATGAGTTACTACGCGAGCAAATATGTTAAATTAATTACTGGATTAAACATTGCCGACACCACCGCGGGTTTTGTGTGTTATAAGCGAAAGGTGTTAGAGACGATTGGCATCGACTATATAAAATTCCGAGGTTATGCGTTTCAAATTGAAATGAAATTCCGAAGCAATTGCAGAGGCTTTATCATTCAGGAGCATCCGATTATTTTCACAGATCGTACCGC
>CAMBTR010000090.1 GCA_945870885.1 Chryseobacterium gleum | reverse complement strand
CGAAGTACGCAGAAGGTGTTGTTTACCCCGAATTTATTAATAGTTGGCGTTAAGTCGAATTAAATTTTTTATCGAATGGATAGTAACGTGAAAAAAATTGCTTGTGTTACAGGTGCAAGCAGCGGTATTGGATACGCTACGGCGAAGGAATTGGCCACATTGGGATATGATATTATCGCAGTTGCCAGAAGGATGGATCGATTGAAAGAATTGGAGGATGATCTCCATCAAAATCCTGAGACATCGGGCTGCAAAGTTTTTCTGGCGGTTTTGGATGTTCGCAATAAGTTGGATGTGCAGGCGTTTTACGATGGTTTACCTCAGGAATGGAAATCGATCGATGTGCTAGTGAACAATGCGGGTTTGGCAAAAGGTCTTTCCAAGTTTTACGATGGAGATACCGACCATTGGGACCAAATGATTGACACCAACATCAAGGGCCTTTTGTATGTGAGTAGGACCGTAACGCCCGGAATGATCTCGCGTGGAAAAGGACATATCATCAATATTGGGTCGATTGCCGGCAAGGAAGTTTATGATAACGGCAATGTTTACTGCGGGACAAAGTTTGCGGTAGATGCGATTACCAAAAGCATGCGGTTGGAATTGGCGGTGCACGATGTGAAGGTGACAGGCATTCACCCCGGTGCCGTTGAAACGGAATTCAGTGTCGTACGATTTGATGGCGACGAGAATAGGGCGAAAACGGTTTACAAGGGGTTTGAAAATTTGATAGCGGAGGATATCGCTGAGGCTATTGGTTTTGTGGTGACGCGAAAGCCCCACGTAAACGTGAATGACATGGTAGTGATGCCGATGGCGCAAGCGGTTGCGGGTGTGATAATTCGAAAGTAATTAACTCATTGATTGTATGAGCAATAAGAATAAAAATAAGTCGGGTGTTGTCTACAGTACCAATCCGAATTATAGCTACGAAGAAGACGCATCGGGACAAGAAACTTTGGCCGCATCACAGCAAAAGTTGTACGTAAGACGTGAGGTGAGAAATGGCAAGCCATGCGTTGTGATCAAGGAATTCGTGGGCAGCTCAGATGATTTGAAAGCCTTAGAGCGCGCCCTAAAATCGCATTGTGGGGTAGGGGGAAGTGCCAAAGACGGAGATATTATAATTCAGGGCGACTTCCACGCCAAGGTGAAATCGTATTTGGAGGGAAAAGATTATAAAACGAAGGGGTAAGGAAATTACTTCTCTGACTTTAACAGATTCGCAAAGGCCTTTTTGAATTTCTCTACCTTTTCGCTCACCACATAAACACAGTATTGATTTTCAGGGTTATTGGCATAATAATCTTGGTGGTAATCTTCGGCGGGCCAGTAATTGGTCAATGGTAGAATTTCTGTTACTACTTTGCCATCATTTGTCCACAAGCCACTCTCTTCCACAGCTGATTTACTGGCCCGCGCAATGAGTTCCTGTTCGTTGTTCATGTAGTAAATGCCACTTCGGTATTGGGTTCCAACGTCATTGCCCTGCCTATTTAGTGTGGTAGGATTGTGCACGCGCCAAAAAACTTCCAAAATTTGGGGGTAGGAGGTTACGGTTTTATCGAAGTAAATCTTAGCGACTTCGGCGTGGCCCGTATTCCCGTTGCAAACTTCTTTGTAGGTTGGGTTTTTTACCGTTCCGTTTGAGTAGCCCGATTCAACATTAACGATGCCTATCATTCTGCGATAAACGGCGTCCATGCACCAGAAACAGCCACCGGCAATTACACAAGAGTCGAGATTTTGAGGTTCTACGTGAGTCATTTCGTTAGAGGGATTTTTTGTTTGATGAGATTTTTTAGGTATTTGAGTGCATCCTATCAATGGGATGGCACAAAGGATAGGTATGATAAAATCAATGGGCTTCATGAAGTTTGGTATTGATGACGGCAACGACTACGCCAACCAATATACCAGTAACAACATCGGAGGGATAATGTTTTCCGGCTGCAATTCTAAGTCCAGCGGTGGTAAGTGCAAGGCCGCCTGCAGTGTATGCTGCAGCTTTGCCCCAAGTGGGTATATTCGGTTGATTCAATGCCATCATTATGGCCGTAGTTGCTGCGGTTGCCGTAATGGCACTATGTCCGCTGAAAAAACTAAAATGGTCGTCGGTTTTCGTTGATACAAACCCCGGCACTTGGGTGTAAGGTCGATTTCTGAGCGCCAGCATTTTTACCGTTTGAGTAAGATTGGCCGTAATCCATACATTTTGAACTCCAAGCTGAATATACTGTGTTTGCTGATTTTTAGGCAGTGCGAGTGTGATCATGCCGGCGGCTAGGGCTGTGCCGAGTGCCATGCCATCCGAAATGTGCGCCGTTTTCCCGTTTAATGTGGTTTGAGCCCAATTGTCGATGGGTCCCACCTTCCAATTATTTCCCTCAGTTCTAATTTGATTTATGTGGTCGTTGTAGAATAAGTTAGCCCCCGTATGAATAATGCTTTCCGCAAAAATCGCTCGATTTAATGTGGGTTGAGGGATCAGATATTGGGCATGACTTGGGCTACTGGGGTAGAGGATAATACACAATTTTACAAGTGTCAAAACAACACTTTTTAACATGGTTGAATTTATTAATTCTTTGTAATTCAATGATTTGATTTTTTTGTTTTGCATAGATTGACTCATTTTACTTGTGCGTAAGTTCATTTACAAAGAATTCTTTTGAATGGGCTATATACCCCGTTACAATAAGTACCTTTGCAGACTCAAAGTTATTTCATTTATAGCATGAATAATATCGAAATCATTGCGTCGATTAAAAATCACGCCCAGACCGTATTCGAAAATCTAACCACAGACGAACTCGTAGCGAAAGCCCTCGAAAGAAACGAGGGAAGAATCACATCTCAAGGGGCCTTGGCGGCTGATACTGGTGAATTTACTGGTAGAAGTCCAAAGGATAAGTTCTTGGTAAAAGATGTCCAAACCGCAGATTCTGCATGGTGGGGCACTGTGAATCAGCCATTTGAAGAAGCCAAATTTGATACTTTATTAAATAAGGTGATGAATCACATGGAAGGCAAAGAAATTTTTGTCCGCCATGCCTTCGCTTGTGCCGATCCTAAGAATCGCTTGAACATTCAAGTGGTTACCGAGAGTGCATACCAGAACTTGTTCGCTAAGCACCTTTTCTTGCGTCCTTCTGCGGAAGAAATCGCCACTCAACCTGCGGAGTGGATTATCGTAGCATCGCCATCGTTCCATGCCGATCCTGCCGTTGACGGTACACGTCAGCACAACTTCACTATGGTTAGTGTGAGTCGCAAAATCATCTTGATTGGTGGTTCTGGCTACACCGGTGAAATCAAAAAGGGAATTTTCTCTGTATTGAATTATATCCTTCCTCATGAGCGCAATGTATTGAGCATGCACTGTTCTGCCAATATTGGTGTGAACGGCGATACTGCTTTGTTCTTTGGCTTGAGCGGAACGGGAAAAACCACTTTGAGCGCTGATCCAAATCGCAAGTTGATTGGTGACGATGAGCACGGCTGGTCGGATACTGGCGTTTTCAACTTCGAAGGTGGATGTTACGCCAAGTGCGTGAATTTGACCGAAGAGAAAGAGCCACAAATTTGGCATGCCATCAAACACGGTGCGTTGGTAGAAAACGTTCGTTTCTTTGAAGGTTCTGATGTGGTAAACTATGACGATATCTCTGTGACTGAGAATACTCGTGTAGCTTATCCTATCGATTACATTGAAAATATTGCGGTGCCTTCAGTGGGCGATGCGCCAAAAAATATCTTCTTCCTTACCGCCGATGCGTTTGGTGTGTTGCCTCCGATTTCTAAATTGAATCCAGGTCAGGCCATGTATCAGTTTATCAGTGGTTATACCGCAAAAGTTGCTGGAACTGAAGCGGGCGTTACCGAGCCACAAGCTACCTTCTCTTCTTGCTTTGGTCAGGTGTTCTTGCCTTTGCATCCCACCGTTTATGCTAAAATGTTGGGTGAAAAGTTGAGCGCAAGCCCAGAAATAAACGTTTGGTTGGTGAACACTGGTTGGAGTGGTGGTGGATATGGCGTTGGAAGTCGTATGAAGTTGTCTTACACCCGCGCTATGATTACTGCGGCATTAGAAGGCAAGTTAACGGGTGAATTTACAGCGCATCCTGTCTTTGGAATGATGATGCCAAATGCGTGCGAAGGCGTTCCAGCGGAATTGTTGCATCCAAGAAATACTTGGGCCGACAAAGAAGCTTACGACAAGCAGTGTGAGAAGTTGGCGCATTTGTTCAACGATAACTTCAAGAAGTTTGAGGACGGTGCCAGCGAGGAGATCAAGAATGCAGCGCCAAAGGTGAGTGCTGTAGGTTGATTGAGCGAACTGAATTGTATTTAACGATACGCGGGTTTGGCGGAAACGTTCAACTTTGAGTATTGTGAACTTTAGAGTGATAAAATGAGAGGCCGCGCAGTGCGCGGCCTCTCATTTTTGACCCATTCTGCACTATCTTTGCGCCATGGCGCTCAGTAGTCACGAAATCAAACAGAAATTTTTGTCGTTTTTTGAATCAAAGCAACACACTTTCGTTCAAAGCTCACCCATCGTTGTCAAAGGCGATCCAACCCTCATGTTTACCAACGCGGGGATGAATCAGTTCAAAGATTACTTTTTGGGCAATGCTGAAGCACCCTACAAACGGGTTGTCAATTCACAAAAATGCTTGCGCGTGAGCGGAAAACACAACGATTTGGAGGAAGTTGGCCACGACCATTACCACCATACCATGTTTGAGATGTTGGGCAATTGGAGCTTTGGTGATTTCTTTAAACAAGATGCCATTGCTTGGGCTTGGGAACTGATGACAGAGGTGTATGGTTTACCCAAAGACCAGCTGTATGTTACGGTGTTTGAGGGCGATGCTTCCGCCAATATTCTGTTCGATCAAGAAGCCCACGATCGTTGGGCGGAGTTTATTGATCCCAAGCGAATTTTAAAAGGCAACAAAAAAGACAATTTCTGGGAAATGGGTGATACGGGTCCTTGCGGCCCTTGTTCCGAGATACATTTTGATATGCGTTCGGCCGAGCAGCGCGAGGCCGTTGATGGCGCAACCCTGGTAAACCAAGACCATCCCGAAGTGATTGAAATCTGGAACCTCGTGTTCATGGAATTCAACCGCAAAGCCGATGGTAGCTTGGATCGTTTGCCCGCACAACACGTGGATACCGGAATGGGTTTTGAGCGATTGGTGCGTGGAATTCAAGGGAAATCAAGCAATTACGATACCGATGTTTTTCAATTTATCATCCAAAATACCGCCAAATTGTGTGGTAAGAATTATGGAGACAATGAGGAGCAGGATATAGCATTTCGGGTTATCGCCGATCACTTGCGGGCAGTGAGTTTGTGCATTGCCGACGGACAGTTGCCATCCAACACGGGCGCAGGATATGTCATTCGTAGGGTTTTGAGAAGAGCCGTTCGCTATGGTTATTCTTACTTGGGATTCCAGGAATCGTTTTTTAATCAATTGGTTCCCGGTCTAGCGGATTACTTCGCCGGCAGTTTCCCTGAGTTAAAAGCCCAAGAGAGTTTCGTTCAGCGTGTGATTCAAGAGGAAGAAAATTCCTTCTTCAGAACCTTGAGCTCGGGTATGGGAAGGCTGGGTACATTTATCGATCAGTATCCCAAAGGTGTTGTAGATGGTGCAACGGCTTTTGAATTGTATGATACGTTTGGGTTCCCTATCGATTTAACAGATTTGATCGCCCGCGAACGTGGGTGTTCGGTGGATATGGATGGTTTTCAGATTGCCTTGCAAGCACAGAAAGATCGCTCTAAGGCCGATGCGGTGAAGCAAACTGGGGATTGGATTACTATCATGGCCGACAGCGATGAATCGTTTTGTGGGTATGATGCAACGCAGTGTGTGTCCGAGATTAGTCGACATAGAACCATCGTAGCCAAAGGAAAGAATTTGTATCAATTGGTATTGGATGTTTGTCCTTTTTACGCCGAAAGTGGCGGTCAAGTGGGCGATTCTGGTCAGTTGATTGGGGTAGACGGTGAGATTGTGCGGGTTTTGGATACCCAAAAAGAGAACAAATTGCATGTTTTGGTATGTGAGAATTTGCCAAAAAATATGAATCAGGTGTTTACTGCTCAGGTGGATGCAAGTCGCAGAAACAGCATTAGTAGCAATCACAGCGCAACGCATTTGATGCACAGTGCTTTGCAAGAGGCATTGGGATCTCACGTGGCCCAAAAGGGTAGTTTAGTGAATGATTCTGCTTTGCGTTTTGATTTTTCTCATTTTGGCAAGATGACGGAGGAGGAAATTGCAGAAGTTGAAGTTCGTGTGAATGAAAAAATCCGCGAGGGCATCGCATTGAAAGAGCATCGTAACGTGCCGATTGCGGAGGCGCAGAAGATGGGGGCGACGGCTTTGTTTGGTGAAAAATATGGCGAATATGTTCGTGTGATTGAGTTTGATGCGAATTATTCTATGGAATTGTGTGGCGGAACGCATGTGGCGAATACCTCTCAAATTGGCTTCTTCAAGATTTTGGGTGAGTCTAGTGTGGCTGCCGGTGTTCGAAGGATTGAGGCGGTGACGCAGCAATCGGCTTTGGATTATATCAACGGTCAGCTGGAAGAGTTGTCGCAGGTGAAAATCGCTTTGGGCAATCCGAAGGATGTTGTTTCTGCGATGAACAAGGTATTGGAAGAAAACGCATCGATGCGAAAGCAGTTGGAGCAAATGGAAGTCGAGCAGGTTTCGGCGTTGAAGTCGAGTTTGTTGCAAAAAGTTCAAACCATTGCTGGGGTTCCGATGGTATTGGAGCAAATGAATTTGCCTAGCGCGGATGCGGCCAAGCAATTGTGTTTTCAGTTGAAGCAAGAGTTGAGCAATCCGGTGGTGGTTTTGGCGTTTTTGGCGGATGAGAAACCAGGTTTGGCGATTTACATCGACGAGCTATGGGTTGCTAAAAAAGGTTGGAATGCAACGCAAATGATTCGTGAATGTGCCAAGGAAATCCAAGGAGGCGGAGGCGGACAGCCATTCTTTGCTACGGCAGGGGGTAAAAATGCGGACGGACTTTCAGCGGCATTGGCATCGGCCAAAGG